>CAXTOS010000129.1:0-6297 GCA_964245935.1 uncultured Novosphingobium sp.
TTCGTCAGTCTCGCATCAGCATTGCTCTGGATACCCTTTGTCCACGAAACCTAGCGCATGGGCAGAGGAGGCAACAGTGCCGCTCTAAGTCCTTGGACCCGGAAAATGCTCGAACAGCGCGCCGGCCAGCCGCCCGGCCACCGCCGTGTCGATCCAGTGCGAATCGCCTTCGCGGGTGATGATATCGGCACGGCCTTCCCACAGCGCCTTGCCGCTGACCCGGTCGCGGATGGTGATTTCCAGCCTGGTGCCGATCAGCGCCTTGCGCGGCTTGGTCAGGTCCATATTCACCCCCAGGCCGAACCCGGAGCCGCGGTTGGATACGCCCGCTTCCATTTCGCCGCTGACCGGGCTGTGATTCGCCTCTTCGGGCTCGACGACATCGCGGGCGGCGTGGACTTCGGCGATCAGTCCGCCTTGCGGATCGGGATTGATGGTGTCGTAGCCGGCCTTGGCCAGCTGGTCGATCACCGCCGCCTGGAAGGTTGCGTCCTCGCGCTGGTCGCCCGAGCCGCCGGGCGCAGCCACGACCGCAATATGCACTTGCCGCAGCGCGGCGCCGCCGTCCGGGGCCAGGAAGTGGTCGACCGACACCTTGCCCTCGCGCGAATCGCTGCTGGCGCCGTTACCGTTCCAGCCCGGACCATAGGGTCCGCCCCCCATCCCCCGGCCCCCGATCCCCCGATCCCCCGGCCACGCCAGCACCGGGCCGGCAACGGTGGCGAGCAGCGTTGCCACTGCCAGCGCGGGGAGGCGAAATGATTTCATGCAAATTTCCCGTCAGGATAGCTGGACGTCACCCCGTTTTGGGCTAGGTGCTGGCAGCTTGCCGCAGGATGAACCGCTGGATCGAGGGCCCCGAGATGAGTGACGCCAAGACCGAAAAATGCCCCGTGCTCGTGACCGGCGGTGCCGGCTATATCGGCAGCCATGCCGTGCTGGCGCTGCAGGACGCCGGCTGGCCGGTGGCGGTGATCGACAACCTGACCACCGGCTTTCGCTTTGCGGTGCCCGAAGGCGTGCCGTTGTATGAAGGCGATATCGCCGATGCGGCGCTGCTGGCGCGCATCTTCGCGGAACAGGGTACACGGGCGGTGATGCATTTCGCCGGATCGATCATCGTGCCCGAATCGGTGGAAAACCCGCTGAAATATTACGAGAACAACACCGCCAAAAGCCGGGCGCTGATCGCCGCTGCGGTGGCGGCGGGCATCCCCCATTTCATCTTCAGTTCCACCGCTGCGACATATGGCGTGCCCGAAGTATCGCCGGTGGCGGAGGATTCGCAAAAATTGCCGATCAATCCCTATGGCATGTCGAAGCTGATGACCGAGATCATGCTGGGCGACGTGGCCCGCGCCCACCCGCTCAGTTTCTGCGTGTTGCGCTATTTCAACGTCGCCGGGGCCGATCCGCAGGCGCGCACCGGGCAATCGACGGCGGGGGCCACGCATCTGATCAAGGTGGCGGTGGAGGCCGCGCTGGGCAAGCGCAGCCATGTCAGCGTGTTCGGCAGCGATTACGCGACGCCCGATGGCACCGGGGTGCGCGATTACATCCACGTCGCCGATCTGGCCGCCGCGCATGTGCTGGCGCTGGAGGCGCTGATCGCCACACCGGGCCCGTCGCTGACGATGAATTGCGGCTATGGGCGCGGTTTTTCGGTGCTCGAAGTGCTCGATGCCGTGGACCGGGTGACCAATTTGACGATCGAGCGCCGGATCGAGACGCGCCGCGCGGGCGATCCCGATTCGCTGATCTCGGACAACCGAAGGATCAGGGCGACGCTGCCGTGGGAGCCGAAATATGCCGATCTCGACGTGATCGTCGCGCATGCGCTGGCGTGGGAACGCAAATTGTCCGAGCTGCGGGGGGCCTGATCCGGCCTGACAGCTTGACTTGGCCGCCTGTTCCACATAACGGCGCGGCTTCGATTTTTGAGCGGCGACCGCCCGCTAAGGTGAGAACATGAAGATTCGCAATAGCCTGAAGTCGCTCAAGGGCCGTCACCGCGACAACCGCGTGATCCGCCGCCGTGGCCGCGCTTATGTGATCAACAAGACCAATCGCCGCTTCAAGGCGCGCCAGGGCTGATCCAGTCGCGATCCGGGGTTTGCCGACAAAGTCATGAATGCAAACCCCGCACCGCAGGCCGTGGTGTTCGATATTGGCCGCGTGCTGGTGCAGTGGTCGATCCGCGCCCTTTATGAACAGCTGATTGCCGATCCTGTCGAGCTTGACTGGTTTCTGAGCCAGGTCGTCAGCGAACAATGGCATTTCCAGCACGATACCGGCGTGCCGCTCGCCGAGATGATCGCGGCGCGCTCCGCCGAATTTCCCGCCTGGCGTGAATTGATCGAAGCCTATGGCCCGCGCTGGCTGGAAACCGTGCCCGGTCCGGTGGCCGGCACGCACGCGCTGGTGGAGCGGTTGTCGGCGCGTGGCATTCCGCTGTACGCCATCACCAATTTCGGCGCGGATAGCTGGGCGATGTTCCGCCCGACCTTTCCGATCCTCGACCATTTCCGCAGCATCGTCGTCTCCGCCCATGAACGGCTGACCAAGCCCGATCCGGCGATCTATGCACTGGCCGCCACGCGGTTCGGCCATGCACCGGGCGAGATGCTGTTCATCGACGACAGCGCGGCCAACATCGCCGCGGCCGATGCCGGTGGCTGGCAAACGCATCGCTTCATCAATGCTGTGGGGCTGGAGGCGGATTTGGTGGCGCGGGGGTTGATTTAGGAACCTTGCGAAAACGGTAGCTTAAAGGGAGTATGGCCATAGGATCGCGCGAACTTGGCCGACGCAGCGCTCCGATAAGGTCGCAGTCAGGTTGAGCGCCCGGAGCCGTTTCCATCGTATCATCGTTCTCTGGTATTTCGCCGCGCAGGCGTCATCATGCCGTCATGGCTTTTCGATTCGCCCCCGCCCTGGCCCCATTCCTGCTCGTTCTGACGGCCGCCGCGCCGCGTCACCATGCCGTCTTGCCGCCGCCGATCCCGTTGGCCGATACCGTGGGGGTGGCGATGGTTACCGAGGCGGGGGAGATCGACCTGGCCATCGACGGCAAGCATGCGCCCGCGACGGCTGCCAATTTCCTGCGCTACGTCGATCTCCACCGGCTCGATGGCGCGACGTTTTACCGGGCGATGCGTCTGGCCTGGGGGACGGCGCCCAATGGGCTGATCGAGGGTGGGCTGAGCGGCGATCCGCGCAAAATATTGCCGCCGGTCAGGCACGAGCCGACCAGCGTGACCGGGATCCTGAACAAGGCCGGCACGATCTCGATGGCGCGGTTCGCGCCGGGGACGGCGACCGCCGATTTCTCGATTTTGCTATCCGATCAGCCGGGGCTCGATGCCGACCCCACGTCGGCAGACCCTGACCGGCAGGCGGGCTTTGCGGCATTCGGCCAGGTCGTGGCCGGAATGGATGTGGTGCGCCGGATATACGATTCGCCCGTATCGCTCACGGCGGGCAGCGGAATACTGAAGGGTGAAATGCTGGAAAGACCGGTCCATATCCTCAGCGTGCGGCGGATCGCGCTGCCGGTCGCCTCTTCGACGGTCAGCGCATCAGGACCAGTTCCACGATAATCACCCACAGCACCAGGGACAGCCCGACAGCCATCGGCAGGGCGATATATAACGGCAGGCGCTCCTCGTCCGGGACGGCAGGGTTCTGCTCCGGCGTGGCGTAGGCCGATTCCAGCGTTGCCCACAGCAGGTGTGGCGGCGGCGCGTCCGGCCCGGTGCTGATCGCATCGGCCAGGCTGGCGGTGCTCTCGGCCGGCAGGGGGGCCGACGCTGCGTGCTCGCTGTGGTCCGGGCGGGGCTGAGGCATGGCGTTCATGGCATCAGGCTTACGCGGCGGACCCTGAAAAATCAGCGAACGGCTGCTCCGCATATTTCCATATCAGTCGGCAGCCTCGTCACGCGGGGCGGGATTGAGCGGTCCGGACACCGCCCCGACCCATTCCCGCCACAGCAGCATCAGCACTGCGATCAATGCCGGGCCCAGCACCAGCCCGATCAGGCCCCAGGCCTCGATGCCGCCGAGTATGCCCAGCAGCACCAGCACGAACGGCAGCCGGGTCGCGCCGCCGATGAACACCGGACGGACGAAGTGATCGGCCAGGAATACCACGATCGCGCCGACCACGGCCACGACGATGGCGGCGGCGATCCGGCCGCCCGCCACCAGCAGGGCGATCGCGATCGCTACCGCGACCATCGCGCCGAACGGAATCACCGACAGCAGCCCGGTCAGCAGGCCGAGCAATGCGGCGTGGACGACCCCGGCAAAGGCATAGCTCACGCCCAGGATCAGGCCTTCGCCAAAGCCGACGATGACCAGGCCGTTCACCGTGCCGCGGATCGCCTGGACTGCCTGATCGGCCACGTTCTCTCCGGCGCGTCCGAACGCGCGGCGGCTGCCGATGCGCATGGCGGCGACGATCTTTTCACCGTCGCGCAGCAGGAAGAACAGCACCAGCAGCATGAAGCCGATCAGCAGCAGGCGGTGGAGCAACCCACTGATGATGCGCCCTTCCGTGCCGAACGGCGAGGTAGAGCCGGTGGTGTGCGGTGCCAGATGGTTGATGCCGCCGGGCACGCTGAGCGTGGATTGCCACCAGCCGACGATTTGTGGTCCCAACGGCATCTGCCGGAGGAAAGGTGGCGGTGGCAGCCCCTGTTGCCGCGCCTCGTCGATCAAATGGCGGATGCCCGCACCGTCGTGGATCAACGCCGCCGTCACCATCGCCAGCGGAATGACGAACACCAGCAGGATCAGCACCGTGAAGCCGGCGGGCAGGGCCAGCCGGCGACCGCGCGGCCAGCGATCGGCGCAACGCACGAACCATGGCCACAGCGATACCGCGAAGATCACTCCCCAGCCCAGTGCGGGCAGGAACAGGCGCAGCGTCCACAGACCCGCCACAGCCAGCAGGGCGATGGCCGCGCCCCCGGCAATGGTCTGGCCGCGCGTCGATGTGGGAGTATGCGGGGCGGTCCAGGTGCCCGGCGGGCTGCTGAAATTGTCTTCGTGAGGCATCGGCCAAGGCTAGAGCAAAGCCGATTGCACAGCCAGCCGGGATTTAAGGCTGCAACGCGCGATATTTTAACGTTTTCCGGTCAGATGACTATATCGCGCGAACGCGGGCGCAGGTATGCGTCGATCGAGCAGCCGGTATCCTTGCGGCTTGGGTTTCGGAGAAACGATATGAGCCGCGCCATCAATCTTTCCATGCCGGAGGCCGGGGTCGTGGCCAGTTGCAACAAGGCCGGCGTCAGCATCAGCGCCATCGAAGTATTGCCGTCGGGTGGTACTCACCTGGTGTGCACCACCGGTGAAGGCGCGGAAGAAATGCGCACCCGGCTGAAGGCGCATGTCATTCCGGGCCGGGTGAAGCGCTTCGCCTTTGCTTCGGTTCGATTTACTTCATAGCCGCGATTGCGCTCTGCCGATCATGGGTGCCTTGCCGCAATGGGGCGGGTGTGTGGCGGCAGGGCGACGGCCGGCGAATTTCCGGCATGACCGGGTTGGGCCCGCGGCGAGCCAGACGGTGGCGCGGGGGGGCATCGCCGTTCCTGCTGGCATGGTCATTCGTGCCGGGTCTGGCCCGCGCCCAGGAAATTTCGCAGGACAGGCAGACGACAGCCGGACCCGATGATCGCGGCCGGGCGCTGGGCTGCATGAGCATGGCCATCGCGTATGAGGCTGCCGGCCAGCCGGTGGCGGGGCAGCAGGCGGTCGGCCAGGTGATCCTCAACCGGATGCGCGATCCGCGTTTTCCCAAGACGGTATGCGGCGTGGTGTTCCAGGGGTCGGAGCGGCTGACCGGTTGCCAGTTCACCTTCACCTGCGATGGCTCGTTCCGCCGCCGCCTGGCCGACACCACGCTGGTCACCGCGCGCAGTATCGCCGAAACCGTGATGAACGGGGTCGCCCCGGACCGCGTGGCCGGTGCCACCCATTATCATGCCGATTATGTCCTGCCCTATTGGGCCGCGTCGGGGCTGCGGGTCGCACGGATCGGCGCGCATATCTTTTATCGCATGCCCGGCGACGTGATGCGGGCGGTGGACACGGCGAACCTCACGCGTGCCGAGCCCGAAATGGCCGCGATGCAGCGGTGGTCGGGGCATCGCCCCGGCCCCGTACTGGCGCAGGCCGCGCCCGTGCTACCGCATGCGATATTCGCGCCATGGGGACTGCCGGTCGGGGGCATCACCGAGCGCTAGAGTCTTTCCGACTTACGTCGAGTCGGTGCCGGCCCGCTCCCCCGCCCGG
>CAXTOS010000130.1:0-6213 GCA_964245935.1 uncultured Novosphingobium sp.
CGCTGCACGGGCTGAAGGCATTCGGCGTTTCGTTCGGCAAGATCTTCAAGGGCCCCAGGCATAACCGGCAGGATCATATCGACGTCATCGCGCTGAGCACGCGGCTGATGAAAATGCTGCGCAGCGAAGGGCCGGTGGCGATGGAAGGCCATGTCGCCGATCCCAAATCCTCGGCAATCTTTGCCGAATACCCGCGATTGCTGGCCAATCATGCGCTGACCGCGCTGATCTGCGATACGCTGACGCTGATCGTGGTGTCTTCCGGCACGCTGGAAGTGCACGCCGTCGAAGACGTGATGGACAATGCCATGAAGACCCATTTCCACGACATGCACGAGCCGCAGCACGCCTTGTCGAACCTGGCCGACGCGCTGCCCGCGCTGGGCATCGTCGCGGCGGTGCTGGGCGTGGTCAAGACCATGGGCTCGATCGACAAGCCGCCGGCGATCCTGGGCGGGATGATCGGTTCGGCGCTGGTCGGCACGTTCATGGGCGTGCTGCTGGCCTATGGCATGGTCTCGCCAATGGCCGGGCGGCTGAAACAGGTGCTGGAGGCCGACGAACAGATTTTCCAGGCGGTCAAGCAGGTGATCATCGCCAGCCTGCATGGCTGGCCGCAGCCGCTGGTGGTGGAAAGCGCAAGGTCCGGGCTGGGGCATGATTTTCGCCCGGGCCTGTCCGAACTGCTCGACGCCCTGCGTGGCCGATAAGCCATGGCCGCGCCCAAGCCCGGCAAGAATGAACCGCCGCGGCCGATCATCGTCAAGAAAATCACCATCGTCGCCGCCGGTCATCATGGCGGCGCGTGGAAAGTGGCCTATGCCGATTTCGTGACCGCGATGATGGCCTTCTTCCTGCTGCTGTGGCTGCTGGGTGCGACCACCGAAAAGCAGCGCAAGGGCATCGCCGATTATTTCACCCCGACGCTGGTCAAGATGAAACAGGGCAGCGCCGGCTCTAACGGGCTGCTCGGCGGGTCGTCGATCACCGATGTCGACAATTACCCGCACCGTGCCGGCCAGACCGGGACCAAGACGATCACCATCCCGCGCGATGCCACCGGCGGCCCGAAAGAGGGCGGATCGAATATCAAGCGCGTGGCCGACATGCAGAAGAAACTGGTCGAAAAACTGTCCGTGAATCTTGCCGCGACCGATCGGCTGAAGCGCCTGAACAAGATCGTCAGGCTGGTCCCGACGTCGGAAGGTATCCGCATCGATCTGGTCGACGATGCCGATTTTTCGATGTTCGAGCTGGGCACGACGATCCTTACGCCCGACGCCGCCGCGCTGCTGCAGGTCATTTCGGCAACGGTGCACGATGAAACCGGCGGATTGACGATCCGTGGCCATACCGACGCCCTGGCCTGGCGCAACCTGGGGCGCGGCGCGCCGGGGTCGAACAACTGGTCGCTCTCCGCGGGGCGGGCCGAGGCGACGCGCCAGGCCATGATGCGCGACGGCATTGCCGAACCGCGCTTTGCCCGTATCGAGGGCGTCGCCGACCGCGAACCGCTGGTGCAGAACAATCCCGGCGACCCGCGCAACCGGCGTATTTCGATCCTGCTGATGGATTGAGCGCGACCGGCGCGCGATGGCCAACAGGAACATTCGCTCCGCTGAACGCTTTGGACACCAATGGTTCATGGCGGGTTCGCCATGGTCTGCCAGAGCCGAAAATGGAGACGGACATGCCCCGCTATCGCCATGCAACGATGTCCATTTCACTGCTGGCGCTGGCGCTGGCGGGTTGCAACAAATCCGCGCAGGACATGAGCGCGGCCACCGCCAGCCCCAGTCCCGCCAGCCTTGGCCCGGACAGCGGATTGCCAGCGCTGCCCGCGGCGCTGCCGATGCAAACCGGCCCTGCCGGCCAGCTCACCACCGCGCCGCCGGTCGCCGCGTTGCCGGTGCGGCGCTATGTCAATGTGGGCCGCCCGGCGAACGATCGCGAAGCGTATGCCTATCTCGACCGGGCCAGCGATATCGAGGACGAGATCGGCGACGCCCCGCCCGATTACGATTACGATAATGATGATGGCGTCTCGCCCTGGGTCTGGCAGACCGGCGGCGGCGATTATCGCTATGCCGAACCGGTCGATGGCGGGTATCGCTATTATTATTATCAGCCGGGCGCGCGCTATCCCTATCTCGTGCGCACGCATGATTACAGCTATGCCTATGCCGGCGCCGCGCTGGTGGCGGTCTATGCGCTGAGTGGCGCGCTGGTGCCGCCCGACCGGTATGGCGGCTATCGCGACCAGGCGTCGCGGTATTTCTCGCGCGGGCAGCAGCTTCGCCAGGCCTCGGACCAGCGCCGGCATCAGGGCGTGGTAGCCGCCAACTGGGCGGCGCGGCGCGCGCAGTTCAGCGCCGCGCAAGCCAATTGGGCCGCCGACCGCGCCCGGCAGTCGGCGTGGCAGGCCTATCATGCGCAGAACGACCCGTCGCAGCAACCCGGCTGGCAGCAGGAGCATCAGCAGCGCCAGCAGGTTTCGCAGCAGTTTTCCGGCTGGCAGTCGCGCGGATTGGCCGGCTCGCCGCCAGCGGCGCTGGCTGCCGTCGGCGCACGCGCTATTGTTGGCGCAGGCCCCCGTCGACCGGATGCGGGCCAGCCTGTGGCCATTTCCCGCCAGCCTGGTTCGCCGGCGGTGCCGGACGGGCATCGCCCCGGCAATTTTGGGCAGCCGGGTGTTGCGGGGCCAGGCCCGGCGCATTTCCATGACGCCAACGGGCAGGACAGGGGTGGGCCGCAAGGCGGTTTGTCACCCGTTCGCCAGAACCCGAATAGCGCCGCCCAGGCAACAGCAGCGCGAGAACAGCAGCTGGCCGCGCAGAACGAGGCCCGTCATCAAGCCCAGGTCAGCCAGCGGCTGGAAGCGAGAGCCGCCCAGCAACAGGCCGCCGCGCAGCGCGAGGCAGGAGCCCGGGAACAAACTGCCCGGGAACGGATCGGCGCCGATGTTCGCCATCAGCAGGATACGGCAGCCCGGCAGGAACTGGCCGGGCGCCAACGAGCACAGGAGCGTGAAGCCCAGGCATCAGCCCATCAGGCGCAATTGCATGCCCTGGCGGCGCAGCACCAGGCGGAGACGGCCAGGGTGCAGGAAGCGCGGGTCCATACCGAGGGCCTGGGTCACGACCGCCCGCAACTCGTGCCCGCTGCCCGTGAGCGCGCGCCGGAGCTTGCACCCGCCGCAAGACCGGAACCAAGGCCGCCGGTCCAACGGCCGCCCGAGGCCCAACGCCCCCCAGAGCCAAGACCCCCTGCCCCCCATCCCGAAGCGCCGCATCCCGAGCAAGCCCACCCCGCGCCGGGGCACCCCTCCCCGCCAGGGCGCGAGAACGAACACCACGATCGGTGACGGTAGAATAAGAAAGCTGCCAAATCGCCCCTACCGCCTGCGGGAGGGGCCGGGGTGGGCACTTTACTGCTTGCGAAATGAAAAATACGGTGGGCTCAAACCGGCCGTGCGGGTGGCGGGCAATGGCGCGACAAGCCTACGCCTTTCAGAAATCCTCGCCGGGCAAAGCCGGCCGCGACCGCCGCCTGCAGGCGGCGCTGTCCGGCGTTGGCACCCGATACTTCCTTGATAATGCCGCCGAACGGGATCAGCGAATCGACCACGGACTGCGCGAGGCGACCCGCCGTAACGGCATGGCCGCGGGCATGTTCCTCGTCGATATCTCCGCCCAATGCGTCGTTCAATAGCCGCACCTGGGCCACGATGCGACCGCAGGAATTAAGGCCGGCGAGCGCATAGGGCTCGTCGGCGGCGCGTTCCAGCACCGGGGGGATTTTCGTCTTCCTGAGATTCACATCGCGCAACGGCGTGGCCGCGACATCGACGACACCCGGCGACTTGTTCAGGCTGTGGTTCGAGGAACTGGCGCTGGATTGGGCACCCGCAACGGCGGCACACTGAAGAACCAGCAGGGGCGCCAGCAGTAATATCCCGGAATTTCGCGAGCGCATGAGGGTTCCTCCATCAGAATTGTCCGGTGCTGCTACGTTTCCGGATGGGCGTTTGTTCCATAGCCCGAAAAGTGCCGCAAGGCGAGGCACCGATAGGACTCGCTTGCCAGCCCGGAACCGGTTAGAACATATAGCGAACATCATGCCCGATTCGCTCATCTTCCTGCGCCCGTCCACGCCGCTTGCGCACCCTTCGTCTTCGGGGGGACGCGTGGCACTGGGCACTGCCGCGGACGCCTGGCTGATGGGCGGGCTGCGCCGCGATGCACTGCATGAAGCCTATGCCGCAGCGCGAGAGGACGCGGCGGGTGCCATGGCGCTGGCGCTGCTGGTGGCGTGGCTGAATTGCACGCAGGACGGAAGGGGGCAAAACCGGCCGATCATCTGGGTGCGTGAGCTGGCCGGTCCCAGCCGGCCTTATGGTCCGGGGCTGATCGAATTGGGTATCGATCCCGCGATCATCACCCTGCTGTTGCTGCCCGACAGCCGGGCGGTGCTGCGTGCCGCACTGGACAGCGTGCGGCAGGGCGCGGCGGGCACGGTGCTGATCGAGTTGCGCGGGCGCCAGCCCTTGCTCGATCTCACCGCCACGCGCCGTCTCGCCCTGGCCGCGCAGGAGCGCGCGACGATGGTCTGGCTGGTGCGTGGCGAGGCCCAACCGGTGCCCAGTGCGGCGCAGACCCGCTGGCGCGTGGCCCATGCCTCGGCAACCGGCCTGGTTACGCGCCCCGCTTTCGACATGACCCTGCTGCGCCAGCGCGGTGGGCACGAGGGATTGCATATCCAGATGGAATGGGACCGTGACACAGCATCTTTCCAATCTTCTACGCCTCGAGCCCCCAATGCGGCGCTACCTGGCCTTGTGCCTGCCGTGGCTGCCGGCGGAACGGGCGTCGCAGGAGACATCGGGCGCGGGGATCGTGCCGCCTGATGCGCCCTTTGCCCTGGTCGAGCACCAGCGCGGGACGCTGCGCCTGGCTGCGCTCGATCCGCGCGCGGCCAGGCTGGGGCTGGCACTCGGGCTGGGGCTGGGCGAAGCGCGCGCGCGGGTACCGGAACTGGCGGCGCTGCCGTTCGCGCCCGCCAGGGATTCCGCGCTGATGGAGAAACTGGCGAAGCTGTGCGGCGCCTATACGCCCAGCGTAGCCATCGATCCGCCGCATGCCGCGCTTCACGGACTGGTGCTGGATATCACCGGCTGCGCGCATCTTCATGGCGGCGAGCAGGCGCTGGTGGCGGCCCTGGTCCAGCGTTTCGGCAAGCGGGGCGTGACCGCGCGGGCAGCGCTGGGCGACACTCCCGATGCCGCCCGCGCGCTGGCCCGTTTTGGCGCCAGGGACGTGCACGCGCTGCCGCTGGGCGCGCTGGCCATTGATCCAGAATCACGGATGGCGTTGCGCCGCGCCGGCTTTCGCCGCATCGGCGATCTGGCCGGACTGCCGCGTGCGCCGCTCGCCGCGCGCTTCGGCAGCGAACTGGTACGGCTGCTGGAACATTTGCTGGGCGAGGCTGACCCGCATATCGTGCCGCGCCGCGAGGTCGAACCGATCGCGCTGGTCCAGCGCTTTGCCGAACCGATCGCGCGCACCGACGATGTCCTCGACACGATCGAGATGCTGCTGGTGCGGGCGGCAACCCAGCTTGCCGATCGCGCTGCCGGGGGCCGCGCCTTTGCCGTGCGCCTGCACCGCAGCGACGGCCATATTGCCCGGCTGGCGGTGGAAACAAGCGCCCCGACCCGTGATCCGGCGCTGGTCATGCGGTTGCTGCGCGAACGCATCGACAGCTTGGCCGATCCGCTCGATCCCGGCTTTGGCTATGATGCCATCGATCTGGCGGTGCCGCGCAGCGAGCCGCTGGCCGAAATGCCGCTTAAGCCCCTCCCGCTTGCGGGAGGGGTTGGGGGTGGGCACCTTTCTTCTTCTTCTTCAAATGCCCCCAGGAAGAACAAGTGGCCACCCCCGGCCCCTCCCGCAAGCGGGAGGGGAGAAGAGCTAGGCCCGCTGCTCGACCGGCTGGCGGTGCGCTACGGTGCGGGCAGCGTGCTGCGCTTCACCGGCGCCGACAGCCATATCCCCGAGCGCGCCGGGACGCTGGGCCCGGTGCAGGCCGGCCCTGCGCTGCCAAGCCCCCTGCCGCGCGAAGCCGGCGAACCGCCGCGCCGGCCACTGCTGCTGTTCGATCCGCCGCAGCGCATCGAAGTGATCGCTTCGGTGCCTGACGGCCCGCCCCGGCGCT
>CAXTOS010000131.1:0-6049 GCA_964245935.1 uncultured Novosphingobium sp.
CCAGGCTGCGGCCCGCTGTCCGCGACAGCCGCGCTGGCGTCGGCTGTCGCGCCGGCGGCGCCGGTATTGGTCGCGGTGGTTTCCGCCCGCGCTGCGGTGATCGTCACGACTGCTGGTGCGACACCGGCCAAGGCCAGATATCGCAGCGATCGGCGTAGCCGGCCCGAGCGGTCTTGGTTCGACGATGTGCCATTGCTGTAGTTAGCTGCGACCGAATACCTCATTGTCATTCCCCTAAGCTGGCGTTGTCCGAACTTGCCTTTCCCAAGGATCTTCTGCCGAATGGCCAGCTGGCGCCGCCAGACGCGGGCCAGCATTGCGCATTCCGTGTATTCACGGTGTGCGTTCGGTATTGTTTTAGTCAGTCAGTAGTCAGGCGTTGCACCGATCTGCAGGGCAAGCTCTGCGGATCGGCGGTGCTTACGTGTGCGATTTCATCGCAAGATTGATCAGGAGTTGCGTGGATAGAAGTTGAGGAAGGACGACGCCGTCCTGGTTTGGAGCGTACCAGATGTACATCGGCACGCCCGTTCGGCCATTCTGCGCGAGAAAGCGGGTGATGTCGGCGTTGCCGCCGGTCCAGTCGCCGATCATCGTGACGACGCCGGCCTTGGCAAAGGCGACCTGGGTCACGTCGCGGTCGATCGCAATCCGTTCATTGACCTTGCACGAGAGGCACCAGTCCGCCGTCAGATACAGGAACACCGGGGTGCCCTTGGCCCGCAACGCGGCCAGCCTGGCGCTGTCGAAGGCCAGCCTCGACGGGTTGGACGCCGTCGCCGCGGTCCCGGCATTTGCGGGGGTCCTGGGCAGGACCAACAACAGCGGCAGCCCCAGCAGCAGCATCGCCAGGCCGGGCACCCAGGCGTAGGACTTGCCCGCGCGCTGCCGCAGGCCCGTGCCCCACAGCCCGAGCGAAAACAGCAGCAGGGCCGCCAGCGCCAGCACGATACCGGCCGCACCCGACTGGTTGCCCAATACCCAGGTCAGTCCCAGCGCGGTGGCGAACATCGGCAAGGCCAGGGCGTGCCGGAAGGTCACCATCCAATTGCCGGGTTTTGGCAGGGCGCGCCGGAACGCCGGAATGAAACCGATCGCCAGGAAGGGCAACGACAGCCCGATCCCCAGACCAAAGAAGATCAGCAAGGCCGCCACTGTCGGGAGCACGAGCGCCGCGCCCAGTGCTGCGGCCATGAACGGCCCGGTGCAGGGTGTGGCAACGAACGCGGCGAGCGCGCCGGTCCAGAACGCGCCGGTCCAGCCCTTCTTTGCGGTCAGGCCCGAGCCGGTCGATACCGAGGCCAGTTCGAACAGCCCGGTGAGATTGAAGGCGATCGCGCCGACCAGCAGGATCAGCGCGAAAATCACCCCGGGGCTTTGCAGCTGGAACGCCCAACCGACTTGCGTTCCCGCCCCGCGCAAGGCCAGGATCAACCCGCCCAGTGTCACGCAGATCACGATCACGCCGGCCGAATAGGCCACGGCCTCCTGTTTTGCCGCAGCATCGTCCTGCCCGCTGCGGGCCAGGTTCATCGCTTTCAGGCTCAGGATCGGGAATACGCAGGGCATGACGTTCAAAATCAGCCCGCCCAGCACCGCCCCGCCAAATGCGATCAGCGTCAGGAGGTAGACGTTTGTAGTTGTGGGGGTGGCCGGCGACTGATCGGCACCCCCGCTCGCCAGCGGCACGCCATTGGCCGGAACCGGTCCCGGCTGCGCATGAACCGATATGCCTTGCGTTCCGTTCAGGCTCAGCACCGCATCGAAGTGATCGGGCGCCGGCCCGGCGGCGGCGGTTTCCACGATGAGGGTGGCCCCGCTCCGCGAAAAGGCCTGATGGGCCGAGAAATTGACGATATCGGCACCATCGACGAACAGATGCGGGTTCGAAAGAGTGCTCGGATCTGGCAGTGGCAGGGCCAGCCGCAGCTTGCCGTCGGTTATCGCAAAATGCGCCGGACCATTCAGCGGCATGGGCATGGCGCCGCGCCAGGCGGCGAAATCCGCGGCGGTTGCGGCGGCCTTGGCACCATCGCCGACCGTCAGGCTGGTCGCGACATCCGCTGATTCGGGCACGCAAACCTGTGGCGTACACACGAGATAGGAAATCTTGAGCGCCAGCGGCAAAGCCGTTCCGCTCGCCAGGCCCGGCGCGATGTGCACCGGCACCAGGATGGCATAGGCATGATCGTAGACATGGTTCATCATGCCATCGATCAGCAGCGTCCCCGGCACAGGATAGCTCTCCGTGCCTGCGGAAATGCCCGAAGGCAGCGTCCAGGTCAGCTTCGCGGCAAAGCCGGCGTCGCCGGGGGTGTGCCAATAGCCATGCCAACCCGGCTGCGGCCGCATGACGATGGCCAGCGTGATATCGCTGCCGGCGGCGGGGTGAATGCTGTCAGCGACAAGGCTGACGGCGAGATGGTGCGCCTGCGGCCCGGCGACCTGGGCCGCGGCCGGAATGCTGCACAGCCAGGCGCCGGCGAGCATTAGGCCAGCCCACCATAACCGGGCCGCCTGCTGCCAGCGCGGCAAGCCGGCGCGACCGTTGGATGAGGTGCCGCGCATCAGCTCTGGATCCCCGGCTTGAGCGAATGCTGGACGGCCCGGATCGAGCCGGCAAGATCGGGATCATGCGGACCGATGAGCTTGATCAGGCGGCCTGACGCATCGATCAGCGCGATCGTGGGGATGTCGTTTACCCCCAGCAGCCTGAAAATCCGGTTCGATTTATCGAGGGCCAGCGGAATGGTGACGCCGTTTTTCTTCTGGTAATCATGCAGGTCGTCCGCCGTTGCCCAGGGACCGCCGGCGATGCCCAGCCAGTCGACGCCATGATCGGTTCGCGCCATCGCCGCGATAGCGACCCGCGTGCGGGCGCAGGTCGCCGATGCTTCGGGCCGATTGGTCTTGAGATACCACTCGCACCAACTCGAGAACACCTCCACCGCGAGCAGGCGACCCGGTCGGGCCTTGAGGGCCACTGTCGCGCCGTCGGTCGTCTTGACTGAAATTGCCGGTAGACTTTGGCCGGGGGTGACGGTCTGGGCCGCCGCGACGTTGGTGGCGGTCGCGATGGTACCGGCGGCCGGCCCCTCGGCCACCGCCTTCTGGATCGCCTGCGCCAGTTCGGCATTGTCCGCGTGACCGATATAGTCGAACCGGACGTCCTTGCCGATCAACACATGCTGCGGGGTGACGCGCAGGTTGAACAGCGTGCCCAACCGGCCATCGTCCAGCACGATCGGCATCTTGAGACCATATTTCTGGCGGAAACCGCGAATCGACGCAACATCGTCATTCAAGCCGATGTCGATGGCGATGAGCTGCATCTTGTCGCCCATCGTCTCGTAAATCTTTTCGAACGCGGGCATCTGTTGGCGACAGGGGACACACCATGTTGCCCAGAACTTGATATAGACGGGCTTCTTGCCGTAAATCCTGGCCAGATCGATGGTATCCCCGTCGATGGTCTTCATCGTCGCGTTGGGTGCGGCTTTGCCCAGCGTCGACTTGCCCGCTTCCTGCGCCAGGCTTTCGCCCGGAACCGCATATCCGGCATCTTCCCTGGTATCCGAGGTGTTGATGTTGGTCAGGATCGTCGCCGTACCCGGCGCTGTTGCCTGGCCGGTATCGCCCGCCGGCGCATCCTGCCGGGCGGCCTGCTGATGGCAGCCCGCGGCAAGCAGCACGAGGCCGGCAAAAAATCCTGAACGTTTCATCAACAACCTCTTGTCCTGAGCGCAACCGATGGTGCGCCATAGCGCCCGCGCGCCGCGAGGCAAACGGACGACCGGGGCCGGCGCGCGATGACCGCAGCCGGGCCATCGATCGGGCGCGCCGGATGCCGGCCACGATGTGGTGCCGGTTGGGCATTGTCGCGTAAACAGCAGATCATCACGGGTCGCCTCAAGTAGAAGGTGACCTCTCCCCTATGATATTATTATCGTTCTGCACGAATCGTTCATTATTCTTTCGGCAATAAGCATGTCGGCCGCGAAATTGACACGATTTCGCCGTTTGCTACTTATTGCTCTGGATTGGAAGTTGGCTCGTATCAGGGGCATAGGAAAGGCCTGAAAACGACAGAAGCAACTGCACCAAGGCCGCTGCGATCGCGAACAGCCTACACCGGCAGTGTTACAATTTAGGCATTGGCCGTCGCAATTGCCGCGGTTGCCGGCCGTTGCCGGCCATCGATCGGTTTGCAGACATGATGGATTTCACCGCAGGGCGCAACACGCGTTCGTTTGGCAAGCCCGAACCATGGTGCGATAGCCGCGACAGTACAGTCGTTTCCCGAGTTTTGGGGCCTTTTTCGATGAGCGAATTGGGATCAAAACCAGGTTCAGCTTAATAAAGCCAGCCTATGGTCGCTGCTTGCGGCAGGCGATGCGGCTGGGGCCGATCGCGCAGGATTGTCGGAACAGCGACCAGCGGGGAATCTGATCGGTAGATGGACTATTTCCCCAGGCAGGCCTGGCAAACATGACTATATATCTCAATAGAATTTTTCTGGATATTTATATCTCCTGATTGGTCCACAAAGCGGAGTTTCATCATGAATTATGCAGCCGAAAAAATTTCCCCTGCTGTGGCGGTCGGACGCAAGGTTTTGCCGATTTACGCCGGGACCGGGGCGGAAAGTCTCGATATCGCCCCGATCGCCGATCAGGAGATTGTCGACCGGGCACGAGCACTGGCGCCGCTCATCCGCCAATATGCGCAAGCGGGCGAAGAATTACGCGCGCTCGCTCCGGAAGTCGTGCAAGCTTTGCGCGACGCCGATCTCTTCCGAGTCGTAACGCCGAAGCGGCTGGGCGGTATGGGCTGCAACATGCGAACATTTCTTGATGTCTTGATGGAGCTTGGCCGGGCGGATGGTGCGGCGGCTTGGGCGGTCGGCCTGCTGGGCGCGGGCAACTGGTTTGCCAGCCTGTTTTCGCCCGAATGTCAGGCCGATGTATTTACCGACAATCCCGATGTCGCCATTTGCGGCGTGTTTCAGACACCGAAAAATTACACGTCGGAGCACGTGGAAGTAGATGGCGTGAAGGGTATCCGGGTCAGCGGAGATTTTCCCTACGCATCCGGTTCGGCGAACGCCGACTGGACGACGTTGGGTCTTGATATGCGCCTGGACCCGGCGGAGGCTCCCGATATCGGCCTCGGCCTGGTGCCGATAAGCGAAGTTACCATCAAAGAGAGCTGGTTTACCGCCGGAATGCGGGCAACGAGCAGCAATACATTGGTCGTACGCGACGTTTTCATCCCCTATTACCGCATTCAACCGTTCGGCAATCTGGCGACCGGTAATTATTATCGTGCCGCGTCGCAGGAACCACTCGACTATGCCGCGTTCTTTGGCCTGAGTGAAATAGCCTTGACCGGAATGCACATCGGCATGGCGCGTGCGGTCATCGAACACACCATCGAAAAAAGTGCAACCAAATCAGTAGCCTACACCATCTTCCCGCAAGTCAGCGAATCGCCGACCCATCAGATGGAACTGGCGAATGCCGTATGCGAAGTCGATCAGGCTTATCTGTTGCTGGCCCGCGCTGCGGCCGATGTCGACGTCTGGTCGGAGCGTCTGGAACAACCCGATACCATGACGCGGGCGCGTATCAGAATGGACGCGGGCCAGGCTTCCAAGCTGTGTCGCGGGGCCATCAACCGGCTGATGAGCGTCAATGGTGCAAGCAGCTTTGTCGAATCCAGCCCATTGCAGCGCTATTGGCGCGACAGCGAAATGTCGAGCCGTCACGCTCTGGTGATGTCCGAGATGGCGGTCCACATCTATGGCCGTGCCTTGTTCGGCAGCGAAGAACTCCCGCAGGCGGTTTGAACCACCGATTTCTGCAAGACAGGCGAGGGAGCGAGGCGAGAGCCTCGCGCCCTCCCTTGCGGTACAACCCGACCAACCCCGGCGCGCGGGGGGGGGCGGGGGCGAAGAGTCCGCTGGGTTCAGTTTGCCGCCGGGGCCAAGAGGGAAGTTCAAGCGATGACCGTTCACACCACGCGCCTGCTGATCGTCGGTTCGGGGCCG
>CAXTOS010000132.1:0-6042 GCA_964245935.1 uncultured Novosphingobium sp.
CGCGCGAGGCGGTGTCCGGCGCGCAAGTGGTGATCACCGATTGCTGGGTATCGATGGGCCAGCCGGGCGGCGAGGCCAAGATTCTGGCAATGAACCCCTATCAGGTCGATGATGCGTTGATGGCCGCGGCTGCCGATGACGCGGTATTCATGCATTGCCTGCCGGCCCACCGCGGCGAGGAAGTGACCGACACCGTCATCGACAGCGCGCGGTCGGTGGTTTGGGATGAAGCGGAAAACCGCATCCACGCGCAGAAATCGGTGTTGCGCTGGGTGTTCGGTCAGCTGTGAGCGCGTTTCCTGCATCGGACACCGGGCCTGGGATGGACGAAATGCTGTCCTTTACCATCCCGGCGCGCAATGCGCGCGGGCGGGCGGTGCGGCTGGGGCCGGTGCTGGACCAGGTGCTGGCCGCGCACGACTATCCGCCCGTGCTGCGCGACCTGCTGGCCCAGGCACTGGTGCTGGTGGCGCTGCTCGGCGCCTTGCTGAAGGATGGCGATGGTCAATTGACGATGCAGGCCCAGACCGAAGGGGGCGTCGTCGACCTGCTGGTGTGCGATTATCGCGGCGGAGAATTGCATGGCTATGTCCAGCATGATGCCGGGCGCCTGGGAATGCTGGGTGCGCGCCCCTCGCTATATGCCCTGCTCGGCCAGGGCTATCTGGCAATCACCTTCGATCTGGGCGGCACCGGCCAGCGCTACCAGGGCATCGTGCCGCTGGAAGGCGCGACGCTGGCGGAAGCCTGCCAGGCCTATTTCGCGCAGTCCGAACAAGTGCCTACGCTGATCCGGCTGGGCGTGCGTGCGGTGGATGGCCGTTGCGTCGCCGGTGGACTGCTGGTCCAGCATCTGGCCGAAGGGGAAGAAGGGCGCGAGCGTCTGCACGTCAATCTGGCGCACCCCGAGTGGGAACATGTCGCCACGCTGGCCGGCAGTACGAAAGCGGATGAACTGGTGGACCCCACCCTGCCGCTGGAAGATCTGATCTGGCGGCTGTTTCATGATGAAGCCGAAGTACGGGTGACCCAAGCCGCGCCGCTGACGCGCGGCTGCCGCTGCACGCCGGATCATTACCGGGATGTGCTGGCGCGGTTTCCCGAGGAAGAACGAGCCTCGATGCGCGGCGATGACGGGATGATCACCGTCGACTGCGCGTTCTGCTCGCGCAAGTTTCCGATCGCGGTTTAGGCCCTGCGCCTGATTGCTCCCGAAACGGGAAGGCAATCGCATCTGGAATCCAACAGTTCGTCAGGATGACGGACAGGGTAAACGCGATTGCCCTGCCCGTGCCGGAAGGATTTATACCAGATCGGTGACCCTGCAAAACAAAAGGGGCCGGATTGCTCCGGCCCCTCATCAAGTCGATGGTTTCGAGCTTAGTTGCCCGAACCCGGTCCGTAGGTGATTTCCACGCGACGGTTCTGCAGTTCGCGCACGCCGTTAGCAGTCGGGACGCGCGGGTTGAGCTTGCCGAAGGCCTGGCTGGAGATCGTCGCAGCGGCGATCCCGTGCGCAGTCAGATACGCGGTGACCGCCTCGTTGCGGCGAGCCGAGAGACCCAGATTGTACTTCTGCGTGCCCGAAAGGTCGGTGTAGCCGGCCAACATGATCGGCACCGACCCGCAATTGCCGTAGGCCTGAACCGCGCTGTCCAGAATGGTTGCGGCTTCAGGCGTGATGTTCGACTTATCCCAGTCGAAGAACACGATGTACGGACCCTTGTTGCACACCGGCGGAGGCGGAGGCGGCGGGGGCGGAGGGGGCGGCGGGGGAGGTGGCGGCGGGGGCGGGGGAGGCGGCGGGGGTGGTACCGGGCTTCCGAAATTGTAGGTCAGCGTCGCCAGCAGCGTGTGCGACCTTACCCGGTCGCGCACCGACTGGCCTTTGTCGGTGATGAACTTGTTGGCATTTTCCGCCTGAAGGTAACGATATCGGATGCCGACATCCCAATGATCGGTGACGGGTACGCGCACACCGGCGAGCAACTGAAAGGCGAACCCGGTCGAGGAATCTCTGATATTATCTGGAGCAACCTGGGTGCGCACGGCAGTCTGGACGCGTGCCACACCGACGCCGCCACCCACAAAGCCCTGGAGGCCGTTATCCGGACCGAAATCGATCAGCCCGTTTGCCATGAAGTCCAGGATGCGGGTGCTGCCGCCCAGGACGCCCTTGCCGGCATAGGCGATATTGCCGGCAGTATCGGTAAACTGCTTGGCCTTCGCGCGGCTGTAGTTCGCTTCGGATTCAAGGCGGAACACGCCGAAATCATAACCGATGGTGCCACCGAAATCGTAGCCGACCTTGGTCTTGTACGTTCCGATGTCCGCGCCGCCGGAACCGGGCGAGGCGTTGATGTGCTGGTCTTCGAGGATCGTTGCGCCGCCATCGCCTTCGATATACCACGATTGGTCACGGGCCAGCGCCGGCGCGGCCAAGGCCGTCGAGGCCAGTGCCATCGCAATGATCAGTTTCCGCATGACGGATTCCCCTTGTTCGTATTCATTGACAGTAATTTCGGTCCAGTGGTTTAACCGTATCAATAGATGCGCGCAAGCCACCAATCATCGACACTGTTGCGAAAATGCCGCAATATCAGGGTGTCGTTAGAGAAAATGGCTGGTATTGTACTGTGCAGCCAGCCGGCTTGCCGGCTCGCCGTCGCGGGAGACGCCTGAATGCTTGCAAACCATCGAGCGCGGGGCGTTTTGAGAAACCAGTACCAATTTCGCTCCGGAATGGCCTAAACGGGCGCCGATCACTGCCAGGGGGCCTGCATGCTGCGCCGACTTTACGAATGGACGATGGCCAAGGCGGAGGATCGCCGCGCCGAATGGTGGCTGGCGCTGTTCGCCTTTCTGGAATCGAGCATGTTTCCCATTCCGCCGCATCCCCTGCTGGGGCTGATGTGCCTGGCCCAGCCGCGCCGGGCGGTGCGTTTTGCCGCCATCACGACGCTGTCTTCGGTAATCGGCGGCCTGGTCGGCTACGCGATCGGGCATTTCGCCTTCAACGCGTTTGGGGTTCCGTTGCTGCACGCGCTCGGGCTCCAGAAGAGCTTTCCGGCCATGGCCTGTACATTGCGTGAAAATGCGTTCTGGATCATCGTCCTCAAAGGCATGACGCCGATCCCGTTCAAGCTGATCACGATCACCGCCGGGTTCATCGCCGTGCCGATCGCGCCATTCCTGCTGGCCAGCGTGATCTCGCGCGGAACCGTGTTCATGACCGTCGGCGTGCTGTTTCGCTTGTTCGGCGCGCCGATCAAGGCCTGGATCGATCGCTACCTGGCCTGGGCGGTCGCCGGGTTTCTGGCGCTGGTGGCGGCGGGTTTCCTTGCCGTCTCGCTGCTTGGCGGCCATCACCCGTCGAGTTGCGCCGTGACCGGCCCGGCGGCTGCGGCAGCGGCAATCTCCGCCACCTGAATCGGGCAGGTGTAACAAAAATGTTGCACTGCACCAAAATCGCCAGGCTGCCGCTCGGGCCACTCGCCAAATTAATACATTCGGGTTAGCCTTTTGGTCCGGCCATTCAGCCTTTTCGGGGAATGTCTATGAACCAGAGCGACCTGCGCATGCAACTTGCCGGCTATGGGCTGGCTACGATCCACATCCATTATTACATGCCCGATCACCCCAGCCTGTTGCAGCAATTCCTGCTTCAGCAATATGATCTAGCCCCGCGCTTCCCCGAACTGAAGCGATTCCTGGATTTCTGGCGACGCGATATCGATGCCGTGCTGCATTCGGTACGGATCGCGCATCAAAAGTTGATCGGGCCGACCGAATGGCGGGCAGTGGATGGGGAAATCAGTATCCATTGAAGGCGCGCGGTGTCGCGGGTCCTAAAGTACCCCCCTCCCGAACCCCTTGTAGTACCTAAATAATCCCCGCGCTCTTCCCCGCGCGTTCGAACATGCCGATGATCACCTTTACCTGCTCGGCCGAATGCTCGGCGCACAGCGAGCAGCGCAGCAGCGTCATGTTCGCGGGCGTGGCGGGCGGGCGGGCGAGGTTGACGTAGAGCCCTTCCTTCATCAGCGCCTGCCACATCGCCGCGCCGGCTTCCAGGTCGGGCATGATTACCGCGATGATCGCGCTTTGCGGGATTTCGGTGCCCAGCCTGAAACCGAGCGCGGCCAATTGCGCGTGCAGCACCCGCGAATTTTCCCATAGATGCCCGCGCTTGTTCCCCGCGTGCATCAGCTTGCGGATGCTGGTGGCAGCGGTGGCCACGACGCTGGGGGGCAGGCTGGCGGTGAATACATAGGGCCGGCAGGCCATACGCAGGATTTCGAACTTGGGGTGGTTGGACACGCAGAAGCCGCCGACGGTACCGACCGATTTGGAGAAGGTGCCGATGACGAAATCGACGTCGTCCAGCACGCCCTGGTCCTCGGCGACGCCGCGACCGTGGGGGCCGATGAAGCCCATCGAATGCGCCTCGTCCACCAGCACCATCGCGCCATTGGCCTTGGCGACGGCGATCATGTCCTTCAGCGGGGCGATGTCGCCCAGCATCGAATAGACCCCTTCCAGCACGACCAGCTTGCCCGCGCCCTCCGGGATGCGTTTCAGGCGCTTTTCCATCGCGGTGATGTCGTTGTGCCTGAACGGCACGACTTCGGCATCGCCCAGCTTGCAGCCATCCCAGATCGAGGCGTGGCTGTCGATATCGAGCACGATGTAATCGCCCTTGCCGGCGATGGTGCTGATGATGCCGAGGTTGGCCTGATAGCCGGTAGAAAACACCATGGCATGATCCATGGCGTAGAATTCGCGCAGCGCGGCTTCGCAATCCTTGTGCGGCGCATAGGTGCCGTTGAGCACCCGGCTGCCGGTGGTGCCCGATCCGAACGCGTCCAGCGCCGCCTTGCCCGCTGCGATCACGTCCGGGTCGAAGGTCATGCCCATGTAATTGTAAGTGCCCAGCAGGATCGTCTCGCGCCCGTTGCAGATGGCGACGGTGGGTGAGATCACCTGTTCCATGACCAGCCCGAACGGATCCTCGCGCCCCGGCCCGCGCACGCTTTCACGTAAGCCGATCATGCCGTCGAACTTGGAGAACAGGTCGATCTTGTCGATTGTTTCCGACATTATGCGTTGCCCAGCTTGACCACGGCATCGACGAGCTGGCCATAGGTTTCGATTTCGGCCTGCTGGTTCATGCTGATGATGATGTCGAACTCATCCTCGATCGCGGCGACGAAATCCATCACCGTCAGGCTGTCGAATTCCAGGTCGCCGGCAAAGGTCGAGGCATCGGTGATGGCTACGCCCTTCTTGTTGAACGGCGCGATCAGTTCGGCGACTCGGGCTTCGATTTGAACGCGATTCATGGGTATGCTCCCCGAGGGTTCAGGGCGCTGTGGCCCACGATTGCGGCGCAAAAGCGGCGAGACGGGGGGAATGTCAAGTGGCGAGGGCTGAGCGGTAGCGGTTGGTAGCGATTGCGTGCGCCAATGGTTCCCCCTAGAGCGTGATGACAAAAAGTGGGTACCGGTTTTTGTTCTTGAATCACGCGAACATAAAGACTCTAGGGCATGGTGCGATGCTATCTTATCGCATCATGCCCTAGCAAGCGCCGATGTGCTTTTCCGCCACCGCCAGCTTCACCGCCAGCGCCGTGATCGCGGTGATCGGCGTAGCGACGCTGCGGCTGGTGCGCGAACCGCGCGCGTTGCCGTTCGCCGCGGTGCCGCTGCTGTTCGCGCTGCACCAGTTCACCGAAGGCATGGTCTGGCTGGGGCTGGAGGGCCGGATCGGCAGGCTGGCACTCGACCATTTCGCGTTTATGTACACGATCTATGCACAAGGATTGCTGCCCCTGCTGATGCCGCTGGCGGTCATGCTGATGGAACCGCGCGGGCGGCGGCGGGGGGTGATGGTGGGGCTGACCGTGATCGGCGCGGTGGCGGCGGCGTGGGATATCGTCGGGCTGATTACGCTGCCGCTCCATACCTGCGTCGAGGGCAATTCGGTTGGCTATCTCCATGCGTTGACCTCCTACCTGCCGATTTTGCTGCTGCATTTCGGTGC
>CAXTOS010000133.1:0-5975 GCA_964245935.1 uncultured Novosphingobium sp.
CGGTCAGGATCATGTCGCCGGGCATCAGGGTCAGTTGCGCGGACAGATATTCGATTAGCCCCGCAACCCCCAGGATCATGTCGGCGGTCGCACCGCGCTGCACCTCGACCCCGTTGACCCGCGTGCTGAGTACCAGCGCCTGCGGATCGGGCACATCGGCGGCATCGACAACCCATGGCCCGATCGGGGTGGTCGCATCGCGGTTCTTCACGGGCGCATTGGGCCGATAGTAATTTTCCAGATATTCGCGGATCGCATAATCGTTGGCCACGGTATAGCCGCCGACATAACTCAGCGCGTCGGCGGTCGCGACGTTGCGCGCGGGCCGGCCGATCACCGCCACCAGTTCGCATTCGGGATGCATCTGGTTGGCGTCGGCGGGGCGGGGGGTGTCGCCGTCATGGCCGACGAAGGCGTTGCCGCCCTTGAGGAAAATCAGCGGCGTTTCCAGCTTCGGCGCGAAGCCCAGCTCGCGGTTGTGATCGGCATAATTGAGGCCAAGCGCGTAGACGGAGGCGCCCGGCAATACCGGCGGCAGCCATCGGGCATCGACCGCCGCGATGCGCGCGCCATCCGGCAGGGTGAGCGTGGCGCCGTCGTCGGACACGACCGCCCACAAGTCGCGGCCACGATGGTAGATGCGTGCGCGCTTCACGAGCGGGCTCCTGCGAAAACGGTCGCCAGCGTCGGCAAGCCGCTGGCCGCCACGCTGACCGACTGGCCGATGCGGACCCGAGGCGCATCGCCCGGCAGGCCGACCAGCAGCAGATCGCCGGCCCGCAGGGTCATGAACGCGGTCAGGTCGCGGATCAGCGTGGGGATGGCACGCAGCAGGCGGTCGGTCGACCAGCGGTGGACCTCGACGCCGTCGACGCTGGTTGCCATGTCCGCGGATCCCGCTGGCGCGCCAAAGCCGCCCAGCGGCAGGAAGCCATCCCGGCACCGCTGCGCGATCGCGGGGCGATAATAATTCGCCTGGGGGACCGAGATGTCGAGCGCGAGGCAGGCGGCGCCCACATGCGACATGGCGGACCCTTCGTCGACGCCGCAGACATCCCGCGCGAACAGCAGCGCGAGCGTCGGCGCGGCCTCCAGCTCGGGAAATTCGGCAGGCACCGGCACGGACGCGTCGCCCAGGCGCAGGCAGGCACGCGGCTTGATATAGACGACCGGCGCGCGCGGCGGCGCCTGATAGGGTTTCTCGGTGAAGGCCGGTGCCAGCCGCGACAGCTCGGCGCTGTCGTTCAGGATGACACCGTAAATGGTGCCGGCAATCGTCATGGAAATCTCTCCCGCAGCGGCTTTCTTAACATGATAACTTTGTTCGTGAAACAAGCTGTGGCACGAAGCTGCGCATGAACCACCCGACTTTGCGTTTGCCAGCCTATCGCACATCGCTTGCCGGCACGTTGCTCGCCGCGCGCGAGGCGGTGATGGCGCCCATCCGCCCCAGGCTGCGCGCCGCGAATGTGACCGAGCAGCAGTGGCGCGTGCTGCGCGTCCTGGCCGATCGGGACGGTCTCGACGCCGCCGCGCTCGCCGCCGCAGCCTTGCTTCACGCGCCCAGCCTGACACGCATCCTCAAGGAGTTGAAGGAGCGTGGGCTGATCGCGCGCGACCCCGATCCCGCCGACGCGCGCCGCTCGATCGTGACCATTACCGAGGCCGGGCGCACGCTGATCGCAGCGACCGCCGCGCATACGCTCGCGGTGATCGAGTGCTATGCCGAGGCGTTCGGACGCGAGCGGCTGGACGCCCTGCTGGATGAAATCGCGGCGTTCACCGCCAGCATCGCGCGATTTGAGCCGCCCGAGTGATGGCACACACCCGCCTGTCCTGAGCTTGGTCGAAGCCTGTCCTGAGCCTGGCGAAGCGCAGATGGGCCGCACCGGGTTCGTCATCCTGACGGAAGTCAGGATCCATTCAGAGCAGGCCGCCATGGCACCATGCATCATTGGCCGCTTACCCGCATGGCTCGGGCGTATCAGTATTTGACCCATCAGACCGTCAGCGGTTCTGGTGATACCGGCGCTTGCGCTGAATTGATGCTGACTCTCGTCAGCATGACGCGGGTTGGGGTGGGGGCGGGTGCTATTGCCCTGCCCTGAACCCGGCGTTGGGCAGGCGCTTGCCGCGAAGTCGCACCCGGCCATGGTCAGGCGCCCAGTCGGGGCACTTGATGCGTGCCGTAGGCGAGCGCGATATTCTTGGTTTCGGTGTAGAAATCGAAGCTCCAGTCACCGCCGTCGCGGCCGATGCCGCTGGACTTGGTGCCGCCGAACGGCGTCGCCAGGTGGCGGACGTTTTCGCTGTTGACCCAGACCATGCCGGTTTCGAGCGCGTTCGAAACGCGCAGCGCGCGGCCTACGTCGCTGGTCCACAGATAAGCCGCGAGGCCATATTCGACGTCGTTGGCCTTGGCGATCGCGTCCGCCTCGTCGTCGAAGGGAATGGCGGTGAGTACCGGGCCGAAGATTTCTTCCTGCGCGATCCGCATCGACTGCTCCGCGCCGGCGAACAGCGTCGGCTGGAAGAAATAGCCGGCGCCAGCCTCCTCGTGGCGCGCGCCGCCGGCCGCGATGGTCGCCCCACCGTCGGTCGCCACCGCCATATAGCTGGCGACCTTGTCGTAGTGGCGCTGGTGGATCAGCGGGCCGACTTCGGTTGCCGGATCGAAGGGATCGCCGACCTTGAGCCGGCGCACCCGCGCTGCCGCCTTGGCGACGAAGTCATCGTAGATCGAGCGCTGGACCAGCAGCCGCGACGAGGAGGTGCAGCGCTGCCCGTTAAGCGAATAGATCATGAAGATCGCCGCATCGAGCGCCTTGTCCAGGTCGGCATCGGCGAAGACGATCACCGGGTTCTTGCCACCCAGCTCGAAATGCACGCGTTTCAGCGTATCGGCGCCCTGCTTCATGATCGCCGAGCCGGTCTTCGATTCGCCGACGAAGGCGATCGCCTTGATGTCGCGATGTTCGGTCAAGCGTTTGCCGGTGGTCTCGCCCAGGCCGTTCACCGCATTGAACACGCCCGCCGGCAGCCCCGCCTCATGCGCGATCTCGACCAGCAGCCGCGCCGAATAGGGCGACCACTCGGCCGGCTTGTGCACCACCGTGCAGCCGGCGGCAAGCGCCGGTGCGATCTTCCAGGTGGAGAGCATGAACGGCGTGTTCCATGGCGTGATCACCGCCACCGGGCCGATGGCATGGCGCGTCGTGACATTGAGATGATCCGCGCCGGGCAGCGACTGGCCGTTGGCGACATCGGGCGCGCGATCGCCGAAGAAGCGGAAATTCTCCGCCCCCCGGATCGCCGCTTTCGACATGAAGCGCCAGGCCTGCCCGGCATCGAGGCATTCCACCGCCGCGATGTCGTCGGCCCGCGCGACGATCAGATCGGCAACCTTGTTGAGCATCCGGCGGCGTTCGGTGCCGGGCGTGGCCGACCAGCCGGGAAAAGTCTCGTGCGCGGCCTGGACGGCGGCGTCGACTTCGCCCGCCGTCGCGTCGCGCGCCTGGCCCAGCACTTCGCCGGTGGCCGGCTCGAATACATCGAAAGCCGCGCCTTCACCCGCTAAGGCAGCGCCCGCGATGAAATGGCCGAGCGGCTCGGCGCGGTGCGGCGCGATGATCTGAAGGGCGGCCGTGCGGCGTGGATGGGGCATGATGGTCTCCGATGGCAACTTCGCCGATATACTTAACATGTTAAGTGATTGCAAGGGCGATTGCGGTCCGGCCTGTGGTCGGGGGTGGTCATGCCGCGACCGGCTCGCCATGCTGTTCGCCGGACAGCAGCTTCTCGAGCACGCGGCGACCCTGCGCGAGGCCGGCATCGACGAAGATATAGGCCATGGCCTCGCCGCCGCTTTCGTCGACGACCTGCTGCTGCGCCTCGATGAAGGTGCGATCCTCCACGAAACCTTCGAGGATGCGGGCGGCCAGGCGCTTGGTCAGGTCCGCATCGTCGAGACGGAAATTATGGGCATAGCTCCAGAAGAAATGGGTGTTGCCTTCGTCTTCCGGGGTCATGATCTGGCAGGCGTGGAATTGCAGCGCCTCGGCCACGCGATGGCCTTCGGGGGCGCCGCTGCCGGCGGGTGCGCTGCCCGAATCCATGTTGAACACCAGGCCCGGCACAGACAGCTCGTAGATGTTCCAGCGATCGATCGGCCCGGAAAGTTCGGCGACCCCGCGCAGATAGGGGGCAAGCTCGGGCTCGTTGCGGTACCAGCGGGTGATCCGCACGGTATCGCCGGCGATCACCTCGATCTTCGGCTTGGCCTCGGCGATGCTGAGCGATCCGCCGAGCGTATTTTCGTGCACGAACGACAAATGCGAGAAATCCAGCAGATTGTCCATGATCAGCCGGTAGTCGGCCTGGTAATGGATATAGGCGGGGATCGACCGCCAGTCGGGATGATCCTGCCACCAGCAATCGGGCACGAGCGCGGGATCGGCGAGCGCGCTATCGCCCATCCAGATCCACAGCTGCTTGTTCCGCTCGACCACGGGATAGCTGCGCACCGTAGTACCCGGGCTCGGGCGGGTACGCCCGGGCTCCTGGATGCACTGGCCATCGCCGTCGAACACCAGCCCGTGATACATGCAGCGCAGCCCTTCGCCTTCGCAGCGGCCCATCGACAGCGGCGCGAAGCGGTGGCTGCAGCGATCGATCAGCGCGGCGACGCCGCCGCTCTCCCTGCGGAACAGCACCACCCGCTCGCCCAGCAGCTTGCGCGCGAACGGCTTGCCCGCGGCGACCTCGTGGCTCCAGGCCGCGACATACCAACAGTTTCGCAAAAACACCAAATTTCCCTTCTCGATCCTGTGGCCCGGCTTTGCTATACAATGGGCGGCCGGGACAGGCTGCTGCGGAAAAATCGCCGACCATTTTGCAAAAAAGGAGCACGCGCCCACGATGCCAGGCGATCTCCCCTTCTACGGGATTTATGGAGAGACGCCGGGCGAGGTGGATGTGCACTTCATTCATGTCGAGCGCGTCTCCGATCGCGCCCATATCCATGACGGCCACGTGCGCCCCCACCGCCACGCGCATCTGCACCAGATCTCGCTGTGGCTGCCGGGCGAAAGCGTATACTGGATGGAAGAGGAACGGATCGCGCTCGCCAGTGCCGCGCTGTCGGTCATGCCGGCGGGGGTCGTCCATGGCTTCGATGTGGGGGGGGGCAGCGATGCGATCGTCATCAGCATGTCGGACGGGTTCAAGGACGGCTGCTTTGCCGGTGCCGATCCGCGCATCGTCGCCTGCGTTGAAAATCCGCTGATCCTGCCGCTACCGCCGGACCGGGAGGAGGAGGCGATGCGGCTGTTTTCCGGCGTCGAGCGGGAGTATCGTCAACATTCGTGGGGGCAGAAGGCGGCGGTCGGCGCCCACATTCATTTGATCGCGCTGCTGGCGGCGCGGCTGCACGAGGCCGGCACCGGTGACCCGCTGCGGCCGGCGCGGGGACGTTTGTTGCAGCGTTTCCACCTCCTGATCGAGCAGCATTTCCATGAACGATGGGGAATTGCGCAGTTCACCGAGGTGCTCGGTACGACCCCGTACCTGCTCAATCGCGCGACGCTGGAGGGGCATGGCCTGACCGCCGCGGAAGTCGTGCGACAGCGGGCGATGACCGAGGCGAAGCGGCTGCTGCTGTACACCATGCTGCAGGTCACCGAGATCAGCGCGACGCTCGGCTATGACGATCCGACGCATTTCACCCGGGCTTTTCGGCGCGAAACCGGCGAGCAGCCATCGATCTGGCGAAAGGCGCGGATAGGTCGGGTCAGCAGTTGAACACCGCTGCTGCTGTCATCCTTGTGGAGCACTCGTCCGCCGGGCCACCAGCCAGATCGCCAGCCCGGCCAACGCCAGCAGCGCGCCGATCGGGCCGGTGGAAGTCCAGCCCAGGCCGGCGGCAATGGCCATGCCGCCCAGCCACTGGCCCGTGGCACTCACCCAGCCAATGAAAC
>CAXTOS010000134.1:0-5881 GCA_964245935.1 uncultured Novosphingobium sp.
CGGCCCCGAACCGACGATCAGCAGGCGCGTGGTGTGAACGGTCATCGCTTGAACTCCTGTATCCACCCCGACATAGGGTCGGGTGGCCGCAAAAGCCAGTGCCCGGCGATCGGGCCATGATTCGCGTAAGGTCTTGACCTTATCGATCGCCGCCAGCATTCCTGCAGGCATGACGAACACAATTTCATGAATACCCGGGCCGGCCCGACCTCGCACAGCTTCATCTCCCAGCGACTGCGGCTGCATTACGTCGACTGGGGCAATCCCGCGGCGCCCCCGCTGATCCTGCAGCACGGCGGCCGCGATCACTGCCGCAGCTGGGACTGGGTGGCCGAAGAGTTGCGCCATGACTGGCACGTCATCGCCCCCGACCTGCGCGGCCATGGCGACAGCGCGTGGTCGCCCGATGGCGATTATTCGATGTTCGCTTTCGTTTATGATTTCGCGCAGCTGGTAACGTCGCTCGGCTATGACCAGGTTTCGATCATAGCGCATTCGCTGGGCGGCAATATCGCCACGCGGTACACCGGCTTGTACCCGGACAAGGTAGCCAGGCTGGTTAATATCGAGGGGCTGGGCGCGCCGCCCGACCTTGAAGCGTTGCAGGCAGCCACACCCTATGCGCGCCGCTTGCGGGAATGGATCGCCGCCAAGCGCAAGGCTGCCGGTCGCTTGCCGCGCCGCTATCTCACGATCGAGGCCGCCTATGCGCGCATGAAGGAGGAAAACGCCTACCTCACCGACGAACGGGCTCGCGCCCTCACCCTGCATGCCGTCAGCCGCAACGAGGACGGCACTTACAGCTGGAAATTCGACAATTACCTCAACGTGTGGGGGGTCGCCGAATTCCCGGAGGCCGAAGTGGAGGCGCTGTGGTCGGCGATTACCTGCCCGGTGCTGCTGTTCTACGGCGCCGACAGCTTCGCGATAAACCCCGAACGGGACGGGCGGATCAACCATTTCAACACCGCCCGCGTGATCGAATTCGAGCAAGCCGGGCATTGGCTGCACCATGACCAGTTCGACCGCTTTGTCGGCGATGTGAAGGCGTTCCTGTAGTTCCCTCCCGAAACGGGGAGGAACCGGACCCGCAAATTCTGTGCCATAAATCCCTCGCCGGTGCGATTTCCGCGGCGCCTGCGCTTGGCATCGATTGATACTTGCCATGCTTACTATCACTCTGCATAGGATTCTGACGCAGACATTCGACCTGGGAGAATATCGTGCCGGAAGGCAAAATTGCGGGTGAGCCCCGGGATTCCGCCGAGTCCTCGCGCTCACGATTGCGCGGACCGCTGCTCATCGCCGCCCCCGCGGTGGTGGCGATCGGCGCGGTGGCGCTGTACCTGACCGGCGGGCGCATCGAGTCGACCGACAATGCCGACTTGCAGACCGGGCTGGTGGGAATTGCCGCCGATGTCAGTGGCAAGGTAACCGAGATCGACGTTCACGAAAACCAGGCGGTCAAGACCGGCGACGTGCTGTTCCGGATCGATCCGGCGATCCCCCAGGCCAATGTCGATGCCGCAGAGGCCGCGCTGGCCGCGGCGCAAGCCAGCGTCGGATCGAGCCGCGCCGATCTCCAGGAATCCAGTTCCGCGATCGCGACCGCGCGGGACCGGCTGACCTTTGCCCGGACCGAGGCGGATCGCCAGAAAGCGCTGCTGGCCCAGGGGATTGCCTCGCGCTCGCAATATGATCAGGCGATGCTGGCGGTCAGCACCGCGCAGGACGATATCGTCACCACCCAGGCCAAGGCCGCCAGCCGCGCCGCCGCGCTGGCCGGGGGACTGGGTGGTTCGATCGACAACCAGCCTGCGGTGCGCCGGGCCGCTGCGACGCTGGAAACGGCCCGGATCGATCTGGCGCACACCGTGGTGCGCGCGCCGCGCGATGGCGTGGTGACCAAGGTCAACCAGTTGCAGCTGGGCAGCTATGTCACCACCTCGCGGCCGGTGTTCATGCTGGCCGGTACCCATTTCTGGGTGGAGGCCAATTTCAAGGAAAACCAGCTCGCCAACATGCGCGTCGGCCAGCCCGCCACGGTCAGCATCGATGCCTATTCCGGGGTCACGATCAAAGGTCATGTCGCCAGTTTCAGCCCCGGAACCGGCAACAGCTTTTCGATCCTGCCCGCCGAAAATGCCACCGGCAACTGGGTGAAAGTGGTGCAGCGGCTGCCCGTCGAAATCGCGCTGGACGATGTGCCGCAGGGCATCCCGCTGCATGCCGGGCTCAGCGCCGAGGTCCAGGTCGATACCGGCCACAAGCGCCATCTGTTCGGCGCCGATACGCCGGCCAGCGTGCCCGCTGATCAAACTGCTGCACGCGGGGCGGTATCCGGTCAGCCGGAGTGATCGAGATGCGGTTTTCGCTGTATTTCGCCCTGGCGCCGGCTGTTTTCCTGCTCGGTGCCTGTTCGGCCGGGCGCGATTTCGTTGCGCCCGCGCCGCCGCCGGCCGGTTCAGGCTATGCCGGCACCCCGAGCGATCGCGCGCAGCTGGGCAACGGGCCGACGGGCCGCTGGTGGGAAGGGTTCGGCTCACGCGACCTGGATGCGCTGGTCGAGCGCGCGCTGGTCAATAACCAGACGCTGGCGGCCAGCAATGCCACGCTGGAACAGGCGCGTCAGCAGATCCTGGCCGTGGCCGGGCGCCGCCTGCCCCAGATCGATGCCAATACCCGCGTCGAACATGAAGAAATCAACCTGTCAGCTTTCGGATTCAGCCCCGCTGCGCTGGGCGGCGGCTTCTCGCTCGCCAATCCGGTGTTCAATCTTTACACGGTGGGCGGCGGGGTCAGCTATGATCTCGACCTGTTCCATCGCAACGCGCGCGCGCTGGAACAGGCCCGCGCCGAGGGTGAAGCGACCCGCCAGCAGGCGTCCGCCGCGCATCTCACCATCGCCGGGCGGGTAGCGACGCAAGTCCTGACGATCGCGGTGATCCGCGACCACATCGCCGCGATGCATGGGCTGGTTGATGACAGCGATCGCAATGTCGGGCTGACGAAGCTGCGCCAGCAGCTTGGCTCGGGCACGCTGGTCGATGTGCTGACCGCGCAGGCGCAATTCGCCGAAGACCAGAGCCAGATCCCCGCGATCGAGCAGCAACTGGCCGAGGCCCGCAACATGCTCGCAATCCTGGTCGGCGTGTCGCCGGCCGAACTGGGCCCGACCGATTTCACGCTGTTGCAATTCACCCTGCCCGGCAAAGTTCCGGTCGCGCTGCCCTCTGCGCTGGTCCATCAGCGACCCGATATCCTGACCGCCGAGGCGCGACTGCATGCCGCCACGGCAGCGGCTGGCGTAGCCGCGGCCAATCTCTACCCCGACATCAGCCTGGGCGCGACCTATTCGCAAGCCGCCAACAGCATCGGTTCGTTGTTTGCCAGCCAGTTCCGCGGCATCGACATCTTTGCCGGAGCGACCGCGCCGATCTTTCACGGCGGCACGTTGAAGGCGCAAAAACGCGGCGCGCAAGCCAACGCCCGCGCCGCTGCCGCCAATTATCGCGAAACCGTGCTGGAGGCGTTTCAGCAAGTCTCCGACCTGCTGTCGGCGATGGACACCGATCAGCGCACGCTGGCCGCAACCCGGCAAAGCGCGGCCATCAGCGCCCGTTCGCTCGATCTGTCGCAAAAGAGTTTCAGGATCGGCAACAGCGGCGTGCTGCAAGTGCTGAGCGCCAACCAGACTCACGAGCGCGCCGAACTGGCGTTGATCGATGCGCAGGGCAGACAGTTCCTGAACGTCGCGCGGCTGTATGTGGCGACTGCGGGAGGCTGGTTGCCGGCCGGACGTTGACTGGCGATCGGTTCGGGACCAGCGGGGCAGAAAAAGCGACCTCCCTTGCCTTCCGCCCCCTCACGCCTTAGCCGCCCCCGCATAGTACGCCACAGGAGTTGCCCATGGTTCCCCGTTATGCCCGCCCGGCGATGACCGCGATCTGGGAGCCGGAGGTGCGTTATCGCATCTGGTTCGAGATCGAGGCGCATGCAACCGACAAGCTCGGCGAACTCGGCGTAGTGCCGGTGTCGGCGGGCAGGGCGTTGTGGGACTGGTGGGCGACCGCGCCGAAAATCGACGTCGCCGCGATCGATGCGATCGAGGCAGTGACGAAACACGATGTCATCGCCTTCCTCACCTGGGTGGCCGAGCAGGTCGGCGATGAAGCGCGCTTCATGCATCAGGGCATGACCAGCTCGGATGTGCTGGATACCACGCTGAACCTGCAACTGGTAAAGGCTGCCGACCTGCTGCTGGCCGACCTCGACGCGCTGCTGGCCGCGATCAGGCGCCGCGCAATCGAGCATAAATACACCCCCACCATCGGCCGCAGCCACGGTATTCATGCCGAGCCGACCACCTTCGGCATCAAGCTGGCGCAGGCCTATGCCGAGTTCGACCGGTGCCGCGCGCGGCTGGTCCACGCGCGCGCCGAAGTCGCGACCTGTGCGATTTCGGGCGCGGTCGGCACCTTTGCCAACATCGATCCGGCGGTGGAGGAATATGTCGCCGAACAGCTGGGCCTGGCGGTCGAGCCGGTCTCCACCCAGATCATCCCGCGCGACCGCCATGCGATGTATTTCGCGGTACTGGGAGTGATTGCCAGCAGCATCGAGCGCCTGGCCACCGAAATTCGCCACCTGCAACGCACCGAGGTGCTGGAGGTGGAGGAATATTTCGCCCCCGGCCAGAAGGGCAGCTCGGCGATGCCCCACAAGCGCAACCCGGTGCTGACCGAAAACCTGACCGGTCTCGCCCGCGTCGTCCGTTCCGCGGTGATGCCGGCGATGGAGAACGTGGCGCTGTGGCACGAACGCGACATCTCGCATTCCTCGGTCGAACGCTTTATCGGCCCCGATGCGACCATCACGCTGGATTTCGCGCTGGGGCGGTTGACCGGGGTGATCGACAGGCTGCTGATCTACCCCGAGCGCATGCGCCGGAATCTTGATCGCATGGGCGGCCTGGTCCATTCGCAGCGCGTGCTGCTGGCCCTGACCCAGGCCGGCATCAGCCGCGAGGACAGCTATCGCCTGGTCCAGCGCAACGCGATGAAGGTATGGGAATCGGACGGGGCGCTGTCGCTGCTGGATCTGCTGCAGGGCGATCCCGAGGTGTCGGCGCATATTCCGGGGGACGTGCTGGCGGCCAGCTTCGATCTCGATTATCACTTTGCGCAGGTGGACCGGATTTTCGAGCGCGTTTTCAAGGCGGGCTAGCGCACCATGGTCCTGCCCCCCGGGCAGGTAATCTTGGCCCATCGCCAACCGCACGATAAATATTTGAAAGTTTGCCTCGAACGGGGGGGCAAGTTATAGTGGCAAAGAGGTGGGAAACCTCTCGATGCATGGTGGCGCAAATGCTTTTGGAACCTCTCAACGAAGCGCATGATCGGTTAGGCCGACTGTCCCCCAAAGAGCTTGAGGTTCTCGACCAGATTCTCCAGCATAAATCGCTTAAAATCATAGCCCATGACCTTGGTGTCACGCCTAGTGCCGTCGATCAGCGGCTCAAGTCGGCACGCATGAAACTGGGCGCAACCGACCGCAACGATGCCGCTCGCCTGTATTCCGCTTTGCTGGCCAGCTGTAGAGAATCTACATGCGGATTTGCGCAGCTAGTCACCGAGCGGGAGTCGCCGCTATCCCAAACTTCGGAACCGTCCTCCGGGTCGACGTTCACATTCCACGATAGCGCGACCTTCAAAGTCGATCCGCCGTGGTTCGAACGTGGTCATCGTGGTGCGGTCCCGGAGTTTCTTGACGAAAAAGTCGGACGGCTGTGGCGCGTTGTTGCCATTCCGGTGTTTGCGGTCACAATTGCGATGCTCGCACTTGCAATGATGGCCATGGCAAAGTCGCTGTCCGAATTGCT
>CAXTOS010000135.1:0-5734 GCA_964245935.1 uncultured Novosphingobium sp.
GCTGAAGTCCGAATATTTCACGGTCGTCGTGGCCATCCTGGGAACGACGATCAGCCCCTATCTGTTTTTCTGGCAGGCCGAAGAGGAAGTGGAAGAAATCGAAGAGCGGGCGGGTGCCAGGCCGCTGGTGCGCGACCCCGGCTCCGCGCCGCGTGAATTCGAGCGGATTCGCGTCGATACCTATCTTGGCATGTTCTTTTCCAACGCCGTCGCGCTGTTCATCATGATCACCGCCGCTGCGACGCTGCACGCCCACGGCATGACCAATATCCAGACCTCCGCCCAGGCAGCGGAAGCCCTGCGTCCGATCGCCGGGCAATTCGCGTTCCTGGTATTCGGGCTGGGTATCATCGGTACCGGCATGCTGGCGGTTCCGGTGCTGGCCGGCTCCTCGGCCTATGCCACCGGCGAAGTGTTTGGCTGGCACGTCGGCCTGGCGCGCAAGCTGGCCCGGGCCAAGGCCTTTTACGCCACGATCCTGGTCGCGATCTTGGTCGGCGGCGCGCTCAATTTCACGTCGATCGATCCGGTCAAGGCGCTGTTCTGGAGCGCGGTCCTCAACGGCGTGGTGGCCGTGCCGGTGATGGCCATGATGATGCTGCTGGGCAGCCGGGAGGACGCCATGGGCCGGTTCACCCTGACTCCCGGCATCAGGCTCGTCGGCTGGCTGGCCACGGCGGCAATGGCCATGGCGGCGATCGGGATGTTCGCGACCATGGGAACAGGGTGACCCGTCCGGCGTAGAGCGCTCGAGAGGATGATGCGGTGGAATCGATAGCAGGATGGGTCGCGCCGATCGCGACGATCATCGCCGCGATGATGACCGCCGCCAATCTGGGTGCGCGCATCACCGGCTGGGGCTTCGTGGTGTTCATGGTCGGCTCGGTGTGCTGGTCGATCATCGGCATCAGCACCGGACAGGTCAATCTGATCGTGAGCAACGGCTTTCTGACGCTGGTCAATGCCGTCGGCATCTGGCGGTGGCTGGGCCGCCAGAGCAGCTATGAGGACGGCGGGAAATCCGCGAAAAAAGCCAGCAGGCACGCCTCCGGCCCCACGCTGTTTACCGCCACCGGTGTCGCCGGCATGCCGGTCGAGGACCGCGCGGGCAAGCCGCTGGGCAAGGCGGTCGAGGCGCTGATCGAATGCGCCACGGGCCGGGTCAGCTATGTCGTGGTCGCGACCGAACGTGACGGCAACATCCGCGAAAGCCTGCGCGCCGTGCCGCGCAAGTTCATCGACTGGCGTTGCGATGGGCTGCGGATCGAAATGATGCCACAGGATTACGCCGCGCTGCCGGTGCTTGCCGACGGCGACTGGCCCGCACAGGCGCAGGACGCATAGGAATTATATTCGGCCGGCTTATACTGGCGGTGTTTTCTTCGGCTCGCCGGTCATTTGCAATGTCGCGCCATACCAACGCCCCTCCCGCTTGCGGGCAGGGTTGCCATCAGCTGGACAGCGCCGACTTGGGAACATGCGTGATCCGGCAGGCCAGGTCCAGCTCGCCCGAAGCGACGATATAGTAGTCGCCGCCATCGGCGATCCCGGTCGTGAAGACCACGTCGCGGATATAGATCTGATGTTCGATCGATCGCGTCAGTTCGGGGTTGGCTTCGATCAGCGGCTGGTCGTCGGTGGCGATGACGCGGGCGGGGTCGTCCTTGTCCAGCAGCGACCAGTAGGTGCGGTAGATCCCCACGATCTCTTTCGGTTCGACCCCGTGCCACAGACTGAGCCAGCCGCGTGTCGTCAGGATCGGTGGAGCGCCGCCGCCCATTCGTGCAGTGGCCAGCGTTCCGGCATGGGGGCGGATACCGGGCTGTTCATGCGGTTTCCAGTGGAGCGCATCGGGCGACGTGGCCAGATTGATCGAAGGCCCGGCGCGCCATTCGCTGCCGGGCGGATAAGCGAAGTACAGATCGCCCATCGGGCGGGTCTGCGCCCAGTACCGGCCATCGACCAGCCCCTCGAAAATCAGCATGTCCTTGTTCTGGTGATCAAGCACCATGCCGACAAAGCTCCAGTCCAGGCCATTGTCCGAAGTGTACAGCGTGGTCGAATGGCGCTCGGGGCTGACCGAGCAAGTGGTCATCAACCAGCGCGCGCCGACCTTGCTGATCCGCGCGTCCTCGATCCCGTAGCATTGAAAGCTATGCATCGGCGCGATGATCCGGTCATAGTGGATGGCCACCCGCTCCAGCCCATCGGGGCTCAATTCGACCGGCAGCAGCCAGGACAGCGAAGTCAGCGCCATGACCTTCCATCCCCCGCCGCGCAGCATGAACTTGCGCGGATCGGCGGTATCGGCCTGCTCCAGCAGCCAGGCGTCAAGCACGTAGCGGGCCTGGCCGGGGGAGGAGGGATGATCGTCCGTCCAGCGGATGGCATGGACATAGCCATCCCGGACCGGCTGTTTCAGCGCCTCGGCGACGCGGACCATCATCAACAGATTGCCGTTGGGGAGACGGGTCAGCCCCGGATTGAAAGCTCCCAGCACGTAGGTTTCAACGCCCAGCTGCCCCGCCAGCGGCGACCGGCCAAGATCGATATCGTCGGGAACGAGCACCAGCCTGTCGATCTCGTATCCCATGAAATCCCGATCCTGTTACGTGGCCCTCGTCCGCTGGCTAACGCTGGAACGCCGCATCGGTTGCGCTGCTGACCGCAATGTCCTGCCCGATCGGCTTTCGTCCGCACAATTAAAACGTGACGCCGACCCGATTTTGGGAAATGATGGGATCAGAACAGGGGCGCGGGTTGAAACACGAACACATGCAGAAAAGCTTGCGGGTCCTGGTCGTCGAAGACGAGCCGCTGATCGCCTTCCTGCTCGAGGACATGATCCTGGAGCTGGGTGCGGCCTTCGTCGGCCCGTTCGTCAGCCGGGCTGCGGCTGTGGACGCGGCTCGGCGAGACGATTTCGATGTCGCCCTGATCGATTTGAACCTTGCCGGAGAGCGCGCGGACGAGGTCGCGACGGTGTTGTCCGGTCGCGGCATACCCTTTGCCCTGGCCAGCGGCGGGGCCGATAATGCCCCCAGCCTGGGCCAGCTCGCCGCATTGCAGAAGCCATACAGCTTCGACGATGTTGCCGCGACGTTGCAGCGGCTGAACGAAGCGCGCGGCTGACGGCAGAGCCTCCTGACAACGCTGCGGTAAACTGCTAGGCCCGCCCCATGAACGTACAGACCGGCGCCCGCCCAACCCAGACCGGCAAAGCCCAACCGGCCGAAACCCCCGCCGCGCTGGTCGAACGGCTGGCGCGCGCCGGCCGTGCTGCCCAGACCCGGCTCGCGCGCCTCGGCGATGCGCAAAAGGCCGAAGCCCTGCGCTCCGCCGCGCAGGCGCTGCGCGATGCCGCGCCCGAGGTGCTGGCCGCGAATGCACGCGATATGGCCGCGGCAGAGGCCAATGGCGTGACCGGGGCCCTGCTCGATCGCCTGCGGCTCGATCCCGCCCGTCTCGCGGCCACGGCTGATGCGGTGGCGCAAGTGGCGGTGCTGCCCGATCCGGTCGGGCAGATCATCGATGCCGCTACGCGCCCCAATGGCCTGGTGCTACAGCGCATTCGCGTGCCGATCGGGCTGATCGGCATCATTTACGAAAGCCGCCCCAACGTCACCGCGGACGCGGCGGCGCTGTGCCTGCGGTCGGGCAATGCCGTGCTGCTGCGCGGCGGCAGCGAAGCGGTGCACTCCAACCGCGCGATCCATGCCGCGCTGGTGCGCGGTCTGGTGGCGGGTGGGGCACCTGCCGATGCCGTGCAATTAATGCCGTCGCAGGACCGGGCGGTGGTCGGCGCCATGCTGACCGCGGCCGGGTTGATCGACATGATCGTGCCGCGCGGCGGCAAGAGCCTGGTCGCGCGGGTCCAGGCCGACGCGCGCGTGCCGGTGCTGGCGCATCTTGACGGCATTTGTCACACCTACATTCATGCCGCGGCCGATCCGGCCATGGCACGGGCGATCGCGCTCAACGCCAAGATGCGGCGTACCGGGATCTGCGGGGCCATGGAAACGCTGCTGCTCGACGTGAACTTTCCGGGCAATCGCGCGGTCGTCGCCGCGCTGCTCGACGGCGGCTGCGAGCTGCGCGGCGATGTCCGGGCGTGCGCGCTCGATCCGCGCATCCTGCCCGCCACCGACCAGGATTGGGATACCGAATATCTCGACGCGATCCTGTCGGTCGCGGTGGTCGATGGGCTGGAGACGGCGCTCGACCACATCGCAATGCATTCGTCGCACCATACCGATGCCATCATCACCGCGGATGAAGCGGCAGCGGAACATTTCCTGCGCGAAGTCGACAGCGCCATCGTCATGGTCAATGCCTCGACCCAGTTCGCCGACGGCGGCGAGTTCGGGCTCGGCGCCGAAATCGGCATCGCCACCGGGCGCCTCCATGCGCGCGGACCGGTCGCGCTGGAAGGGCTGACAACGTACAAATGGCAGGTCCGCGGCACGGGGCAGGTCCGGCCCTGACCCCTGCACATCGTCGAGCCGGATCGCCGGGCGCGCTGCGCACCGGGCTGCTCGGCGGCAGCTTCAATCCCGCGCACGGCGGCCACCGCCGCATCTCGCTGTTCGCGATGCACGCACTGGGGCTGGACGAGGTGTGGTGGCTGGTCTCTCCCGGCAATCCGCTGAAACCGTCAGCCGGCATGGCCGGGTTGGCGGCCCGCGCCGCCTCGGCCCGCGCCCAGGCCCGCCGCGCCCCGATCCGGGTGACCGCGATCGAGCGCGATCTGCGCACCCGCTACACCGTCGATACGCTGCGCGCGCTCACCCGGCGCTGGCCCAAACGCCGCTTTATCTGGCTGATGGGGGCGGACAATCTCGGCCAATTGCACCGCTGGCGCGACTGGCGCCGGCTGGCGCGCACCATGCCGATTGCGGTGATCGCGCGTCCAGGCTATGATGCCCAGGCTGTCGTCAGTCCGGCGATGGCCTGGTTCGCCCGGTACCGGCGGTCTGCGGCCAGTTTGCGTCGCCCGGAAAAGTGGAGCGCGCCGACGCTGGTGCTGCTGCGGTTCGATCCTGATCCACGTTCGGCCAGCGCCCTGCGGGTGTCCGATCCCGACTGGAGCAGCCGCGCCGGACCATCGGCATTGCGCGACGGAGTCACCTTTCGCTCCATTCCCGGACCCGTCTGACGGTCCCCCCGCGACACCGCCTTCACCCCATTCTAAAGGAGCTGATCCAGCCCGCATGACCGAATTATCGACCCAGCCAGTTCCCGCCGCAGCCGCCACCACCCCGCTGCCGTTCGCGGAGCCCGGCTCGCTTCACGCGCTGGTTCTCCAGTCGCTGGATGACGATCAGGCACAGGAAATCGTCTCGATCCCGCTCGAGGGCAAAAGCTCGATCGCCGATCACATGATCGTCGCCTCGGGCCGCTCGTCGCGCCAGGTGACGGCAATGGCGGAAAAGCTGGCCGCGCGCATCAAACAGTCCGGCCACGGCCGCGCCCGCCTCGAAGGACTGCCCACCGCGGACTGGGTGCTGGTCGATGCCGGCGATATCGTCGTCCACCTGTTCCGCCCGGAAGTGCGCAGCTTCTATAATCTCGAGCGGATGTGGGGTTTCGGCGAGGAAGCCGGCGCGGCGTAACCAACCCCACTGCCGCAGCGCGACCTGATCTCCCCTCCCGCCTGCGGGAGGGGGACCGTTGGCAGGATAGCTCCCGATGCGCCTCCACATCATCGCCCGCGGCAAGATCGGCCGGTCCCCCG
>CAXTOS010000136.1:0-5684 GCA_964245935.1 uncultured Novosphingobium sp.
GTCTGCATGCAGTGAGGCCCTTATCGAAGGGGCGCGCTGATCGTTCGCGATGGTTCGTGGATTGCGGGGCATCCGCTAATGCGCCGCTGCTCTTGTGCCAAGCGAAACCGCACCTATATCGCCCTCGGAATGGGATCATTCCCGAGCTGCCGAGCCGCCTTGCCGATAGCGGGAGGCGCAACGCGCAGCGTCAACTGACGATAGAGGAACGGGGTATAATGGCTAAAGTAATCGGCATCGACCTTGGCACGACCAACAGCTGCATCGCGGTGATGGACGGTGGCAAGCCCAAGGTTATCGAAAATTCGGAAGGCGCGCGGACCACGCCTTCCATCGTCGGCTTCACCAAGGATGGTGAGCGCCTGATCGGCCAGCCCGCCAAGCGGCAGGCCGTGACCAATCCGGACAACACGATTTTCGCGGTGAAGCGCCTGATCGGTCGCCGCTTCGAAGATCCGATGACTCAAAAGGACATGAGTCTGGTCCCCTACAAGATCGCCAGGGGCAAGAACGGCGATGCCTGGGTTGCGGCCGGTGGCACCGATTACAGCCCGTCGCAAGTGTCGGCGTTCATCCTGCAGAAGATGAAGGAAACCGCCGAGGCTTATCTGGGCGAACCGGTGACCCAGGCGGTGATCACCGTTCCGGCCTATTTCAACGATGCCCAGCGCCAGGCGACCAAGGACGCCGGCCAGATCGCCGGTCTCGAGGTATTGCGCATCATCAACGAGCCGACGGCGGCTGCGCTGGCCTATGGTCTGGACAAGAGCGACGGCAAGACCATCGCGGTCTACGATCTTGGTGGCGGCACCTTCGATATTTCGGTGCTGGAAATCGGCGACGGTGTGTTCGAGGTTAAATCCACTAACGGCGATACGTTCCTGGGCGGTGAGGATTTCGACGCGAAGCTGGTTGAATATCTGGCCGACAAGTTCAAGGCCAAGGAAGGCCTCGATCTGAAGACCGATCGTCTGGCCCTGCAGCGGCTGAAGGAAGCCGCCGAAAAGGCCAAGATCGAGTTGTCTTCGGCGCAGACCACCGAAATCAACCTGCCGTTCATCACCGCCCGCATGGAAGGTGGCGCGACCACGCCGCTGCATCTGGTGGAGACGCTCACCCGCTCCGACCTGGAGCGGCTGGTCGGCGACCTGATCCAGCGCACGATGGAGCCCTGCCGCAAGGCGCTGGCCGATGCCGGGCTCAAGGCTTCGGACATCGACGAAGTCGTGCTGGTCGGCGGCATGACCCGCATGCCCAAGGTGCGCGATGCGGTAAGGGACTTCTTCGGCCGCGAACCGCATACCGGCGTCAATCCGGACGAAGTGGTGGCCATGGGTGCCGCCATCCAGGCCGGCGTGCTGCAGGGCGATGTCAAGGATGTGCTGCTGCTCGATGTGACTCCGCTGAGCCTGGGCATCGAGACGCTGGGCGGGGTGTTCACCCGCATGATCGACCGCAACACCACGATCCCGACCAAGAAGAGCCAGGTCTATTCGACGGCTGAAGACAATCAGCAGGCGGTGACGATCCGGGTGTTCCAGGGCGAGCGCGAGATGGCCGCCGACAACAAGGCGCTGGGCCAGTTCGACCTGATCGGCATTCCCGCCGCCCGCCGCGGTGTGCCGCAGATCGAGGTGACCTTCGACATCGACGCCAATGGCATCGTCAACGTCACCGCCAAGGACAAGGGCACCGGCAAGGAGCAGCAGATCAAAATCCAGGCTTCGGGCGGGCTCAATGAAAAAGACATCGACCAGATGGTCCGCGATGCCGAGCAGTTCGCCGAAGAGGACAAGAAGCGGCGGGCCGCGGCCGAGGCGCGTAACAACGCCGACAGCCTGGTGCATTCCACCGAGCAGCAACTGGCAGAACACGGCGACAAGATCGATGCGGCGCTCAAGGCCGATATCCAGGCCGCGATTGCCGAGACCAAGGCAGCGATCGAAGGCGGCGACGCGGAGGCCATGACCGCCAGGACCCAGGCCCTGACCGAAAAGGCGATGAAGCTGGGTCAGGCGATCTACGAAAAGGAGCAGTCCGCTGCCGCTTCGCCGGGCGGTGATGCACATGCGCCGGCAGGCGGCGAAGACGTGGTCGATGCCGAGTTTTCGGAAGTGGACGACAAGGGCTGATTGTTCAAAGACGAATCCCGCCGCTTGCGTTACGCAAGCGGCGGGGTAAGTCGTTTGGAGGGTGGTAATGTCGGCCGAAGCTGATTTCTACGAATTGCTGGAAGTTTCGCGCGATGCCGATGGCAGCACGCTTAAATCCGCCTATCGCAAGCTGGCGATGCGTTTTCATCCGGACAAGAACCCGGGGTGCCATGAATCCGAAGCCAAGTTCAAATCGATCAGCCAGGCCTATGAATGCCTGAAGGATCCGCAAAAACGCGCCGCTTACGACCGGTTCGGCCATGAGGCGTTCCAGAGCGGGAATATGGGCGGCGCCAGCAACGGCAGCGGATTCTCGGACATCGGCGACATCTTCGAATCGATCTTCGGCAACGGTTTTGGCGGCGCCGGAGCGGGTGGCCGCCAACAGGGCCGGCGCGGCGCCGATCTGCGGTTCGACATGGAGATCAGCCTGGACGAGGCGTTTCATGGCAAGCAGGCCGAAATCGAGGTCGAGGTGGCGCAGGCTTGCGAGCCCTGCGGCGGCTCGGGCGCAACCCCTGGCACCGGCACCCGGCGCTGCACGATGTGCGCCGGACAAGGCAAGGTGCGCACCCAGCAGGGCTTTTTCATGATGGAGCGCACCTGTCCCACCTGCATGGGGCATGGTCAGGTCATCGAAAAACCCTGCCGCGCCTGCGCCGGCGAAGGCCGCGTCGATCACGCCCAGAAGCTGGAGGTCGCCATTCCGCGCGGCGTCGATACCGGCACGCGCATCCGCCTGACCGGACGGGGCGAGGCGGGGCCGAATGGCGCACCGCCGGGCGACCTGTATATATTCCTGCATATCAGCCCGCATCAAATGTTCGAGCGTGATGGGACAACGCTGATCGTGCGCGCACCGATCAGTTTTGCCACCGCAGCGCTGGGAGGTGAAATCACCATTCCAGGCCTTGATGACCAACCTCACGTGGTAGCGATCCCGGCGGGAATCCAGTCTGGCAAGCAATTGCGCAAGCGTGGCGCGGGTATGCCGGTGCTTAACGGGCGCGGCTTAGGCGACATGGTGATCGAAATTGTGGTGACAACTCCGACTGAACTCTCCGTTCGTCAGAAAGAATTGTTACGTGAGTTCCAAGCCGAAGCGGGTGAGGAGTCGCATCAGAGCAAGGGTTTCTTCGACCGTTTCAAGAAGGTCTGAGCGATTCGATGGATCAGGAATTCAAATCAACTCGGCTTACAATACCCCGTCCGTCCTGAGCTTGTCGAAGGGCTGTCCTTCTTACTGGCGGCGCGGAAAAAAAGCAGCCCTTCGACGAGCTCAGGACAGGCGGGAGCGGGAATAAGTCCGGATCAAGCCTTAGTCCGCATAAACGGTCGGATCGATCAACCCCGTCTCGGCAAACCCCTCGCGCCGCAACCGGCACGAATCACATAACCCGCAGGCGCGGCCATCGGGCTGCGGATCGTAGCACGACCAGCTCATCCCCGGGTCCAGCCCCAGCCGCGCCGCCTCGCGCGCGATTTCGGCCTTGCCCAGATGTTGCAGCGGGGCGTGGATCGCGAAACGGTCGCCATTATCGCCCCGCCTGGTCGCCAGCGCCGCGAGATCGGCGAAACCGGCGATGAATTCGGGGCGGCAATCGGGATAGCCCGAATAATCCAGCGCGTTGACGCCGATGAAGATGTCGAGCGCACCCAGTGCCTCGGCCCAGGCCAGGGTCAGCGACAGGAACACCAGATTGCGCGCGGGCACGTAAGTCACCGGGATGTCGTGGCCCACCCCGCCTTTGGGCACGGCAATATCGTCGGTCAGCGCCGATCCGCCGAACTGGCGCAAGTCGAGCGGCAGGACGACGTGGCGGGTTACGCCGAGATGCGCGGCGATCTGCGCCGCGCTGCCGAGTTCGACACGGTGGCGCTGGTTATAATCGATCGTCAGCGCATGCACCGCATAACCCGCCTCGCGCGCCAGCCCGGCGACCACCATCGAATCCAGCCCGCCCGACAGCAGCACCACGGCCTTGCGGCCGGTATCTTTCACAGTTTCCATGCTGCTGCCCATGGCAGCATTTGCCTGCAAAGACCATTGGTGGTGGCGTTTTTTGCAGTATGGAGGAGGCGATGACGCATCTCCGCATTGCCGTCTTGATGACCTGTTTCAACCGGCGCGCACTCACCCTGCGCTGCCTGGAAACATTGGTGCAGCAACCGGAGTTTCGGGCGACAGACCTGTTTCTGGTCGACGATGGATCGACCGACGGCACCGGTGCCGCGGTGCGTGCGATGCTGCCCGGGGCGAAGGTGATCCAGGGCGATGGCAGCCTGTTCTGGAATGGCGGGATGCGCCTGGCGTGGAGCACCGCCCGCGCATCCGGGGAGCAGTTCGATTTCTACCTGTGGCTGAATGACGATGTCGAACTGGCCCCCGATACGCTGGCGATGCTGGTTGCCGATGCCGATGCCATGGCGCCGCGCGGCGATCCGGTGATCCTGGCTGCGGCCACCACCGATCCGGCTACCGGCGCGATCAGCTATGGCGCGCATCGCCGGCCCAGCGCCGCACGGCCACTGCGAATGGGGCTGATCCAGCCTGTGGGCAAGCCTGTGGCAGCGGACACCATCAGCGGCAATATCGTGCTGGTTGCCGCCGCCGCCGAGGCTGTGCTGGGCAATATGTCTCCGATTTTCCAGCATATCTATGGCGATCTCGATTATGGGTATCGCGCGCGGCGGGCCGGCATCCCGGTCGCGCTGGCCAGCCGGTCCGGTGGCACCTGCGCCGCCAACGGCATCGCCGGGTCTTCGCTCGATACCGCGCTGCCCCGGACCAGGCGACTGGCGCTGCGCCTGCGCGAAGATCGCGGCATTCACGCACGCGACTGGCGGCGGTTCGTGCGGGCGCATGGCGGGGGGCGGATCGCGGTCGGGATCTACACCCTGTCGCCCTATTTGCGGATCCTGCTCGGTCGCCCGCATCGCGAACTCACATGAACGCGGTCCGTTCTGGAAAACCCCCCTCCCTTTCAGGGGAGGGGCTGGGGGTGGGACTTCTCCGGATGGCGCGGCGATCGGGGATAGGCCCCACCCCAACCCCTCCCCTGAAGGGGAGGGGCTAAGTTGCGCGCTTCCCTCAAAAATCGCCGCATCGGCCTGCTGACCGCGTCCGCGTCGCGAGCGGGCGGCGGCGTGTTCGAGGCCGTCGTGGCCCAGGCAGCGATGATTCGCATGCTGGGCGGAGAGGCGGTCATTTTCGCACTGAGCGACGACCATGGCGCGGCGGATCGCGCGCGCTTCGCCCCCAGCCCGGTGCATCTCCATGCCGTCACCGGCCCGTCCGCGATCGGCTATGCGCCGGGACTGGCCGCCGACCTCCTCGCCGCCGACCTCGATTGCCTGCACCTCCACGGCATCTGGATGTATCCTTCGCACGCGGGCGCGCGCTGGGTGCGACAGACCGGGCGGCCTTATGTAATTTCGCCGCATGGCATGCTCGATCGGTGGATCACGGCGCGCGGGCGCTGGAAAAAGGCGCTGGCCCGTGCCGGCTATGAACGCGACGGCTGGCGCGCC
>CAXTOS010000137.1:0-5466 GCA_964245935.1 uncultured Novosphingobium sp.
ATGACCTTCATGATCGGGCTGATGAACTTTGCCGTGCCGCTCCAGCTTGGCGTGCGCGACGTGGCCTTTCCGACGTTCAACTCAGTCAGCCTGTGGCTGACGGCCGCCGCGGTACTGCTGATCAACATCTCGCTGTTCGTCGGCGAATTCGCGCAGACCGGCTGGCTGGTGATGCCGCCGCTGTCCGAACTGAATTTCTCGCCGGGCGTGGGGGTCGACTATTATTTGTGGGCAATCCAGATCTCGGGCATCGGCACGCTGCTGACCGGCATCAATTTCGTGGCCACCATCCTGAAGCTGCGCGCGCCGGGCATGACGCTGACCCGGATGCCGATCTTCTGCTGGACCGCGCTGGCATCCAGCCTGCTGATCGTCGCGGCCTTCCCGATCCTGACCGGTACGCTGGGAATGCTGCTGCTCGACCGCTATCTCGGCTTCCACTTCTTTACGGTGGGCGCGGGCGGCAACCCGATGATGTACATGAACCTGATCTGGGCGTGGGGGCATCCCGAGGTCTACATCCTGATCCTGCCGGCGTTCGGCGTGTTTTCCGAAGTGATCTCGACCTTCTCCGGCAAGCCGCTGTTCGGCTATCGTTCGATGATCATCGCCACCATGGCGATCTGCGTGCTGTCGTTCATGGTGTGGCTGCACCACTTCTTCACGATGGGCGCAGGCGCCGATGTCAACGGCTTCTTCGGAGTGATGACGATGATCATCGCCGTGCCGACGGGGGTGAAGGTCTTCAACTGGCTGTTTACCATGTGGGGCGGCCGGGTGCGTTTCCAGCTGCCGATGATGTGGGCGATCGCGTTCATGGCGACGTTCGTCATCGGCGGCATGACCGGCGTGCTGCTGGCGGTGCCGCCGGCCGATTTCGTGCTGCATAATTCGCTGTTCCTGGTCGCCCATTTCCACAATGTGGTGATCGGCGGCGTGCTGTTCGGGGCGTTTGCCGGCTATAATTACTGGTTCCCCAAGGCATTCGGATTCCGCTTGAACGAGGCCTGGGGCAAGGCCGCCTTCTGGTTCTGGGTTATTGGTTTCTACGTTGCCTTCATGCCGCTTTACGTGCTGGGGCTCGAGGGCATGACCCGGCGCATGCAGCATTACGACAACCCGGCCTGGCAACCGTGGCTGCGCGTGGCTGCGGGCGGCGCGGCGCTGATCGCCTGCGGCATCGCCTGCCAGGTCGTGCAGCTGGCGGTGTCGATCCGTCGCCGCGACCATTTGCGCGATACCACCGGTGATCCGTGGGATGGCCGGACACTGGAATGGATCACCAGCTCGCCGCCGCCCGCGTTCAATTTCGCGGTGCTGCCCGATGTCGAAGGCGCAGAAGCCTATTGGAGCATCAAGCAGCGCGCGCTGGAGCAGGGGCGGCTGACCGACCTGCCCGAATATCGGGCGATCGAACTGCCCCGCAACAGCCCGACCGGGTTTGTTGCGGCAGGCTTCGCGGTGGTCAGCGGTTTCGCGCTGATCTGGCATATCTGGTGGATGGTCGTCATCGGCCTGATCGGTGCTTTTGCGGTGTTCGTGGTGTTTGCCTGGCGCGATCATGCGGAATACGAAATGCCGGCAGGGGAAGTCGCCCGGATCGATCGCCAGCGCCGCGAAGCGCGCCTCGCCATGGTCGCCAGCCGTCAACCGGGCTCGACCGAAGGTCCGCGCCGGCCATCCCCGGGAGATGATCTCCACCAGATGGGTTCGCGCGCACCGGCGGGCGGCGGATTCAAGGGCCCGGCTGCCAGGCGGATCGTCACGGCATACGGCTTCTGGATTTTCCTGCTGTCCGACTTCATCCTGTTCGCCGGGTTTTATGCCGCCTATGCGGTGTTGTCGCATGCCACGGCCAACGGCCCGCAGCCGGCACAGCTGTTCGATCGCCGGACCGTTGCGGTCGAGACCATATTGCTGCTGCTGTCGAGCTTCGCCTGCGGCATGGCGACCATCGCCGCCAACGCCCGGAACATGCTATGGACGCAGCTGTCCTATCTGCTGACCGGCTTGCTGGGGCTGGGCTTTCTGGTGCTGGAAGTGGGCGAGTTTGCCAAAATGCTGGGCGAAGGCGCCGGCCCGCAGCGCAGCGCTTTCCTATCGGCGTTCTTTGCACTGGTCGGCCTGCACGGGGCGCATGTCACCATCGGGCTGCTGTGGCTGGGCACGATGATGGCGCAATTCCGGGCCAAGGGCTTCCGGCCGGACATCCTGCGCCGGGGATTGTGTTTTGCGCTGTTCTGGCACGCGCTGGACATCATCTGGGTCGGCATCTTCACCAACGTCTATCTGCTGGGGACAAGTCCATGAGCGACGGCGACACGCAATCGGGCAACGACATAGCTCCCGGCGACCATGGGTCCGGCACCGAAGACGTGGCCGGCGCGGTCCGCAACTATCTGATCGGGTTCGTCCTGGCAGCGGGGCTGACCGCTGCGTCGTTCTGGGTGGCGAGCGGACCAAGGGTCATCTTCACGCCGGGCATACCGATGGCGCTGGCGGCCTTTGCGATCGCCCAGATGGGGGTGCATCTGGTCTTTTTCCTGCACATCACCACCGGGCCGGACAATCTCAACAATGTGCTGGCGCTGGCATTCGGCGCACTGATCGTGGGCATCGTCATCGGCGGTTCGCTGTGGATCATGTATCATCTGAACGGGAACATGATGGTGCCCGGCAATCTGATGGACATGCACCTGCAGCACTGATCGGCAATTCCTCCTCGTTTCAGGACGATGGCCTAATCCTGGAATAGCAGCGCGGGCGCCTCCAGCAGATGCCGCGTCGCCGCCACGAAGCTGGCCGCGTCCCAGCCGTCGACCACCCGGTGATCGCAGCTGATCGACAGGTTCATCACCAGCGCGCGCCTGATCTTGTCTCCCTCGAACACCGCGCGTTCGACGATCCGGTTGGGGGCGATGATCGCCACTTCCGGGCGGTTGATCACCGGGGTCGAGGCGATGCCGCCCAGCGGGCCCAGCGAACTGAGCGTGATCGTCGATCCGGACAGCTCGTCGCGAGCGGCCTTGCCGGTGCGGGCGGCAGCGGCCAGCCGGACGACTTCGGCGGCGATCTGCCAGATGTTGCGATCCTGCGCGTCGCGCAGCACCGGCACCATCAGACCGGCGTCGGTCTGGGTGGCGATGCCCAGATGGACGCGGCCATGCCGGGTAACGACGCCGGCTTCATCGTCGTAATGCGCGTTCATCATCGGAAAGTCGCGCAAGGCACGGCAGATCGCGACAGCCAGAAACGGCAGCAAAGTCAGCTTTGGCCGACTGCCGCGATGCTGGTTGAGTTGCCCGCGCATCGTCTCCAGCGCGGTGACTTCGATCTCGTCGACATAGCTGAAATGCGGGATATTGCGCTTCGACGCGGCCATGTTCTCGGCGATGCGGCGGCGCAGGCCGATCACCTTGACTTGTTCATCGGCCCAGCTGCGACCGGTCTGCGCGGAATAGCCTTGCGACCCACCATAGCGCAGGAGCGCGTCGAGATCGGCGTGGCGGATGTGGTCGCCGGCGGGGTGGATGGTGGCCAGATCGATTCCCAGATCGCGCGCGCGGGCGCGAACGGCCGGCGATGCCAGGATTTTGCGCGGAGGTTCGGCCTTTTCTGCTCCCCTCCCGCCTGCGGGAAGGGCAGGGGGTGGGCCGCCTGAAGCAATCGGATCGTCCGGTGAAGTTGCGTGCTGTTCCTGCCCACCCCTGACCTCTCCCGCACGCGGGAGGGGCTTATCGACTTGCACTGCCACCGGTTGCGACGCGTCATCTTCCGTTTCGATCACCGCCAGCGCGCTGCCGATCGCAATCCGCGCGCCGGTCTCGCCGGCCAGTTCGACAATAGTCCCGGTGACCGGCGATTCCAGCTCGACCGTGGCCTTGTCGGTCATCATGTCGGCCAGCGCCTCGTTCTCGGTGATCGTGTCGCCCAGCCGTTTGTGCCAGGCGACGATCTCGGCCTCGGCGATGCCTTCGCCGATATCGGGCAAGCGGAAGGTAAAGCGGGCCATCTTCAGTCTTTCAGCAGGGTTTGCAGGGCCCGCCGAATGCGCACCGGCCCTGGGAAATAGGCCCATTCGAGGCTATAGGGATAGGGGGTGTCGAAGCCGGTCACGCGGGTAACCGGCGCTTCGAGATGGTCAAAGCAGCGTTCCTGCACCAGCGCCGCCAGTTCCGCGCCGAACCCACTGGTGCGAGTGGCTTCGTGGACGATCAGGCAGCGCCCGGTCTTTTTGACCGAACGCTCGATCGCGTCGATGTCGAGCGGGATCAGCGTGCGCAAATCGATGATCTCGGCGTCCAGGTCGCCCATCTCGCTGACCACATCGGCCACGACATGGACCATCGTGCCATAGCACAGGATGGTCACGTCCGTGCCTTCGCGCGCAATGGCCGCAGTGCCCAGCGGGATGCGGTAATGCCCGGTCGGCACCTGTGCCGCCGGATGACCCGCCCAGCTGGTCACCGGGCGATCGTAATGGCCGTGGAACGGACCATTGTAGAGCCGCTTGGGTTCGAAAAACAGCACCGGGTCATTGTCCTCGATTGCCGCGATCAGCAACCCCTTGGCGTCATAGGGCGTCGCCGGGATCACCGTCTTGATGCCCGAGCAATGGGTGAAGATGCCCTCGGGACTCTGGCTGTGCGTCTGGCCACCGAAAATGCCGCCGCCAAACGGCGAGCGCACGGTGATCGGCGCGGTGAATTCGCCCGCCGAACGATAGCGCAGCCGCGCTGCTTCGGAGACCAGCTGGTCGAGCGCGGGGTAGATGTAATCGGCGAACTGGATTTCCGGCACCGGGCGCAGGCCATAGGCGCCCATGCCGATCGCGACGCCGATGATGCCGCATTCGGTGATCGGGGTGTCGAAGCAGCGATGCGTGCCGTATTTTTTCTGCAGGCCCGCAGTCGCCCGGAACACGCCGCCGAAAAAGCCGACATCCTGACCCATCACCGTGACCGTATCGTCGCGGGCCAGCATCACGTCGAGCGCGCTGTTGATCGCGCCGATCATGGTCATTTCGGCAATGTCGGGCATTTCGGCTGGTTCGTCGGTGATGGGAGCGGCGCTGGCCATCACAATCCTGCCGCCGCCTGCTCGTCGAGCATCTGCTGGCGCTGTTCAGCCAGGTGCCACGGCATCTCTTCGAACACCCCTTCGAACATGGTCTCGAACGGCTGTTGCAGGCCGTGGCCCAGCACGCCGTTCTGTTCGGCGACTTTCTGCTCGGCGCGAACGTGCTGGGCGAGCTCGCGGTCCATCGCCGCGTGCCGCTCGTCGTCCCACTCGCCCAACGCGACCAGATGCTGTTTCAGCCGGGCGATGGGGTCGCCCAGCGGCCACGCCCTGGCCTCCTGCGCCGAGCGGTAAGCGCCCGGATCGTCCGAGGTGGAATGCCCCTCGGCGCGATAGGTGAACCATTCGATCAGGGTGGGACCGTAATTGGACCGTGCCCGGTCGGCG
>CAXTOS010000138.1:0-5418 GCA_964245935.1 uncultured Novosphingobium sp.
CGGTTTTCCCTCGCGACAAACGCGAAGCGTTTGCGCGGAGATCATGCTCAAACAACAAATTAGAGCGGGATGACGATTCGAAGATAAGTCATCCTGCTCTAGGCCCGCCCGCCGTCACGCGCGCGTCAATTCCGGTCGTCCGGCAGCACCGGCAGCGGCGATACTTCGACGCCTTCGTCGATCAAGGCGCGCGCTTCGTCGGGCGAGGCTTCACCATAGATCGGCCGGTGTTCGATATCGCCATAGTGCATTTTCCGCGCTTCGTTGGGAAAGCGCTCACCGACATTGTCGGCGTTTTTCACGATGTGATCGCGCAATTCCTTCAGCTTGGCGCGCAGCTCGCGCTCCTGCGCCATCATCAGGGGGGTCGATCCGGCGGCTGCGATATCCGTTGTCGCAGCGGCCGCCGGCATCGAGTTTTCCTTGGAGCTGTCCCTGGCGTTTTCCCTGTTATCGCGGCCCTTCTTGCTGACGATCTGCGGGGCCATGATGGCGCGTTCGACCTTGGCCGAGCCGCAGGCGGGGCAATTCACCAGCTTGCGCTTTTCCTGGGACTCATAGGCTGCCGAGCTCTGAAACCAGCTCTCGAACGCGTGGCCGCGTTCGCAGCGCAAATTGTATCGGATCATGCCGATCCCCGAACCAGATGCAGGTAATCGGGGCTCGCTTTGGGATCGGCGACGCTGAAACGCCTGCCATGCTGCAGCGACGGCACGGTTTTGCGCGCGGTCTCGACTTTCGCCGGATCGATCCTGGCCAGGAAAACCCCGGGCTCGACACCGCCCTCGGCGAGGATTTCGCCCCAGGGGGCGATGATGAGCGAATGCCCATAGGTCTCGCGCTTGTTCTCGTGCAGGCCGGCCTGGGCGGCGGCGAACACGAAGCAGCCGTTCTCGATGGCGCGGGCGCGCAACAGCGTGTGCCAATGCGCTTCGCCGGTCTTGCGGGTGAAGGCGGAGGGCACGGCGAGAAACGACGCGCCGCTTTCCGCGAGCGCGCGATACAGCGCCGGAAAACGTACATCGTAACAGATCGTCAGACCCATCCGGCCCCACGGCAGGTCTGCCAGCACGGCGGTTTCGCCGGGTTGGTAGTTGGCCGATTCGCGATAGCTCTCGCCGCCGGGCAGATCGATGTCGAACATGTGGATCTTGTCGTAGCTGGCGATCACGCCACCATCCGGTCCGATCAGGAACGAGCGATTGACGGCCTTTTCCGGCGTCGCACGCAGCGCCAGCGAGCCGATGTGGAGATGAATCTTGAGTTCAGCTGCGAGCGCGCGATAGGCCTTGAGCGAAACATCGTCTTCCTCGGCGGCGAGATGCTCGAACAGCGCTTTGCGATTCAGCTGCATCATGTTGCTGACCTCGGGGGTCTGCACATAATCGGCGCCTTGGGCCACCGCTTCGCGAATCAGCTTGATGCCCTGTTCCAGGCTCGGTTCCGGCAACAGCCCGGTGCGCATCTGCACCATCGCGGCGGTAAAGGCGAGATCAGCGCTCATGGGGTGGCCTTTTCGCCTGCCAGCAATCCGTCAAGCTTGCCCTCACGGTCCAGCGCGTAAAGTTCGTCGCAGCCGCCAACATGGAGTTGGCCGATGAAAATCTGCGGGAACGTCGAGCCGGCGCCGGCGCGATCGAACATTTGCTGACGATACGTTGAATCCTTGGCCACATCGTATTCGGTGAACGCGGCTTTTTTGCGCGTCAGCAGCGACTTGGCGGCGCTGCAATAGCCGCAGCCCGGACGGGTGTAGATTTCGATGGCGGCGGTCATGATACGCTCGGTGTTGCAACGATCTGCAGGAGGATGTTCCAAATTATATGGGAGCTTTGTGGGTGTCCACAACCCGCGCGAATACCAGCACGTCGACGGACGCCGCCTTGGCGCGCAAAAGCGCCCGTGCGCAGGCATCGACGGTGGCCCCTGAGGTCAGGACATCGTCGACCAGCACCACCCGCCGCCCGGCGATCTCGGCCTTACGGTCGGATGCGACCTTGAAGGCACCCTGCACGTTGCTGGCGCGTTCCGACCGGGACAGGCCGATTTGTTGCTGGGTCGGCCGGACCCGCCGCAGCGCCTCGGAGGCCAGTTTGACGCCGCTCTGCCGCTCGATGACCGCGCCAGCGCCCCCGACTGGTTATAGCGTCGGCTCCAGCCGCGCCGCCAGTGCAGCGGTACCGGCACCAGCGCATCGGCCTCGTCGAGCAGTTCACGACCTGCGCGCGCCATCCAGTGGCCCATCGCAGGCGCCAGATCGGTGCGATCCTGGTATTTCAGTGCATGTACCAAGGTGCGCGCGACATCGTCATAGCGCACCGCGGCACGGGCGCGCTGGTAGGCGGGCGGATTGGCAATCGCTTCCATCGACAGCAATTCGGGGCCGGGATCGTAGACAAAGGGAATACCGAGCCGCGGGCAATAAGGCGGTGCGATGAACGACAGCTTGGCCCAGCAATTGGCGCAGACGCCCTCGCCGTTGACCGGCTCGCGGCAAGCCACGCACAGCGTCGGCAGCGCAATGTCGAGCGCGAGTTTTGCGGCATGCGACCACGCGCCCCGCGCCAGCCGAAGCGCGCCGCGCAGATGGCTGGAGATGGAACGGGAGGGTGAGGCTTCGGCGTCCATGGGGTGAGGCTAGCGCCGGGTTTCGTGGCGCTCAAGCGGCAAGACAGCCGTTGAGGCAGGTGCGTTGGCGGATTGCCAGAGCTAGGTCGACCGGCGTACCAAACCGCCATGGCCGAGAATCCGAACCGCGCCCCTGCTTTGTTCGACCGCGCGTTGCTGCTGGCACGGCAACGCCGTGCGCGCAGGCTTGGGGCGGCCGAATTCCTGCTCGATCGCGTCGCGGAAGACATCGAAGAGCGGCTGCACGCGGTGCTGCGGAATTTTTCCAACGCGGCTGACATCTGGACCCCGGGCGATCTGCTGCGCGGGCCCGCGCGCGAGCGCTTCAAGAATGTCGTCCATATCGGGCTCGAGGATTCGCCGCGGGAGCTGCTGCCGTTGCAGCCCTCCTCGCTCGATCTCGTGATCTCCGGGCTCGCCTTGCAGTTCGTCAATGATCTGCCCGGCGTACTGGCGCAGATCAGCCGCGCCTTGAAGCCCGACGGGCTGTTGCTGGCGGCGATGATTGGCGGCGACACCCTGACCGAGCTGCGGCAATCCTTTGCGGCGGCGGAAGCCGAATGCGAAGGCGGGGTCTCGCCCCGCGTCGCGCCGTTTGCCGATCTGCGCGACGTCGGCGGCCTGCTGCAACGTGCCGGCTTTGCGCTGCCGGTCACCGACCTCGACCACATCGTGGTGCGATACGACAATGCGTTCGCGCTGATGCAGGACTTGAGGCGCATGGGCGCGACCAACATCCTGCTCGAGCGGCGGCGGACACCGACCCGCCGCGCCACGCTATTGCGGATGGCGCAGATTTACGCCGAGCGCTTTGCCGATCCCGATGGCCGCATCCGCGCCACCTATGACGTGATCTGGCTGTCGGGCTGGGTGCCGCATGCAAGCCAGCCAAAGCCGCTAAAACCGGGATCGGCGAAAGCGAGTCTGGAGGAGGCGGTGAAGCGGAAGGTGAAATAGACGGTCGTTGCCGGGCATAGCCGTCTAAGGACGGCGTCGCTTCCGCTCGCCTATGCCCGGCAATCCATCTTGCTTCGCAAGAGTCTTCCTTGAAGGTGGATGGATACGCGGGTCAAGCCCGCGTATGACGCAAACGGACGTTGCGCGCTTCCCTCACATCAATAAATCGATCAAATGCGGGATCAGCGGAATGTCCCCCGCGGGCATCGGGTAATCGCGCAGTCTGTTGGCGCGAACCCAGGCCAGGGTTTGGCCCTCGCGCGCGATCACCTCGCCCTCCCAGCGCCGGCAGATGTACAGCGGCATCAGGAGGTGAAAGCTTTCATAGGCGTGGCTGGCGAAGGTGAGCGGCGCCAGACAGGCCTCGCTCACGGTGATGCCGATCTCCTCGTGCAGTTCGCGGATCAGGGCGTGTTCGGGCCGCTCGCCGGGTTCGATCTTGCCGCCGGGAAATTCCCACAACCCCGCCAGCGCCTTGCCCTCGGGCCGCTGGGCGATCATGACGCGGTTGTCGGCATCGACCAGCGCGCAGGCGACGACGAGGGTGAGTTTGATATCCGTCATGCGATGCAAATGCTCTTCGAGGGACTGGCGCAGGCGGATACTGAACCCGCCCAGAAAGCTTTCCTTAACCACCAAACAGCCGCTGGGCCAGTAATTCTGCGGATGCCATAAGCGATATTTAAGGGGTCGTAGGTAGCCTTATACGCAGTTTTGACTCCTGCAATCGGCATCATCCATGTCTGCATTTTTCAGTGCGATCACCCGCCTTTTTCGTGACAAATCCGGCAACGTTGCCGTCATTTTCGCAATCGGATGTGTCCCCGTGATAACTGCGCTTGGTTGCGCGGTCGATTACTCGATGGCGACCCGCATGAAGGCAAAGCTGCAATCCGCGGCGGACGCCGCCAGCGTTGCCTCGATCTCGTCGAAGTCGGCTGGTTTCGCCCAGGCTGCCACGATGACCGGAAATGGTACGATTACCGCCGGCGTCACCGAGGCCAATAATGTCTTTGACGGCAACATGAACCCGATCACCGGCTACAGCAATTTGAGCCGCACCGCGACGGTCACGAAAACCGGCCTCCAGCTGGCCTCCACGGTCCAGTTCAGTGCCACTGTCCCGGTCACGTTCATGAAAGTGCTGGGCTATCCAACCTTGACCCTGACCGGCACCTCAACTTCGAGCGCTTCGCTGCCGCCTTATCTCGATTTTTATCTCGCGCTGGACGTGTCGGGATCGATGGGGCTGCCGTCGACCGCGGGCGAACAGGCGCGTCTCGCGGCGGTGAACCCGGATAACTATGTACAGTACCCCACTGGCTGTACCCTGGCCTGCCATTTTAAGCCGCAAAACAGCGCGTGCACCGACTCGGGAACGCAAGGATATCCAACGAATAACTTCTGTCTCGGCTATGCGATCACCCGTGTCAGTCAAAGCGGGTACTCGTTTCTCCTTCAGACAAAATTGAGTAATCCGAAGAAGCAGCAATTGCCCTCTTCGATCGTGACAGGCGTGGCGCCGTATACAGTCAATGCTGGACTGCCGGGCTCGCTCACTCTCCCCGTCACGGTGGGGGGGGCCGGGTTGACCGCGGCTACGTCCTGCCCCACCGCCGGCACCGATGGCTGCATCCAGTTGCGACTCGATGCGGTGGGCTTTGCCTTGAACGCCACGATGTCTGCGAACGGCGTGTCCGGATTGTTAGAGCTGGCCCAAAAGAAGGAGGCGGCTACCGGCGTTCCCAATGAATTCCGGATCGGCCTCTACCCCTTCATCGCGGATATCGATGCGAACTATGCTCCACTGACCGCGAGTATCAACGGCAGTTC
>CAXTOS010000139.1:0-5415 GCA_964245935.1 uncultured Novosphingobium sp.
CTGGCTCTCGGAGGGCTTGGCCGTCTATGTCGAGCCGGTTGCGCGCGCTCAGGCCGGTGACCTCTCGCCCAAGGAAATCTGGCAGGCGATGATGCGGGACATGCCGAAGGGGCTGCCGCAGTCCGGCGATGAGGGTCTTGATAACACCAATACCTGGGGCCGCAAGTACTGGGGCGGTGCGATGTTCGCGTTGTTTGCCGATGTTGAAATTCGCAAACGCAGCCACGGCAAATTCGGCCTGCAGGATGCCATGCGCGGTGTTCTCGCGGCGGGCGGCAATCACGAGCAGGACTGGTCGATCCAGCGCATTCTGGCGGCCGCGGACAGAGCGGTAGGGCTGGATGTCCTCACCCGCCAGCATGATCAATGGGGATCGAAGCCGGTCACGCCCGATCTCGACGGTCTGTGGCGCGACCTCGGATTGAAGGAGCATGAAGGCGGGCTGGATTTCGACGACACCGCGCCGCTGGCCTCGATCCGCAAAGCCATTACCGAGCCGCCGTCGAAGTGAGATCGGTTTTTTTCATTCGCCCTTGAGGCGCTGGTCATCGCGGACCCGCACCCGCTCGGCGCCTTGGGAGCCTGCGGGCGACAATCGGAGCATGCTGAGCGTTGCCCCGAGCAGGGCAAAGCCGACGCCGACGGAGAGTGAGATCTGGGTGCCGTCGGCCGGATAGCGTGCCAGAAACAGCGCCACCAGTGCTGCTCCCGTCGTCTGGCCCAACAGCCGCGCCGTTCCCAGCATGCCGCTGGCCCCGCCACTGCGCTCGCGCGGCGCTGCTGCGATCATGGTGCGGTTGTTGGGGGTCTGGAACAAGCCAAAGCCTGCGCCGCTCAACGCCATCCGCCACACCACATCGAAAGCGGTAGGGTTGGCCGGCAACAGCGCCAGCGAGCCGAGACCGGCCGCGAAAATCGCCAGCCCGATGCCGCCCAGAAGCCCGGCCGGGTAGCGCTCCACCAACCGTCCCGCCAACGGGGCGGCGAATGCGACGGCGATCGGCCAGGGTGTGATCAATAGGCCCATCTGCACGGCGGAGTATCCGAAACGGCTCTCGAGATAAAAAGGTATCGAGACAAAAGCCAGCATCTGGCCGCAGAACGAGGCAATCGAGGTCGAGATCGACAGCGCGAAGATGGGAATGCGCAGCAGATCCAGCGGCAATAATGGCGAGGCCATGTGGGTCTGCCTGACCACCAGCAGCCCGCCCGCGGCGGCCGCGATCGCAAATTCCGACAAGCAGAACAACAGGCTTTCGCCGTGGCCGACGCTGTCGATCGCGGCGATGCCGAGGCCGAAGGTGATCGCGCTCAGCGCGGCACTCTGCCAGTCAAAGCTGTGAACGGCGGGTGGGGTGTGCGGCAGGGTGCGCCAGCCCAGCGCCAGCGTGACGATGCCGAGCGGGACGTTGATGGCGAACAGATACGGCCAGGTTCCGACCGCCAGAATGGCCGCCGCCACGGTGGGGCCGACCGCGGCTGATATCGCGACCACCAAGGCATTGACGCCGATGCCGCGCCCGAGCTGCGCGCGCGGGTAGGTGTATCGTACCAGTGCTGCATTGACGCTGAGGATTCCCGCCGCGCCAAAGCCCTGCAGAATGCGAGCCACGGTCAACAGCAGCAGCGTGTGCGACAGCGCACAGAACAGCGATGCCAGCGTGAACAGCAGCAGTCCCGCCAGATAGACCCGGCGATAGCCGATGATTTCGCCGAGCGAGGCCAGCGGCAGCAGCGAGATGGTGATCGCCAGCTGATAGCCGTTGACGATCCAGATCGAAAACGCCGGGCTTGCGTTGAGCGATCCGGCGATCGTGGGCAAAGCGACATTGGCGATCGCGCCGTCGATCACCGCCATGACCAGGCCGAGTCCGATTGTCAGGATCGCCCAGTTGCGCTGCGGCAGGGGCAGTCCATCGGTGTGGTGGATAACAGGGGTCGCGTCTTCACGTGTCACATCAACTGGCTATCGCATTTGGGGATGGGCCGATAGTTGGTTTCGTATCGCTTGCCCGCGAAACCGGGTGCGGACGATTTCATCCCGAAAGAGACATCGATATTCACATGTCGTATCGTGCTCTCACGGCACAGGGACGATGGGGTACGTTAAGGCAATGTCCGACCAGAGAACGGTTCTGCTTTTTTCCTATGGAACGCTGCAACTGGATGAAGTTCAGCTGTCGTCTTTTGGTCGTCTACTGGAAGGCGAGGAGGACGCCATGGTCGGATATCGCCAATCGCTGATCGAAATCACCGACCCCGATGTGATCAGAACAAGCGGCAAGCGGTTTCACCCGATCGTCGAGGCGAGCGACAATCCAGGCGATGAAGTCAAGGGCAGGGTGTTTCGGATCACTGATGCCGAATTGAAAGCGGCTGACGACTATGAAGTCTCCGACTACAAGCGCATCGAGGTCCTGCTTCGCTCCGGAAGTTTCGCCTGGGTTTATGTTCGCGCTTGAATATTGCCTCTAGCCTTCGCCCAACAGCTGCTTGATGCGGCGCTGCAACTGGCGCTTTTTCGCTTCGCTCTTGCGCAGCCGCTCATCCAGATCGGAGACGGGTGGAACGGGGGCCTCATCTGAAAACGCGACGCCGACGAAATTGTCGCGCCACCACACGATTTTGGCGAGGAAGGAACGGCTTTTTCGGGCAATGGTCAGCGACATCTGTTCTTTGGGCAATCTGACGACGTTGGTAAATTCGATGCTGGCGCCCTTTTCGGAGATATTGCGGACGACGCAATCCTGCGCGACGCCGGTTTGGTCCGATTTGGCGACGCCGCCGTAAAGCACCTTGTCGCGCGTCGTCTGGCGTCGATCCTGCATCGATAATCCTCCCGATTTGAGGCGGAACCTTACGCCGCTTAAGGCCGTGCGAAAGGGTGCCGGTGGTAAAATGCGGTGTTAACGTAAACCGATGCCGGCGGTGATCTTGCGTATTTCAGGGGTTTTGCACGCGCGGGTTGGCTTTTGGCCCCCACATGCGCGCCACGATTGCCAAATAGCGGGTCAAGGTCTTTACGCCGTGCCCGGCAGGTCCGAGGAATGGGATATGCGGTGCGAAATTTGATCGGTCTGCGCGCGGCGCTCTGCGTCGCGGTCGTTGCGCTGGGTTGGCCGGCCGCGCGGGCGATCGCGGAGGACGCGCCGGCTGCGGCGGATCCCCGGGTGGTGCATCCGAGCGTCGAAGAACTCGCGATCCCCAATACGGACAACAAGGATTTGGGCGATTCAGGCACCCGCGAGGCGATGTGCCTGATGATCGAATCGGCGGCGAGGTCGAACGATCTGCCGGTCGAGTTCTTTGCCCGCGTGATCTGGCAGGAGAGTCGCTTCCAGTCCGACGCCGTGGGGCCGGTTACCCGTAACGGCCAGCGGGCGCAGGGCATCGCGCAATTCATGCCGGGGACCGCGAGCGAACGCCGGCTGCTCGATCCCTTCGATCCGGTGCAGGCGCTGCCCAAATCGGCCGAGTTCCTCAACGAATTGCGCAACCAGTTCGGCAATCTCGGATTGGCCGCCGCCGCCTACAATGCCGGCCCGCGCCGGGTGCAGGAATGGCTGGCTGGTTCCGGTGGCATGCCGCAGGAGACCCGCAACTACGTCAGCGCCATTACCGGCAGCACAATCGACGAATGGGCCGCCGCCAGCAAGAGCAGCAAGCCGGCTGAGCGAGCGCCGGCTACCTCGAGCCTCGGCTGCCGCGAATTGATGGCGTTGCTGCGCCGCGCGCCCAATCCCTTTGTCACCCAGCTCGAGCAACATGTGAAGCTGGGCGCCGACCGGCTGTGGGGCGTGCAGCTCGCCGCGGGCTTCGATCGCAACAAGGCGCTGGCGATGTATGCCCGCGCCATCACGCGGCTCAGCGCCGTGATCGGCGACCAGGACCCGAGCCTGTTGAGTTCGCTGATGCGCACCCGCGGCAGCCGTACGTTCTACCAGGTACGGATCGGCACCGACACGCGTCCGGCCGCCGACGATCTCTGCAATCGCATTCGCCACGCCGGCGGCGCCTGCTTCGTGCTGCGCAACATGAACTTCCGGGGCTGAAGGCTGTATCTGCATAGCGGCCTTGAATGGCGGTTCGCTTGACGGGGACAGGTTTGCTCCGCGTTATGCGGACCCGATTCCTCCGATCCGGTTTGCCGTGGCGCTTCCCCCACTCGATTCACCGCAATGGCACAGCTCGCTTGGCGCGTTCGCGTGGGGCATGCGTTCGATCGCAGCGACCGTTATGACGCCGGTGCTGTTCGCGACCTATCTCGGTATCGGCGCGCTCGCGCATGACAGTCATTTCAGCCTTGGATGGGCGCTGGCGTCGACGATTTTTGTCTGGGCAGGCCCGGCCCAGATCATCCTGATCACGACGCTGGGCTCGGGTGCGACCGTGATCCAGGCCGCGATTGCGGTCACGGTGAGCGCGATCCGGTTGTTTCCGATGGTGGTGTCGGTGTTGCCGATGCTGCGGACGCCGCAGACCAAGCGGCGTCATCTGATATTGGTCGCCCATCTCACCGCGGTCACGCTTTGGGTCGAATGCTTTCGCTTTCTGCCGCAGGTGCCGCGCGACCGCCGGATCGCCTTCATTCACGGCCTTGGCGCGGGTCTGGTGCTGGTCTGCCTGATGGCGACGTCGGTCGGCTACGGTCTTGCCGCCAATCTCTCGCAATTATTCGCCGCCGCGATCCTGATGCTGACGCCGCTGGCATTCCTGTTTTCGACCGCGCGCAATTCCCGCGAGCTTTCCGATGTCGTCGCATTGATCCTTGGGCTATTGCTGTTTCCGCTGGCAGCGAAGCTGGACAGCGGCGTCGATATCCTGATCAGCGGCGTGGTGGCTGGCACCATTGCCTATGGGGTTCACCGCTGGCGGGTGCATGCATGAGCGACGTTCTCAGTCGTTTCCTGGGCGATTGGCACGCGTTACTGATCCTGCTGGTTGCGGGCGTCATCCCCAACCAGATCTGGCGCATGCTGGGGCTTTGGTTCGGCGGCGGCATCGATGAGGGTTCCGAACTGCTGATCTGGGTGAGGGCGGTGGCGACCGCGATCCTCGCCGGCGTCATTGCGGAAATCCTGGTGCAACCGCCGGGCGCCCTGGCGAGCGTGCCGGACTGGCTGCGTTACACCGCGGTCGCCGTTGGATTTGTCGGCTTCATGGCGTCGCGGAAATCGATTTTTGCCGGCGTGGCGTGCGGCGAGATCGTGATGGTCGCCGGTAAATGGTGGCTCGGCTGAAATGCTGCCGACCGCGCGCCCGGCTTGCCCGGGATCGCGGCTCGGGTAAGGTCGGATCAACAAAAATCGTCAAGGGAGGCCCCGATGAGCGTACGCGCGCGAAGTTTTGCGGCCTGCGTCGCAGCCATCGTCGCGACGATGGCGGCGCATGCGCGCGCCGGCGATTATCCGACGC
>CAXTOS010000140.1:0-5248 GCA_964245935.1 uncultured Novosphingobium sp.
GCCGGGCGGGGGAGCGGGCTGGCACCGACTCGACGTAAGTCGGAAAGACTCTAGCTAATCGCGGTGAACCGGGCAAGGCGGCGTTGACATGGGCGAAGCCCGCAGCGATGGCTGAGCCGATGCACGCGACCCGGTTTCTGCCAAAACTGCTGCTGCCCGGTGTGCTGGGGCTACTCTCGGCGTGCGGTGATGCTGGAACGGTCGTTCGGAGCACACCCCCACCCAGCCAACTCGCGCCGCCGCCGCAATTACACCGCACCGTGCCGGGCCTCCACGTCCAGAACCTGCCCGGCCTGGAAGGTGTGATTGGCGCCACCAGCGCGCAACTGGCCCGTCAGTTTGGCGCGCCCCGACTCGATGTGATCGAAGGCGACGTGCGCAAGCTCCAGTTCACCGGCACCCCTTGCGTACTGGACATTTACCTCTATCCACCCGGCCCGGGACAGGTACCGGAAGCGGGCTATGTCGACGCCCGCAGCGCCAATGGTCGCGATGTCGACCGCGCGGCGTGTGTAGCGGCATTGCGGCAGCCCGCAGCGAAATAAGGCATCGCGGATCGCTGGCCTTGTATTCGGCCGCTTACCCTCCTAGATGAACTGGAACGATTTAGTCCGATTTCAGAATCGGCCGTTCCTCGAGGTTCCACGTATGCGTCTATCCAGTATGGCCGACTATGCCGTCGTGACGATGAGCGCCGCTGCCCGTCATTGCGGGTCAACCCTGGGCGGGGCCGGCCGGGTCAATGCCGGGCAGCTGGCGGCAGAGACGGGTTTGCCCGCGCCGACGGTCCAAAAACTGGTCAGCCGGCTGACGGCGGCGGGGTTGTTGAAATCGACGCGCGGCGCCGGTGGCGGGTTGCGGCTGGCGCGGCCGGCTGCGGCGATCTCGCTGGCGGACATCATCGAGGCGGTCGAGGGGCCGATTGCCATGACCAGTTGCGGCGATGGCGGACGGCATGATTGCACGCTGGAGGCGGCCTGCCAGATGCGGCCGCAATGGCCGCAGGTCAACCAGGCGGTGCGCGGAGCCTTGGCGCAGGTGTCGCTGACGCAACTGACGCGACCTTACGTTTCGGAGCCGGCATTATGAACGAGCAAGTCGCCGTAAAAGACCAGGCCGCAATCGATGCCGCCGCGCGGGTGGCGGATTACGAGCATGGCTGGTCTTCGGATATCGAGCAGGAGTTCGGGCCCAAAGGGCTGTCGGAAGACACCGTGCGTTACATTTCGGGCAAGAAGAACGAGCCGGAATGGATGCTGGAATGGCGACTGAAAGCCTATCGCCACTGGCTGACGATGCCGACTCCCGACTGGGCGAAACTGTCGGTGCCGCCGATCGATTATCAGGCCGCCTATTATTACGCCGCCCCCAAGGTGAAGAAGGAACTGGCCAGTCTGGACGAGGTCGATCCCGAAATCCTGCGGGTTTACGCCAAGCTGGGCATTCCGATCGAGGAGCAGAAAGTGCTCGCCGGGGTCGAGGGTGCGCGTCGGGTGGCGGTGGATGCGGTGTTCGATTCGGTGTCGGTCGCGACGACCTTCCGCAAGGAGCTGGAGGCGGCGGGGGTGATCTTCCGCAGCATTTCCGAGGCGATCCGCGAATATCCCGAGCTGGTGCGGCGCTGGCTGGGCCGGGTCGTGCCGATGCATGACAATTACTTCGCCGCGTTGAATTGCGCAGTGTTTTCCGACGGGACGTTTGTCTACATTCCCGAAGGCGTACGCTGCCCGATGGAGCTGTCGACCTATTTTCGCATCAATGCGCAGAACACCGGCCAGTTCGAACGGACGCTGATCGTCGCCGAGAAGGGCGCTTACGTGTCGTACCTCGAAGGCTGCACCGCGCCCCAGCGTGACGAGAACCAGTTGCACGCCGCCGTGGTCGAGCTGGTGGCGATGGACGATGCCGAGATCAAATATTCGACGGTCCAGAACTGGTACCCCGGCGATGCCAACGGCAAGGGCGGCATCTATAACTTCGTGACCAAGCGCGCGCTATGCCAGGGCGCGCGCAGCAAGGTCAGCTGGACGCAGGTCGAAACCGGCAGCGCGGTCACCTGGAAATACCCCAGCTGCGTGCTGAATGGCGAGGATTCGGTGGGCGAATTCTATTCGGTCGCGGTGACCAACAATTACCAGCAGGCCGATACCGGCACCAAGATGATCCACAATGGCCGGGGCACGCGCTCCACGATCATCTCCAAGGGGATCAGCGCCGGGCGCTCGAACAACACCTATCGCGGGCTGGTGCGCGTGGCTGCCGGTGCGGAAGGCGTGCGCAATTTCACCCAGTGCGATTCGCTGCTGCTGGGCGGCGATTGCGGCGCGCATACCGTGCCCTACATCGAAGTGCGTAATCCGTCGGCGCAAATCGAACATGAGGCCACCACCAGCAAGATCAGCGATGATCAGCTGTTCTACGCGCAGCAACGCGGGCTGGACCAGGAAGCGGCGGTGGCGCTGATCGTGAACGGGTTTGCGAAGGAAGTGTTGCAGCAGTTGCCAATGGAATTTGCCGTCGAGGCGCAGAAGCTGCTGGGGATTTCGCTGGAAGGGAGCGTTGGGTGAACCTCTCCCCCCAGGACGATGCACGACGCCTGAACTCCCCTCCCCTTCAGGGGAGGGGTAGGGGGTGGGGCCTATCGGCCGAGTTCCTCACCGAATTGCATGCGCGAGCCACGGATATGCGCCGCAACCCCACCGAACCGGAAAAGCGCCTGTGGCGAGCGCTGTCGAACGTGCAGTTGGCGGGGCATAAGTTCCGCCGCCAGGCAGTGATTGGGCCGTATATTGCTGATTTCCTGTGCCCGCAAATAGCGCTGATTGTCGAGGTGGATGGCGGGACGCACGATGCGGATCGGGACCAGCAACGCGATGGGGTGCTGGCCGATTATGGCTTTCGCGTTCTGTGGGTCACCAATCCTGATGTGATGAACAATCTAGACGGGGTTTTGACGGCCATCCTTGTGGCATTGCTGGAGGCGTCGGACCGCTGGGATAGGCCCCACCCCAACCCCTCCCCTGAAGGGGAGGGGCTTAAGAGCGGCGATGCGCAGACGTCGCTGGGGATTTCGCTTGAGGAGAGGGTGGGGTGAACGGCCAGCCTGACTCACCTTGGCTAACGCTCTCAATTGGCGCGGTGTGTGCTGCGATCTCGTTTGGTTGCCACAGGCTTTTGCGTGCAGTCGAGGCGAACAAAATCATGCCACTGAGTCCCCGACTCAAGGGAGACAAGGGGATTGGATTGTTCAGAGGCACATGGCCCTTCAAAGACAAGTACCAATATCAGTTCGCACGGCGCTCGATGCTTCATCTCAATCTATTAATATTCAAGTGGGTAATGGCCTTTGTTGCAAGTCTAACGGCGCTTTCTCCGATAATCTATATGATCAATTTCGCGGGACGATAAATGCTCAATATCCATAACCTCCATGCTACCGTCGCCGACAAGCCTATCCTCAAGGGCCTCGACCTCACCATCAACGCGGGTGAAATTCACGCGATCATGGGGCCGAACGGCGCGGGGAAATCCACGCTCGGCTACACGCTGGGCGGGCGTCCCGGCTATGAAGTCACCGGCGGCACGGTCGAATTCGCCGGGCAGGACCTGCTCGCCCTCGCCCCGCATGAGCGCGCGGCTGCCGGGCTGTTCCTGGGCTTTCAATATCCGGTCGAAATTCCCGGCGTGTCCTTTGTCCAGTTCCTGCGCGAGTCGGCGAATGCCCAACGCGCCGCGCGCGGCGAAAAGGCGCTTTCGGGGGGGGAGTTCCTCAAGCTGGCGCGCGCGAAGGCGGCGCTGTTGCAGATGGACATGGACATGCTCAAGCGCCCGGTGAACGTCGGCTTTTCCGGCGGCGAGAAGAAACGCGCCGAAATGGTGCAGATGGGCATCCTCGATCCCAAGCTGGCGATCCTGGATGAAACCGACAGCGGGCTCGACATCGACGCGCTGCGCATCTGCGGCGACGGTATCAATGCAATCATGCGCAAACCCGACAAGGCGGTGCTGCTGATCACCCATTACCAGCGGCTGCTCGATTATGTCCGGCCCGATTTCGTGCATGTGCTGGCAGGCGGCCGCATCGTCAAGACGGGCGGACCGGAACTGGCGCAGCAGCTCGAAGACGAGGGCTATGAGGCGGTGGCGGCATGAACGCGCTGATGCTCCCTACCCGCAAGGCCGAGGCGTATCGCTATTCGGACCTTGATGCGCTGGCGGGGGTGTGGCCGGTTGTGCGCGAGACGCTCAGCGTGGCGGCGGCCGAGTCGGCCTCGCAGGCCATCGTCCTGACCGAAGCGGAACCTACTGCACGGCATCTGGTGATCACGGTGGCGGCGGGCGCTACCTGCGACCTGCGTATCCTCAACGCCGGATCGGCTTTCGGGCGGATCGCGGTCGAAGCGCGGCTCGGTGCGGGCGCGCGGTTTACGCTGGGCGCTGCGCAGATCGGCGGTGGCGGGCAAACGCTCGAAATCGTTACCGAAGTCGCGCATGACGCGCCCGATGCGGTCAGCCGGCAAGTGATCCGCTCGGTCCTGGCGAACCACGCCACCGGCACCTATCTGGGCAAGGTCGCGGTGGCGCGCGGGGCGCAAGGCTCGGATGCGGCGCAATCGGTGCGCGCGATGCTGCTCGACCGCACCGCCACCGCCAATGCCAAGCCGGAGCTGGAAATCTACGCTGACGATGTGAAGTGCGCACACGGCTGCGCGGTCGGCGAACTCGATGCGGCGGCGCTGTTCTATCTCGCCTCGCGCGGATTGCCACCCGCGACCGCACGCAAGCTGATGCTGCACGCCTTCATCGCCGAGGCGTTTGTGGGCGCGCCCGACGAGGAACGGCTGCTGGGCCAGGCGCTGGCGCAATTGGAGGCCATTTTATGAACGATCTCTCTTCCCCCCTCCCCTTCAGGGGAGGGGTTGGGGGTGGGGCCTTGGCCCCCACGCCAATCCTGGATTCGGGGCGCGGCCCCACCCCAACCCCTCCCCTGAAGGGGAGGGGCTTTAGAAGCGATTTTCCCGGCATGCTGACCGGCGACGGCCAGCCGTGGCATTACCTCGACAGCGGCGCCACTGCGCAAAAGCCGCGGCAAGTGATCGACGCCATGGCGCGGGCGATGGGCGCCGATTACGCCACTGTACATCGCGGCGTCTATGGCCGTTCGGCCGACATGACGCTGGCTTATGAAGCCGCGCGGCGCCGCGTCGCGCAATTCATCGGCGGCGCCGAGAACGAGATCGTGTTCACG
>CAXTOS010000141.1:0-5246 GCA_964245935.1 uncultured Novosphingobium sp.
GCTGGCGACGTTGGCCCGGATGCCGGGGTTGCGTGCAGCCGGCGCCGGGGAATTCTCACCGAAATGACCTCGCGCTCCGGCCTCGCCAGCACTTCGATCACGCTGCAATTCGACCTGTCGCGCAATATCGACGGCGCCGCGCGCGACGTGCAGGCGGCGATCAATGCCGCGCGCGCCGATTTGCCGTCATCGCTCAAGACCAATCCCACCTATCGCAAGCAGAACCCCGCCGAGGCGCCGATCCTGATCCTGGCGCTGACCTCGCCGACGCGCAGCCCCGACCAGATCTACGATGCGGTGTCGAACATCGTGCAGCAAAGGCTGCTCCAGGTCACCGGCGTGGGCAATGTCGAACTGGGCGGAGCCGCACTGCCGGCAGTGCGCATCGAAGTGAACCCGGTTGCGCTGGCGCGCGACGGCATTGCCCTGGAAGATGTGCGCACCGCGCTGGAATCGGCCAGCGCCGACCGCCCGCGCGGGGTGCTGGAAAGCGCGGCCGACGGCAGCGGGTCGGGCCTGGCGTGGGCGATCTATTCCAACCAGGCCGGGGTGAAGGCGAAGGATTATGCATCGCTGGTCATCGCCTCGCGCAATGACACGGTGGTGCGATTGAGCGACATCGCCACGGTGGTCGACGGGCCCGAGGATATCCGCACGCTGGGGCTGTTCAACGGCAGGCACGCCGTGCCGATCCTGATCAGCCGGCAGCCCGGCGCCAATATCGTCGCGGTGGTCGACGCGCTGAAAGCGCAGATGCCGGCGTTGCAGGCCGATCTGCCTGCCGACATAAAATTGCAAATTGCCTCCGACCGGACCACCACGATCCGCGCGTCGCTGCGCGAGGTGGAGGTCACGCTGCTGGTCGCCACGCTGCTGGTGGTGTTGGTGGTCAGCCTGTTCCTGCGCAACTGGAAGGCGACGGCGATTCCGGCGGCGGCAGTGGTGGTGTCGCTGCTCGGCACGCTGGCGATCATGTATCTGTCGGGGTTCCTGCTCGACAATCTGTCGCTGATGGCGCTGACCGTGGCCACCGGCTTCGTCGTCGACGATGCCATCGTGGTCGTCGAAAATATCACCCGGCATATCGAGGAAGGGATGGCGCCGTTCCAGGCGGCGCTGGTCGGTGCCGGTGAAGTGGGCTTTACCGTGCTGTCGATCTCGCTCAGCCTGATTGCGGTATTCGTGCCGCTGATCTTCATGGGCGGGCAGGTCGGCCTGCTGTTTCGCGAATTCGCGCTGACCATGACCGCGGCGGTGGCGATCAGCCTGGTGATCTCGCTCACCACTACGCCGATGCTGGCCGCCCGCATCATCAGCGACGATTCCGCCAGCGAAGGCCGCGTGTTCCGCACCGCGCGGCGCGGCTTCGACTGGGCACAGGCGCGCTATACGCGCAGCCTGGACTGGGCGCTGGACAATCGCGGCGCGGTCTTGCTGCTGCTGGCGGGCGCCGTGGCGCTGAACGTCTATCTGCTGGTGGTGGCGCCAAAGGGCTTCTTTCCGCAACAGGATACCGGTGCGATGGCCGGCGGCGTCCGCGTCGACCAGGCGATGTCGTTCAACGATCTCCAGGCCAAGTTCACCCAGATCGTGCGGATCGTCAAGGGCGATCCGGGGGTGGCGACGGTGGTGGCGTTCACCGGGGGCGGCCGCGCCGGCAGCGGGTTCCTGTTCAGCACGCTGAAGCCGCGCGGCAGCCGCGATCCGGTCGCGGCGATCATCCAGCGGCTGCGGCCAAAACTGGCGCGGGTGCGCGGGGTCAGCCTGTTTCTCAATCCGGTCCAGGATCTGCAGGCCGGCGGGCGGCAGACCACCAGCACCTATCAATATGTGTTGCAGGCCGATGATCCGGATGTGCTGAAAGCGGCGGGCGGCCGGCTGGTCACCGCGCTCAAGCGCCAGCCGGCGGCGATTACCGATGTCGATATCGACCAGCAGGATGCCGGCGCCAGCGCCTTTGTCACGGTCGACCGGGCCAGCGCGGCGCGGCTGGGCATTGCCATGAACACCATCGACAATACGCTGTATGATGCCTTCGGGCAGCGGCAGGTCGCCTCGATCTACGCCGGGCTCAATCAATATCACGTGGTGATGGAGGCTGCGCCCGCGTTTTCCGGCCATCCCGAGGCGCTGAGCAATCTGTATCTGCCGGTCAGCGGCAATATCGCGCGAGCCGCGCCGATCATCGCGGCCAATCCCGCGCTGGGCGGCGGGGCGGCGGTCGGCAGCGCGGTCAGCACCGTGGTGACCACGCTGGTGCCGTTGTCCGCGATCGCACGCTGGAACTCGGCCTCGACCAACGCCAGCGTCAGCCACAGCAATGGCCAGCCCTCGGCCACGGTGTCGTACAATCTCCCGCCGGGCGTCTCGCTGGGCCAGGCGGCGCAGACCATCGCCCAGACGCAGGCGTCGCTCAAACTGCCGGCCACCATCCACGGCGCATCGGGCGGCACCGCCCAGGTCTTCCAGCAATCGCTTGCCAGCATTCCCCTGTTGATCGTCGCGGCGCTGGTGACGATCTATATCGTGCTCGGCGTCCTTTATGAAAGTGCGATCCATCCGCTGACGGTGCTCTCGACACTGCCATCGGCGGGGGTGGGGGCGATCTTTGCGCTGATCGTCACCGGCGGCCAGTTCGACCTGATCGCGCTCATCGGGGTGATCCTGCTGATCGGCATCGTCAAGAAGAACGCGATCCTGATCATCGATGTCGCGTTGGAACTGGAGCGGTCGCAAGGCCTGGCCCCGATCATGGCGATCCGCGAAGCCTCGCTGCTGCGCTTTCGCCCGATCCTGATGACCACGCTGGCCGCCGGCCTGGGCGCGCTGCCGCTGGCGATCGGCTTTGGCGATGGCGCGGAACTTCGCCGCCCGCTGGGCATAGCGATCATCGGCGGCCTGATCGCCAGCCAGTTCCTGACCTTGCTGACCACGCCGGTGGTGTATCTGGCGCTCAACCGCTTGCGACGGCGCAGCCCGAACGAAAAATCGCTGGCCCGCCACGGCCCCGTGGAATCCGGCAAATTACCCCTGGGAACTCCCACATGACTAGCACCAAATCGGTTTTATCCCCGTTGCTGCACAAACAGCGCAACCTCAAGCCCTCTCCCCTTCAGGGGAGAGGGTTGGGAGAGGGGGATGCGCTACCGTGGCAGCGCACTGCTGCGCTGTTATGCCTGACCGTGCTGGCCGGATGCAATCTTGCGCCGCATTACCAGGTGCCGTCCTCGGTTCCGGCCCCGGTCGCGTTCAAGCGCGCGCCGGGCTGGAATGTGGCCCAGCCGGCCGATGCGGCGGCCAAGGGCCAATGGTGGCAATTGTTCAACGATCGCCGGCTCGACGAACTCGAAGCCAGGGTGGTCATAACCAACCAGAATGTCGCTGCCGCGCGCGCCGCGTATGATCAGGCGCGCGCGCTGGTGCGGCAGGATCGCGCGGCGCTGTTTCCCACGGTGTCCGCCGGCGGCGGGGTCACCCGCAGCGGCACCTTCGGCAGCAACAGCTCCGGCACGATCAACAGCAATGGCACGCTCAGCTCCACCGGCACCCGCTACAGCGCGGATATCTCGGCGAGCTGGGCGCCCGATCTGTGGGGCGCAATCGGCAACACGGTGCGCCAGGCGAAATTCGCCGCCCAGGCCAGCGCCGGGCAACTGGCCAACGCCACGCTGTCGGCGCAGGGCGAACTGGCCGGCGATTACCTGCAATTGCGCGGGCTGGATGCGCAGGATATCCTGCTGCAAGACACCGTCACGGCCTATGCCCGATCGCTGAAGATCGCCCGGAACAAATATTCGGGCGGCACGGTGTCGCGCGCCGATGTCTATACCGCGCAGAGCACGCTCAGCAGCGCCCAGGCCTCGCTGCGCGATCTGGTGCGCCAGCGCGCCGCGTTCGAAGATGCGATCGCGGTGCTGGTGGGCGAAAACCCCTCGACCTTCGCGATTGCGCCCACGCCGTGGCAGCAGGCCACGCCCGATGTGCCCACCGCGATCCCCGGCGAAGTGATCCAGCGGCGCCCCGACGTCGCCGCCAACGAGCGCCTGGTCGCGGCCGCCAATGCCAACATCGGGGTGCAGAAAGCCGCGTTCTTCCCCAGCCTGTCGCTGTCGGGCTCGGCATCGACCGATGCAGCCGCGCTGGGCGGGCTGTTTTCCGCGGCGACCTCGTTCTGGTCGCTGGGCGCTTCGGCGGCCGAGACCCTGCTCGACTTCGGCGCGCGCAGCGCCAAGGTAGCCGGCGCGCGGGCGGCCTATGACGAAGCGGTGGCCAATTATCGCGCAGCCGTCCTGACTGCCTTTCAGCAGGTGGAGGACAATCTGGCGGCGATGACCGTCTACCGCGCCGAAGTGGTCGACCTGGCCGCCGCCGCCGATGCCGCCGACCACGCCCTGACCATCGCGAACAACGAGTACAAGGCGGGCACGGTGGACTATACCACCGTCGTCACCGCCCAGGCGACCGACTATGGCGCGCGGCAGAAACTGATCCAGACGGTGGTCAGCCGCCAGACCAGCGCGGTGTCGCTGATCCAGGCGCTGGGCGGCGAATGGACCGGCGCGCCGTGCCCGGCTGCTCAGACCGGCAACGGCGCGACTTGCTGAGCGCGTCGATTCCGGGCTGACTTGCACGCCGATCTGGCATAACGGCGTTGGCAATGCGACCCTTGCGCGCCTTCATTCGCGATCATCGCGGCCTTGCCATCTGGCTGGTGGCGCTGGCGCTGTGCATGAAGATCATGGTGCCTGCCGGGTTCATGGTCGGCGCTTCGGGCAAATCGCTGTCGATCACGATCTGCGATGGCCGGGCCGTGCAGCAGACCAGGCAGATCAGCCTGCCGCCGGCCGGCCATGCCCGCGACCTGCCCGGTGAAGCGGGCAAGACGCCGGACGCCTGCCCCTACGCGGCGCTGGGCATGGCTGCGCTGTCCGGCACGCCGGTGGTGTTGCTTGCGGTGGCGCTGGCATTCGTCCTGATCAGGGGGATCTGGCCAACCGCCGTTCCCCACCCCGCCCGACCAGCCTTCCTCAGACCCCCGCTGCGCGCGCCCCCGGCGCTGGGATAAAGCTTCTGCCGTAAATCCTCCCCCCTCTGGGGGAGGTGGCTCGCGCAGCGAGACGGAGGGGGGCTGGGCGAAACCTGTGCCGCCCCCTCCATCAGCCCTGCGGGCTGCCCCCTCCCCAAGGGGGGAGGATTTAGAGTCTTTCCGGTTAAGACGGTGCCAGCCCGCTCCCCCGCCCGGCCAC
>CAXTOS010000142.1:0-5241 GCA_964245935.1 uncultured Novosphingobium sp.
GGGGAGCGGGCTGGCACCGACTTAACCGGAAAGGCTCTAGCGTCAATGCGCGCGGATAGGAAATTTCAGACCGGCGTGCGGTAAATCGATATCAATCGTCGCGCGATATTTTTTCCCGGCGTTCATGCGCTTCCTGCGCCTCGACGGTCATGGTGGCGATCGGACGCGCGATCAGGCGGCCCAGCCCGATCGGTTCTCCGGTCACTTCGCAATAGCCGTATTCGCCTTCTTCAATCCGGCGCATTGCGGAATCGATCTTGGAAATCAGCTTGCGCTGGCGATCGCGGGTGCGCAGTTCGATGCCCCAGTCGGTCTCGCTGGAGGCGCGGTCATTGAGGTCGGGCTCGCGCATCGGGCCATCCTGCAATTGCTGCAACGTATCGGCCGAAGAGGCGAGGATCGACTTTTTCCATTCCAGCAGCAGCCGGCGAAAATAATCCTGCTGCGCCTCGTTCATGTAGGGTTCGTGTTCGGAGGGGGCATAATCGCCCGCAATGATCCGCTTGGCCTTGATGAGAATGTCGATATCGTCCGCAGAACCAGCCGCCATCAATGCCTCCACATCGGGCCGCCCGACGCCGTTGCATTGTCGCCAATGCATTGCCGATGCCCGATTTTTCCTGGCTCCCCCGATGGGGTGCCAGTCGAGCCGGGCCTATAGTGGGGCTCCCGTCGCCGTTCAAGCACCAAAGCAGATTTCGCGCCACGGTGAAGCAGAGCCGGTTGTCTTAACGGTTTGTTGACCATCATCGGCCAGTTTGCCGGCAGGACGACCAGCGAACGGGATAGCGAACATGCATATCAGCCGGAGTTATGGGGAAGATCGAGCAGCGCCAGCATCGCCAGGCCAGACCCGGGCCGATGACATCCGCGTGGCCCGATACCTGGCCGAGGCCGCGCAGGGCGATGCGGGCGCCTGTTTCGATCTGGGCGTGGCCTTTTCCACGGGCGGCAACGGCATTTCGGGCGACCTGGTCGAAGCGCATAAATGGTTCAACCTGGCCGCGGTGGCCGGGCATGACTGCGCCAAGGGGTGCCGCGCCGATATCGCCGAGGAAATGAGTTCACGCGAAATCGCCGAGGCCCAGCGCCGCGCCCGCGAGTGGATCGCCGCCGCCCGCCACGCCGCGTGATGCGCGGTGTTTGCGGAGGCTAACCGGCGCCTTGTTTACGCGTGATATAAGAACAAACACCGGTACCCACCATCGTTTCTCGATACTTGTAATTCCGGTGACACCTCACTGCCGGCCAGCCGCCGGACAACCTGCCGAAGTCCGCCTTCAGCTCGCCTTCCGGAACGGGGTTCTTTCGCCGAGCTGCAACTGCCCTTCCGCGACCCCGGCACGTTCGTGTTCCAGAAATTCCGACACTGCGGCGCGAAATCCCTCGTGCGCAATGTAATGTGCCGACCAGGTCTGCACCGGTTCATAACCCCGCGCCAGCTTGTGGCCGCCTTGCGCGCCGGCTTCGACCCGCGCCAGCCCCAGCGCGATGGCCGCGTCGATCGCCTGATAATAGCACAGCTCGAAATGCAGGAAGGGCTTGTCCACGGTCGCCCCCCAATAGCGCCCGTACAATGCATCGGCACCGATGAAATTCAGCGCGCCGGCAATCGGAACTCCGTCGATGAAGGCCAGCACCAGCAGGATGCTGTCGGCCATCCGCTCCCCCAACAGGCTGAACGCCTCGCGCGTCAAATAGGGCCGGCCCCATTTGCGCGCGCCGGTATCCTGATAGAAGTGCCAGAACGCATCCCAGTGCCCGGGCCGGATCGCATCCCCGCGCAGCGCCCGAATCTCCACCCCGGCCTGCGCGGCGGCGCGTTCCTTGCGCAGGTTCTTGCGCTTGGCGGATGACAGCGCCCCCAGGAAATCGTCGAAGCCGGCATAGCCCCGGTTTTCCCAGTGGAACTGGATATCACTGCGCGGCAGCCAGCCCGCCGCCTCGAACACCGGCAGTTGCTCGGGCGCGATGAAGGTCGCATGCGCCGAGGACAAGCCATTGGCATCGCATAATTGCTCGGCGGCGCGCAGCAGCGCCAGACCTAGTGCCGACCTCAGCGCCGGATCGCGCGTCAGGATGCGCGGGCCGGTCGCCGGGGTAAACGGCACCGCGATCTGCAACTTGGGGTAATAGCGCCCGCCCGCGCGCTGCCACGCATCGGCCCAGCCCGCATCGAACACATATTCGCCCTGGCTGTGCGTCTTCAGATAGGCCGGCAGCGCGGCTGCCAGCCGGCCGTCGGCGCCGGTTATGACGATCGGCGCGGGTTTCCAGCCGCTGGTGCCGCCGACGCTGCCCGACTCCTCCAGCAGCGACAGGAAGCCGTGCGTCAGGAACGGATTGCCGCTGCTCAGCGCGTCCCACTGATCGGCGGGCAGCGATCCCACCGATGGCGCGATGCGGGCCACAATTTCGGCCGGCCCCTTGCTCATCGCGCGCCGGCCATCGGCGGCACCCCCGTGCCCTCTGCAATCGGCGCGTCGGCATGAACATCGGCGCGGGCCAGCAAGGCCGGTGTGCGCACCGTCCATGCAGCGATGGGGATGCCGCGCTGCCGCTGCATCGCGGCGAAGCGGCTGGGCAGGTCGCGAATGTCATAGGCCAGGAAATCGGGCCGCGCGCGCCACAGCGCCAGGTGGCGTTCCACGGCATGACGCGCACCCTGGCGATTTTCTTCGGTCACGATCAGCCCGCGCGGCGTCTCGGGTGCATGCCGCGCGAACCACGCGGGCGCGCGCGGATCGAAGCTCATCACCCCATGCGCCCCCCGATAGCCCAACAGCACGCGCCGAACCGCCCAGCACAACCGCGAAACCGGCCACTCCCGCCGCGTTTTGATCTCGATCAGCAGCGGCACCCGCCCGGCAACGAGTTCCAGCAGGCGGTGCAGGGTGGGGATCGTCTCCATCCCGCCCGCCAGCGTAATTGCTGCCAGCGCGGCGGCGGTGCGTTCGATCACCGGCCCGGGCTGCGCGGTCAACCGCTCCAGGGTGAAATCGTGAAACACCACCGCCTCGTCATCCGCCGTCAGTTGCACGTCGCATTCCAACCCGAATCCGCGCGCCGCCGCACCCGCAAACGCGGCAAGCGAGTTTTCCGGCGTGATCTCTCCATCAATCCCGGCACCATGCAATCCGCGATGCGCAAAGAACGCGCCCCGCAACCAGTCCACCCGGCCCGGCCCCGGCGCAGGCGCGCACCAGCGGTCAATCGGTGCGAATAGCGACAAGCGCATCGATCTCCACCGCCGCGCCCAATGGCAGCACCGGCACGCCCACCGCACTGCGGGCATGTCTGCCCGCCTCGCCAAACACCGCCACCATCAATTCCGACGCTCCATTGGCCACCTTCGGCTGATCCGTGAAAGTCCCGGCACTGTTGACGAATACGCCCAGCTTTACCACCCGTTCCACCCGCGCCAGCGAACCCAGCGCCGCCTTGAGCTGCGCCAGGATCATGATCCCGCACGCCCGCGCCGCATCCGTCCCCCGCTCCAGCGAAACCTCCTGCCCCAGCCGCCCGGTAACCAGCGCCCCAGCGATGAACGGCAATTGCCCCGAGACATGGGCCAGACCACCCGCGAGGACGACCGGCACATAGGCCGCGACCGGGGCGGCGGGCGCAGGCAGGGTGATGCCCAGGTCGGCCAGGCGGGCGTCGATTTCGGCTTCAGTCATGGTGAGTACCTGTCGTTGTTACTGCCTACCTGCTCCCCTCCCGCAAGCGGGAGGGGGATTCGAACGCACCCCCCAAATACTGCCTCTAACCCCGCAGCCTCTCCAACAACCACGGCAACGCGGTGTCCCAATCGTCGATCCGCGCATCGGCATGGCCCGCCTGGTGCGCGCAGGCAATATGCGGGGCCAGCAGCGGTTCGCCGCACAGATGCAGCCGCACCACGTCGGGGGCGATTTCCCTGGCCGAACCGTGATGCTGGGCCAGATCGTCGATGAAGATCGTCCGACTGGGCTGGTATTCTGCGATGATATCGCGAATTTTCGGCCCTTTTGGCCCTTGATTGGTAAACACCCGCACGTCGATGCCGTGTTCGGCGAGCTGGCGGGCGCGCGGTTCCTGGCGGTGATCGAGCAGGTTGGTCAGCACCACGACATCGGCCCGGCCGGCCAGTTCGCGCATGGCAGCGACGGCGCCGGCGATCGGCGACTGCCGGTGCATTTCGCCATCGAAGAACAGGTTGAGCAATCGCCAGACTTCTTCTTGCCCGACGATTTCACCGGTATCGACGCGGCGCAGCGCCTGTCCGAAATCATGGCCGTTCATGGCAAAGACGACGCCGTGCCGTTCCAGCAGCCAGTCGCGGAACGGTGCGACCATGTGCAGCAGCACTTCGTCGCAATCGCTGATCACCAGTGGCCGGCTCACGTGCCATCACTCCCGCCCAGGGCATCGCGCGCGGCCACCAATACCTTGGGCGGCACCGCCAGCGCATCGGCGGCGGCGATCAGGTCGGGCTCGTGCGCGCCGAGAAAATCGAGCACCGCGCATTGCACGTCGCGCTCCATCAGGCCCGCACGCAGTTCGTCCGGCGTCAGCCCGGTCAGCGACAGGAACCGCGCCGCCCGCTGGTCGTCGGCCATCACCCAGCCCAGCGCCGACAAGGCCAGCGCGGCAGGGTCCACAGCCCGGGTGGTCAGACGAGGAATCGCGATGCCCTTTCCATGTTCAGTCGACAGGGGGTCGAATGACAGAGCGCATCCTGCCGCGCAACCACGGAAACAGGAATGGCGACAGGACCGGCGAACGGTCATTCGGCGTGGCGATATCGATCGTGCCGCGCGCGAATTGCCAATAGACGAGGATGCTCATGCCGGCAGCGTAAAAGCACCAGACCGAGGCGAAGGTGGTGGCCTTGACGAGCTGGGTAATCGACAGCGCGACGATGTTCAACGCCCCGTACCAGCGCACCACGCGGTGGGTGGACAGCAGCAGCGCGCCGCAGGTCGCACCGATATACAGCAGCGAAATCGGCAGGTTGGCGGTCATCGCATATTGCGTCAGCACGTCGTAGCTTTGCACTGCATCGAACTTCTCGAGATAGCGGCCGACCACGGTGTATTCGTGGGCGTCCACAACCACCGTCGGACGGTAGTCGCGCACCAGCGACGCGATGGCTTGTGCCTCGGGCGTGCGAAGCAGCAGGTGGTCCCGGTTGATGTCGATGCCGTTGGCCGACAGATGCTGGCCGGCCGCTACCCCGTCCGGATTTATGTGCGGAAC
>CAXTOS010000143.1:0-5147 GCA_964245935.1 uncultured Novosphingobium sp.
CGACCACGCCCTCCGCCTGGTCGCGGGGCATTTTGCCGTCGGGTGTGCGCGGGCTGACCGATTTCACCGCTTCCTTGACGTCGATGATGCACAGGTCGCGATCCTTCCGGCCCGAGCGCACCTCCAGCAGCAGCGCCAGCCGCAGCAGCCCGAGCGAGCTGCACCCTTTCACCCAATAGGCCGCGTCGAGCAGCCGCACCTCGGCGTTGTCGGCACGATGCTTGAGCCGGGTGACCAGCAGGTCGAGTTCGCCCGATTCGAAGAATTTGCGAGTTGCTGCGCTTTCCCTGCGGCTCAGCGGCCAGAAGCGCTTGCCCAGCGGGATTGACGGGGTGACATCGACGATGCGGTCGCGCGCCAGCGTCGTCCAGTCGGCCCCGCGCGAGAGCCGCAGTGCCTGCTTGACGACCTCGGGCGCATCGAGTGCCAGGTCGTGCAGCTCGTCCTCGGGCGAAGTCAGTGCCTGCTCGTAGCCGTCGACCATCGCCTCCAGCATCCGCGCGGTGGTTACGCCCGGCGCATTGGTGCCGCGCACCGCGGAAGCCAGCGACAGCCCCAGCCGCAACAGATCATGCGCCGGATTGCCGATCACGGTCTGGTCGAGATCGCGTATCTCCAGCGAGATCCGGCCGTCATCATCGCTGATCGGCCCGATGTTGCCGACATGACAATCGCCGCAGATCCAGATCGGGGGTCCTTCGGGCACGTGCACATGGTCGGCGTCGGTCAGCCATCCATAAAAACGCTGCGTCGCCCCGCGCACATAGCGATGCGGCGACCGCGCCATCTTTTGATTTTGTCGGGCTTGCAGCAGTGCATCGCGTTGCGCAGGCGTGGGCAGCGCGTTCATCGCGCCAATTGTCCGGGTGAAGCCATCGTCGATAAACCCTGTTCCAGATCTACCCGCAATGGGCCGTTCTGCGAGATAAACGATCGCGGCCGGGCCCGGTTCCGTCAATCTGCGGCACTGCGGCCTGGCGCGGCAAGTGAATAAACACCCCGCGGGTTATCACGGGAAGGCATAGCGCCCATATGTGCTTTCAAAGGACGAACCATGCAGCAACCCAGCTACTTCATTCCCCATGGCGGCGGCCCGTGCTTCTTCATGGATGATCCTCGCGGCGTATGGACCGGCATGGAAAATTTCCTCCGCGAGCTGCCACAGGGCTTGCCCGAACGGCCGCGCGCGGTTCTGATCGTATCCGGGCATTGGGAGACCGAAGGCTTTGCGTTCACCGGCGCGGGCGAGCCGTCGCTGATCTACGACTATTACAACTTCCCGGCGCATACCTATGCACTGGCCTATGCCGCACCGGGCTCGCCTGCGCTGGCTGCACGTGCTGCGGCGCTGCTTCGTGATGCCGGGCTGAGGGCGTCGGTCGATCCAACCCGGGGGATCGATCACGGCGTGTTCATCCCGCTGAAGGTGGCGCTGCCGGACGCGGACATTCCCGTGGTCGAGATGTCGGTCGACCGCAAGCTCGACCCCGCCGAGCACATCGCGGCCGGGCGGGCGCTGGCCGGCCTTCGCGATGAGGGTGTGCTTATTCTCGGCTCGGGCATGAGCTTTCATAACATGCGCGGCTATGGCGATCCGCGCTTCACCGCGCCCTCGCAGGCGTTCGACGCCTGGTTGGCGGAAACCCTGAGCCAGGATGGAGCGGAACGCGCCCGGCGGCTCGCCAACTGGGAACAGGCGCCGGCGGCCCGGCTGTCGCACCCGCAGGCCGAACATCTGCTGCCGCTGATGGTGGCGGCGGGCGCCAGCGAAGCGCCGGGCGAGCAGGTTTATGCGGAAAAGGTGCTGGAGGCCGCCATTTCCGGCTTCCGTTTCAGATGACCGGTGCAGCGGCGATCCTTCGCCTGACCCGTTTTCAGGCGGTGGCATCCACGGCCTGGCGACCCAGCGCCGGATCGTCGGTGAAAAAGGCATCCACCCCGGCGGACAGATAGTGGCGCATCTCGGCGATGCTGCCCGCCGGATTGCGGGCGCCGTCGCCGGCATCGTTGCGGTAATCGGTGGTGATGAAGCGATTTTCCGGACGGAAGGTCCAGGTGCCGACCAGCAATCCCGCCGCGTGCGCCCGGGCAATCAGCGGGGTCGGGGCGGCCAGGCGCCCGTCCGGGCCTTGCGGGATCAGGTCCCGGAAATTAGGCGCGATGAAATCGGCATAGCCGGCGATATCGGCAATCCCGGCGGGCGTGAGCAAATCTGCCCAGCTGCGGTTGTCGCCGCCGGCGGCGCGGTCGGCGGGCACGGCGACATTCTGGGTCAGCTGCATCAGGCGCACATTGGGCATGCCTGCAAGCAGCGGGCGCAGATGGCGCAAATTGGCGATCTCGAAGCTCTGCACGATGACCGGGGCCGTCTTCAGATAAGTATGCGCGCGCAACACCGCGAGGAAGCGCTCCTCCAGCGGCAGGCCGATCGCAGCAAAATAGGTCGAATGCTTGATCTCCGGGATCATGCCGATCACGCGCCCCCTGGCCGCAGCCTCGGCGCCGACGAAATCGATCATCTCTTCGAAGGTGACGATCTGGAACTCGTCATCGTATTGCCGGCTCTCCGGGCGGAAGGCGCCGAGCCGCTCCCGGCAGCGCAGGGTCTTAAGCTCGGCGAGGGTGAAATCCTCGGTAAACCAGCCGGTTACCGCCATGCCATCCATGGTCTTGGTGGTCTTGCGCCCGGCGAATTCGGGGTGTGTGGCCACATCGGTGGTTTCGGCGATGTTGTTCTCATGGCGGGCGACCAGCACGCCATCGCTGGTCGGAACCAGATCGGGCTCGACGAAATCCGCGCCATCGGCAATGGCACGCGCGTAAGAGCCCAGCGTATGCTCGGGCCGGTGCGCACAAGCGCCGCGATGGCCGAGCACCAGCGCGCGGGGGCGAGCGGGGCCGGCATCCCCGCCCGCCAGCGCGGCGGCCATGGCCGGCATGCCGGCCATGGCGACACCCGCTGCGGCAAGCCCTGCTCCACCGCGCAAGGCGCCGCGCCGATCCATGCCACCCTGGTCCATCATGCCCACCTTCAGAAATTCACCGACAGCGTGCCGAAATACTGGCGCGGCGCGATCGGGTAAGCGGAGTAGCTGTTTGTTGCCGAGCCGATCGATACCGTCGACCAGCCCTTGATGTCGCCCAGATTGGTGACGTTGAGGCTGATTTCGGCCTTGCTCGCGTGGATCATCGACGCCGGGAGCTGGGCCGCGATCCGCAACGAGGTGAGGAAGTAGGACGGCACGCTCGCATCGTTGACGAAGGTGGCATAACGCGAGCCGACGAAATCACCGATCAGCTGCGCTTCGAGCGGGCCGACCGCGACGGTGGCGACTGTCTTGTTCATCCACTTCGGGCTGCCGGGCACCTGCTTGCCGCAAGTCGGGATCACGGTGGCCGCGACGCCGTGCACGGTCATTGGCTGGCCGACCAGGCCGCCGATGCAGGTTCCGGTCGCCGTGCCGTTGCCGATCGCGGTCGAGGTATAATCGCTCCGATAGGTCGAGCTGTTGTACGAGGTCGCGTTGTAGAGCGATACCGCATGCCCCAGATGCACCGTGAACGCCGCATCGACGCCATCGGTGTGGACGCTGCCGACGTTGACCAGCGTCGCCGTGCCGCCGGTGATGCCGCTGCCGGCGATCCCGCCGGGGTTGCTGTTGATCGCCAGCTGGCGGTTGCTGAACGTCACGTGGTAGTAGTTCACCTGGGCTTCGATCGCGCTGAGCAGGCCGCCAAAGCTGCGGCGGGTGCGCAGGCCGGCCTCGTACGTCCAGCTGGTCTCCGGCTTGCCGCTCTGGGCAAAGGCGTCGAAGGCGGCCTGGCTGCCGGTGAACCACGGCGAGAGTGAGGCGCCGCCTTCATAGGTCATGTACTGGCGCAGGTTCTGCTGCACGTTGAGGTAGATTTCCTCGTGATCGGTCAGCTGGTATTTGGCGCCGAAGGCCGGCAGGAACCAGCGTCTTGTATTGAGCCGGCCCTGCGGGAGCCCGCCCTGCAGCCCGGAGAGCGAACCGGCGACCGGCTGCACCGGGTAATAGCCGTTGGCCCATTGGGCGCTGGTCTTGAAGCCCGCCTCGATCGCGAGGCGACGGGAAACCTGCCAATCGTCCTGCAGATGCAGCTGCAATTCCTCGACGCGCGCTTCGCCCTGATACTGGGTGAACAGCGGAGCGGCGACGTTCAGCGGCCGCCGGTAGGGCGTGCTGGTCGACGGGTCGCTGGCGCTGACCGCATACCAGCGGCGCCATTGCGTCGCGCTGTTATGCTCGAACCAGCCGCCCAGCTCGATCTGGTGCGCGCCGAGATCGACGTTGAGTCTGGAAATCGCGCCTTCGCGGTCGATGCGGTATTCGGTGGTGCGGGTGACCAGGCCCGAGCCGCCGGTCGCTGCGACCAGCGCGCTACCAATCGCGGAGGCCTGGGCGGCGGTCATCGTCGTACAGCCGCTGGGCACCGCACCATTGGCATTGCTCTTGAAATGGCAGGCCGAGGCTTCCGATGGGTAGCCGGGATCGAGGTAGGCCTGGATGACGGTGATCGACTGGCCCAGCGGCCCGGCCACGACCCCGACGGCATCGTCGTGGTGGATGTAGGCGGTGTTCGACCAGGTGACGTGGCTCGACAGATGCGCGTCGTACTTCACATAGCCCAGATAGTCGGTGCGCTGGGCATCCGAGTAGTAATTGTGGTAATTGCTGCCCTCGGCAGACGGCGTGTTGCCAAAGGAATCCAGATAGGATCGCATCCCGCCGAAATCCGGGTAGAAATAGGGGCGCGTGTAGGGGGTGTAGAGCTGTGCGGGGGTCGCGGTTTTTCCGGCAGAGGGGACGAAGAAGCTGGTGGCGTCCTCATTGGGCTCGGTCTTGTTGGCGTAGTCGAAATAGAGGGTGAGCTTGCCCACCGAATCTTCGTGGATCAGCTTGGCATTGACTTGATACCCGCCCTGGATGCCGTTGAAATCCCACGCCCGGGCACGCTGGCGGTCGACCGAGAGATAGGCCGAGGTGTTCTCGCCCGCGCCGATCAGGCCGGTGTCGAGCCGCAGATAGGTGCGCGATGTGCCATAGCTGCCCACCGTCTGGTCGGCCTGCAGACCCAGGTGCCGCGCGGGATCGGCCGAAAACGTCTCGACCGCGCCGCCCAGA
>CAXTOS010000144.1:0-5039 GCA_964245935.1 uncultured Novosphingobium sp.
CGGTGATCGCCTCGGCCGCGACCACAAAGAACCAGCCGCCCGACATCGACATCATCGCATTCCACACCAGCCCGGGCATGCCGAGCGGCACTTCCAGCCGCCAGAACCGCTGCCACGTCGACAGCTGGAAATTGGTCGCCGCCTCATGCAGATCGCGCGGGATGGTGGTCAGCGCCTGATAGAAGCTGAAGGCCATGTTCCAGGCCTGACTGGTGAAAATCGCAAAGATCGCCGCGAATTCCAGCCCCAGCACGCTCCCTGGAAACAGCGCCATGAACCCGGTGACGGTGAAGGTGAGAAAGCCCAGGATCGGTACCGATTGCAGGATATCGAGCAGCGGGATCATGATCTGGCCGGCGCGCCGGCTCTTGGCGGCCAGCGGCGCGAAGGTGAAGGTAAACACCAGGCTGGCCACCATCGCCGCCATCATCCGCATGACCGTGCGCATCGCATAGCCGGGCAGCGCCCACGGCGAGAGGCTGATGTGGCCCTGCTCCACCGCACTGATCGACATCACCGTGCCATGCGCGTTATGCGCGACGGCCGCCAGCAGCCCGATGATCAGGCCGAACGCCACCGCATCCCACAGATTGGGCTGCGCGCGCTTGCCGATCAGCCCGATGGGCGATGTCAGGTCACTCACGTCGGGGGGCACTCCGTTGCGCAGGTGATTTGCAGGGCAGCGACGGGCTGGCAAGCGGGGGAAGCGTCGGATAAGCTATTTTCACGCCCGAGTGTCAAGCCCGGTAGTGTTGCGGAATTGTGACAGCGCGGATTTTAGAGTCTTTCCGACTTACGTCGAGTCGGTGCCAGCCCGCTCCCCCGCCCGGCCACCCATATTATACAATGACTTGGGTGGCCGGGCGGGGAGCGGGCTGGCACCGTCTTAACCGGAAAGACTCTAGCGCCGGTCATCCCGGCTCGCGGTGCGGCGCTGCGCTGTCGCCCGCCCCCAGCGCGATCTGCATATAAACCGTATCGAGCCACCGCCCGAATTTGCGCCCCACCGCTGGCATGGTGCCGGTGTGGCGAAACCCGGCGCGCGTATGCAAAGCGATCGACGCGGTTTCGCCACCGGCGATCACCGCGAGCATCTGGCGGAAACCGGCGGCATCGGCGGCAGGGAGCAAAGCGGCAAGCAGCGCCTGGCCCAGCCCCTGGCCGAGGTACCCGGGGTGGATATAGATCGAGTTCTCGCAGGCAAAGGCATAGGCCGGGCGATCGCGAAATTGTGCGGCATAGGCATAGCCGATGACCTGCCCGTCGCGCTGCGCCACCAGGAACGGCCAGCCGCGCGCCGCGTAATCCGAAACTTTGGCGGCAAAATCAGCCGATGAAGGCGCCGCCGTGTCGAAGGTGGCCGTGCCATGCCGGACATGATGGGCATAGATCGCGGCGATGTCCGGGGCGTCTTCAGTGTGGGCGGCACGGATGGTCACGCGTGTTCGATCCCTTTTTTGCTCTCGCCCCTTCAGGGGAGAGATACGTAGGCTTGGCAGCCCTTGCTGCCTGGCCGCAGTTGAGAGGGGAGCAAGCGAGCAAGTGAGCAAGGCCCTTCTCCCAACCCTCTCCCCTAAAGGGAAGAGGGCTTTAGGATTGCCCACTTAATGGAAATCGCGTGATTTCGGCAATAGCCGCACCTGGCGCGGGTGACGGGCGTGGGGCGTTTCGTCGCCGTGGGCGCAGAGCGGGTCGGCGGCGTCCAGTTCCGACAATTGCCCAAGCAGTTCGGAGCGGTCGATGATGCGGCTGGCCATGACATGCAGCACCCCTTCCTTGCTGCGCTGAAGCTGGCCTTCCACCACCATCAGCCGGGCGGCCATCACCGCCCGGCGGAATTTCTCGAAATCGCTGGCCCACAGCACGATATTGGCGATCGCATCCTCGTCCTCGATCGTGATGAAGATGGCATTGCCCTTGCCCGGACGTTGGCGAATCAGCACGACGCCGGCCACCGTGACTCGCGCCCCATCCCTGATGTCGCGCAACCGGGCGCAGGCCAGCACGTCTTTTGCGGGGAACAGCGGGCGCAGCAGGGCCATCGGATGCGCCTTCAGCGACAACCGCGTGTTCTGGTAATCGGCGGCGACCTGCTCGCCCAGGCTGAGCGGGGCCAGCGCGATCTCGGGCTCTTTTCCCAGTTCCCGCGCCTGCGCAGCGGCGAACAGCGGCAGTTCGCCCATGGGCACGCGGCGTGCTTCCCATAACGCTGCCCGGCTGTCGAGGGCGAGCGAACCCAGCGCATCGGCGTCGGCCAGCAGGCGCAGGGCGCGCTGTGGCAAGCGAGCCGCGCGGGCGATATCCTCGATGCCGGTAAATGCCCGCAGGGCTCGCGCCCGCACCAGTTCATCGGCCCATTCGCGGCGAAACCCGGTAATCTGGCGCAGCCCCAGCCGCAGCCGCAGCGCCAACGCGCCATCGTGTGCGGGTTCAAGCGTACAATCCCATTCGCTGTGCCCGACATCGACGGCATGCACCGGCACGCCGTGTTCGCGCGCGTCACGCACCAGTTGCGCGGGCGCGTAGAACCCCATCGGCTGCGAATTGAGCAGCGCGCAGGTGAACACCGCCGGCTGGTGGCATTTCAGCCACGACGAAACATAGACCAGCCGGGCAAAGGATTGCGCGTGGCTTTCGGGAAAGCCATAGCTGCCAAAGCCCTCGATCTGCTTGAAGCAGCGGGCGGCAAATTCGGGATCGTAGCCGCGCGCGACCATGCCGCCGACCATCTTGTCGTGAAACGCCTCGACTCCGCCGTGACTGCGAAAAGTGGCCATGGCGCGGCGCAGCTGGTTGGCTTCCTCGGAGGTGAATTGGGCGGCGGTGATCGCCAGCCTCATCGCCTGTTCCTGGAAGATCGGCACGCCATAGGTCTTGCCCAGCACGCCGTGCAATTCATCGTGGGGATGCGGCGGCGCGGGCGAGGGCAGTTCGAACTTTTCCTCGTCGCAGCGGCGGCGCAGGTAGGGATGGACCATATCGCCTTCGATCGGGCCGGGACGCACGATCGCCACCTGCACCACCAGGTCGTAGAACCGGCGCGGGCGCAGGCGTGGCAGCATGTTCATCTGCGCCCGGCTTTCCACCTGGAACACGCCCACGCTGTCGCCCTGGCACAGCATTTCGTAAACCGCCGGATCGTCCGACGCGATATCCACTTCCAGCGTGTGATCGCCCAGATCATGCCGGCGCATCAGGTCGAAGCTCTTGCGGATGCAGGTCAGCATGCCCAGCGCCAGCACATCGACCTTCATCAGCCCCAGCGCATCGATATCGTCCTTGTCCCATTCGATGAAACTGCGCCCCGGCATCGCGCCATGGTGGATCGGCACGGTTTCATCGAGGCGATCGTGGGTCAGCACGAAACCGCCGACATGCTGCGAGAGATGGCGGGGGAATTCGAGAATCTGCTCGACCAGCGCGGTCAGCCGGGCAATCTGGGGATTGTCGGGATCGAAGCCGGTTTCGGTCACCCGCCCCGGTTCGTAGCGCGCGGCGAAGCTGCCCCAGACGGTGCTCGACAGCCGGCTGGTGATATCCTCGGGCAGGCCCAGCGCCTTGCCCACCTCGCGCAGCGCGCTGCGCGGGCGGTAATGGATCACGGTGGCGGCAATGCCGGCATGCTCGCGGCCATAGCGGCGGTAGATATATTGCATCACCTCTTCGCGGCGTTCGTGTTCGAAATCGACGTCGATATCGGGCGGCTCCTTGCGCTCGGTGGACATGAAGCGCGAGAACAGCAGATCGTGCTGCATCGGATCGACCGAGGTTACGCCGAGCAGGAAACACACCACCGAATTGGCCGCGCTGCCGCGCCCCTGGCACAGGATGCCCTGGCTGCGCGCATAGCGGACGATGTCGTGCACGGTCAGGAAATAGCAGGCATAGTGCTCGGCGCGGATCAGGATGAATTCGGTGTCCAGCAGCGCCAGCACCTTGTCCGGCACTTTTGCGCCATAGCGGGCGTGCGCGGCCTCCATCACCAGATGTTCGAGCCACGCCTGCGCTTCCCAGCCATGCGGTACCGGCTCCTGCGGGTAAGTATATTTGAGGTCGTCCAGCGTGAAAGCGATACCGGCGAGAAAGCGCCGGGTTTCGGCCACCGCCTCGGGACAGGCCGCAAACAGCCGCGCCATTTCTGCGGGCGGCTTCAAATGGCGCTCGGCATTGGCCAGCAAGCTGCGCCCCGCCGCCGCAACCGTGGTTCCCAGGCGAATCGCGGTCAGCACATCCTGCAACGGGCGGCAGGCGGCCCGGGCGTAGAGCACATCGTTGATGGCCAGCAGCGGTACTTTGACGGCCTGGGCGATCTGGTGCAGCCGGGCGAGGCGGCGTTCGTCATTGCCTGCGTGCGTCATCGCGGCACCCAGCCAGACGTTGCCGGGCAACACGGCGGCCAGTCGCGCCAGCAATTGTCCCAGCGGTTCGGCACGTACCAGCGCCAGGCGCGGGGCTACGGCGGCAAGAAGGTCGACGGGGGGGAAATCCACCGGCTGCTTGTGCGCTTCCTGGTCGTTTGCCGTGGACGCCGGCAGCACGATCAGCTGCAAATCCTGGGCATGGGCGAGCAGGTCTTCCAGCCGCAGGATGCACTGGCCTTTGATGGCGCGCAAATTGCCACGTGTCAGCAGGCTTGTCAGCCGCCCCCAGCCGCGCCGGGTGACGGGGTAAGCGACGATGTCCGGGGTGCCATCGACGAACAGCAATCGCGCACCGACGATCAGGCGGAAACCGGCCGCTGCAACACCCCCTTGTTGCAGGTCCTGCAATGCGACATGCGCGCGCACCACGCCGGCGACGCTGTTGCGATCGGCGATGCCGATACCGTCGTGCCCCAGATACAGCGCCTGCTGCACCATTTCATGCGGATGCGAGGCGCCATGGAGGAACGAGTAATTCGTGGCCGCCACCAGTTCGGCGTATGGCCCGGCGGCTTGGCCGCCAACCCCGCTAAATGCGTTCATGCGAACAGGCCATGGACATACCAGGACGGCGGTACAGCCTGCTCGTACAAGCCATGGCGGAACAGCCAGAAGCGG
>CAXTOS010000145.1:0-4890 GCA_964245935.1 uncultured Novosphingobium sp.
CGGGCGGGGGAGCGGGCTGGCACCGACTCGACGTAAGTCGGAAAGACTCTAACGCGCGCCATTCCAACCGCGAGGGAAATGACCTCCGCAGTTGAACCCTTTCCCTACAGCGGCACGCATTGCGCGATCAGCCAGTCCAGCGCCGCACCATCGAGCCGGGGCGCGAGAATTTCGCGCACGCGGGCGTGATAGCCATTCCACCAGGCGCGCTCTTCCGGTGACAGCATCGTGACATCGACCAGCCGACGATCGATCGGCACATGGGTCAGCGTTTCGAACCCCAGGAATTCGCCTTCCGCTCCGGCGATTTCGCGCGTCTCGACCAGTTGCAGGTTTTCGATGCGGATGCCGAAGGCGCCGGTCCGGTAATAGCCCGGCTCGTTCGACAGGATCATGCCCGGCAGCAGCGCCGTGCCCGTACCGGCCTGCCCGCCGCTGCCTTTGGCGATCCGCTGCGGGCCTTCGTGGACGGCCAGAAAGCTGCCGACGCCGTGCCCGGTGCCATGCGCGTAATCCAGCCCGGCCGCCCACAGGAACTGCCGCGCCAGCGTATCGAGCTGGCTGCCGTTGGTGCCGGCGGGAAACACCACGCGGGCCAGCGCGATATGGCCCTTGAGCACCCGCGTGAAGCGATCCCGCAATTCCGGGTCGGGCTCTGCTCCTGCTATCCACACCGTGCGGGTGATATCGGTGGTGCCATCGGGATATTGCCCGCCTGAATCAACCAGATAGACGCTGCCCGGCGTAAGCGTGCGGTCGGTGTCCTCGGCCACCCGATAATGCACGATGGCGCCGTTCGGACCCGCGCCCGAGATGGTGTCGAACGACAAGTCGCGCAGGTCGCCGGTGTCGCGGCGGAACTGGTGCAGCCGCTCGGCAGCGATCATCTCGGTCACCCCGCCGCAGGGCGCCGCGTCGGACAGCCAGTGCAGAAACCGCACCACCGCCGCACCGTCGCGGGCCTGCGCGGCGCGCTGCCCGGCCTGTTCGGCGGCATTCTTGCAGGCCTTGGCCAGCACCGTCGGGTCGCGCAGTTCGCTGACCTGCGCCCCGGCGGCTTCCAGCGCGGCGAAGATCGCCGCCACGCAAGTATCGGGGTCGGCGCTCACCCGTTTGCCGCCCAGCTGCGCCAGCGCCGGACCAAAGGCGTCGCGGTCGGCGATGGTGACGGCATTGCCCAGATGTGCACGCAGTTCGGGCGGGACTTTCTCCGGGGCGATGAACAGAGTGGCGGTGCCATCCGCACTGGCGATCACATAGGACAATGCAACCGGCGTGCGCTCCACGTCTTGCCCACGAATGTTGAGCAGCCACGCCACCGAATCGAGCGCCGCAATCACCGCCGCGTCGAGCTGATGCTCGGCCAGCCACGCCGATAGCGCGGCGCGCTTGGCCTGGCTCGACTCGCCCGCCAGCGCGTCGTCCTGGATAAAGGCCGCGGCCGGCGACGGCGCGGGGCGGTCGGACCACACCGCATCGACCGGATTGCTGTCCAGCGCGACCAGTTCGGCGCCGCGCCCGGCCAGCGCTTGCGCGGTCGCGGTGACCCAGGGTTTGCCGTGCAGCCACGGGTCATAGCCGATCCGCGCGCCGGCGCCGACATGCGCCGCCAGCCACCTGGCCGGGCTGGTTTGCGGCACGCTTTCATAATCGTAAAATCGCGCGTCGACCTGATCGCGCACTTGCAGCGTATAGCGGCCATCGACGAACATCGCCGCGCGATCAGCCAGCACCACCGCCGTTCCCGCCGACCCGCCAAAGCCGGTCAGCCATTCCAGCCGCTGGGCATAGCCGCCGACATATTCGCTCATATGTTCGTCGGAGATGGGAACGACGAAACCGTCGAGCCCGCGCGTTTTCAATTCATCGCGCAGCGCCTTGATTCGATTTTCATGCGTGTGCATCAACATGGTGACCGGTCCGGGTTGCGGGGCATGGCTCGCCATCATACAGGCAGGCGATGACAGAAGCCACCCTTACGCAAGCCGTCCCCCCGATCGCCGCCAAGCGCCCCAGCAGTGTCACCCACCACGGCGTCACCGTGACCGACGACTATGCCTGGCTGCGCGATCCCGGCTATCCCGAGGTGGACGACCCCGCGGTGCTGGCGCATCTGAAGGCCGAAAACGCCTGGTTCGACGCGCGCATGGCCCCGCAGCAACCGGTGATCGAGCACCTGTTCACCGAGATGCGCGGCCGCATCAAGGAAGCCGACCGGTCGGTGCCGCAAAAGGATGGCGACTGGCTGTACTGGATCGAATACGAGGAAGGCGCCGAGTACAAGAAATGGTGGCGGCGGCCGGCGATCGGCGGCGCCGACGAGCTGATCCTCGATGAAGTCGCGCTGGCGGGTGACCTCGAATATTTCCAGCTCGGTGCGATTTCGGTGAGCAAGGACGGGCGCCTGCTTGCCTGGGCGGTGGACGACAACGGCTCGGAGCGTTTCACCGCGCGGATCAAGGTGATTGCCACCGGCGAAGTGCTGCCCGATGAAATTCCCGGCACGCTGTCCGCGCTGGTCTGGGTCGCGGGCGACACGGCGCTGGTCTACAGCCTGGCCAACGACAATTGGCGCACCGACAATGCCCGGCTGCACTGGCTGGGCCAGCCGCTGGCCAACGATGTCGAGCTGTATCACGAGGATGACGAGGGCTTTCGCGTCGGCTGCTCGCTGACCGCCAACGAGCAATGGCTGGTGATCGGCACCAGCGATCATGAAACCAGCGAAGTGCGGCTGATTCGCGCCGCCGATCCACTCGGCACCCCGATTTTGGTGCGCGCGCGCCAGCCGGGGGTGGAATACGAGGTCGATGAGCGCGAGGGCACGCTGTTCATCCATGCCAACGACACGCATGAGAATTTCCGCCTCGCCACCGCACCGCTGGCCGTGCCCGGCGAATGGACGACGCTGATCGAGGGCAGCGACGAGTTCTACCTGACCGGCTTCGACTTGTTCCGTGATTTCTATGTGGTCGAGGGCCGGGTGCGCGGGCTCGATCATATCGAGCTGCGCTGGTACGACCACCCCGCCCGGATCGAACCGATCCTGTTTCCCGAGGCCAGCTACGAGGCATCGCTGGCCGATAACCCCGAATGGGCCACCGACCGCTTGCGCCTGTCCTATGAAAGCATGGTCAGTCCCGCCACGGTCTTCGACTTCCACATCGCCGAGCAGCGGCTGGAAGTGCTCAAGGTCCAGGAAATTCCCTCGGGCTATGATGCCGCGCGCTACACGACCCGGCGGCTGGAGATCGCCGCGCGCGACGGCACCCTGGTGCCGGTGAGCGTGGTGATGCGCAAGGATCGCGACCAATTGGGGGCCGGGGGTGCGCTGCATCTTTACGGTTATGGCGCTTATGGCATGGCGATTGCGCCCGGCTTTTCCACCACCCGGCTGAGCCTGGTCGATCGCGGCTTTGCCTATGCCATCGCCCATGTCCGCGGCGGCGACGATCTGGGCCGCGCCTGGTACAAGGCCGGCAAGCGCGAGGCGCGCAACAACACCTTCCACGATTTCGTCGATGTCGCGCACGCGCTGGTTGATTTGGGCCTGACGGCAGAGGGCCGGATCAGCATTTCGGGCGGTTCGGCGGGCGGCGAGCTGATGGGCGCGGTGATCAATTCCGATCCGGGGTTGTGGGGTGCGGTCGTCGCGCAAGTGCCCTTCGTCGACGTGCTGGCGACGATGCTCGACGACAGCCTGCCGCTGACGCCGGGCGAATGGCCCGAATGGGGCAATCCGATCGAGGATCGCGCCGCCTTCGAACTGATCCGCAGCTATTCGCCTTACGATAACGTCGCGCGCCAGGCCTACCCCCCGCTGATGGTCACCGCCGGGCTCAACGATCCGCGCGTCACTTACTGGGAGCCGGCCAAATGGGTGGCGAAACTGCGCGAACTGAAAACCGACAGCCACGAACTGATCTTCAAAACTCATATGGGCGCTGGCCACGGCGGGAAGTCGGGCCGGTTTGAAAGCTTGCGCGAAACCGCCGAGGAATTTGCCTTTATCCTGTGGCAATTGGGCGTGAAGCGGTAAGGTCGGCGGTGGCGCCCCTCGCTCTCTCCCTTCAGGGAGAGATACGCAGGCTTGGCAGCTTGGTGCCTAGAGTCTTTCACTTACGTCGAGTCGGTGCCAGCCCGCTCCCCCGCCCGGCCACCCATATTATACAATGACTTGGGTGGCCGGGCGGGGGAGCGGGCTGGCACAGTCTTAACCGGAAAGACTCTAGCCGAAGTTGAGAGGGGCTGCAGGCGTTGACGTTTGGGCTCGCATTCCCCCTCTCCCAACCCGCTCCCCTGAAGGGGAGAGGGCTAGCGGCGACATGTTCACGCGAAATTCCTGGGTGCAGCGTCCGGAGAAGCATTCTGACCAGCCATCGCGCGCAGCGCCCCGGTGGTCGCCAGCAGCAGGGAAAGCTGGGCGCTGCTGAAACCGGCTGCGATGAAGGCGCCAAGCGTTGGCAGCGAGATCGCCAGCGGCCGATGCCAGGCCTCGACCGCGAGGCGGCGAAGCGCTTCGAGCCGTTCGCCCGACAGCATGTAGGAGCGCGGGCGGCCGAGCAGAATACGACCGAGCCTTGAACGCCGGGGTTCGTGCAAGGTGGCCACGCCGTCCAGCCGGGCCAGCGAAATGACCGTCCACTCGGTGCGCTGAAAGCTTGCCGCCTCTTCCGGAGTGGGCAGGAAATCCTGCGGCGCCTGCACCGGAACAGCGGCAAGCTGCGAAAATACGTCTGAAAGATCGAGATAAGCCACAGGCTTGCCCTTGCTGCGATGAGGGGGGAACTAGGCGGTAATCTTCGTCAGGGTGACGATCGCATCGGACACATCATCTTAGAGTCTTTCCGACTTACGTCGAGTCGGTGCCAGCCCGCTCCCCCGCCCGGC
>CAXTOS010000146.1:0-4783 GCA_964245935.1 uncultured Novosphingobium sp.
TCTCGCTGCGCGAGCCACCTCCCCCAGAGGGGGAGGATTTAAGGCGCACTAAACCGCTTCCAGCGCGTACCCCGCCGAGCGTACCGTCCGCACCGGGTCGGGTGCTTCCTCCAGTTCGATGGCCTTGCGCAGGCGGCGGATGTGGACATCGACGGTGCGCAATTCGATGTCGCTCTCGGTGCCCCATACCGCGTCGAGCAATTGCCCGCGCGAGAACACCCGGCCGGGATGTTCCATGAAGAAGCGCAACAAGCGAAACTCGGTCGGCCCCAGCGCCAGTGTCTGGCCGCGCCGCGACACGCGGTGCGCCGTGGCGTCCAGCGACAGATCGCCTACCGCCAGTGTTTCGCCGGCCAGCGCCGGGCGAATCCGGCGCATGATCGCACCGACCCGCGCGATCAGTTCACGCGGGCTGAACGGCTTGGTTATATAATCGTCGGCTCCCGTTTCCAGGCCCCGGATCAGATCGTCCTCGGCACCGCGCGCGGTCAGCATCACGATCGGGACATGCGCCGTGGTCTTGTTGCGGCGCAGCCTCCGGCAGACCTCGATGCCGCTGGTGCCTTCGATCATCCAGTCCAGCAACACCAGATCGGGCACGTCCTCGGTGGCGCGCAGCAGCGCCTCGTCGCCGTCGGCGGTGACCGAAATGTGATAGCCCTCCGCCCGAAAGCGGAATTCCAGCAATTCAGCCAGCGCCGGATCATCTTCGACGAGCAGCAGGCGCGGCGCGGTCATGCCATTGACTCCATACGAAGAGCCGGGGCCGCGTGCGGTCTGGGGCGTGGTCGCTGGAGTATTCAAGCGGGCCGGCGTTCGGAACGATCGCCCAGATATTCGGCAGTGGCGGAAAAATAGACCATTTCGGCAATGTTGGTGGCGTGATCGCCGATGCGTTCGAGATTGCGGGCAACGAACAGCAGATGCGCGACGCTGGTGATGGTCTTGGGATTTTCCATCATATGCGACACGAAATTGCGGAAGATGCTTTCGTAAAAGGCATCGACCTTGGCGTCGCGTTCGATCACTTCGACGGCCAGTGCCGGATCGCGCGCCGCATAAGCGGTCAGCACGTCGTGCACCATTTCGCCGGCGATGTCGGCCATTGCCGGGATCAGGGTGAGGGGCTCGAACGCCTCGCGGTCGGTTACGCTGCCGGCGCGCTTGGCGATGTTCTTGGCGTAATCGCCGACCCGTTCCAGCATGCCGGAAATCTTCAGTCCGGCAATGACTTCGCGCAGATCATCGGCCATCGGCGCACGCAGCGCAAAAATGCGCACGGTCAGCCTGTCGACTTCCTGCTCCAGTGCGTCGATTTGCTTGTCGCGGGCGATCACCGCGGCAGCTTTGCCCGATGAGCCGCTGACCAGCGCTTCCATCGCCTCGCTGACCGCCAGCTCGGCCAGGCCGCCCATCTCCGCGATCAGACCGCGCAGCCGGATGATGTCTTCATCGAAGGCCTTGACCGTATGTTGCGCAACCATGAATCTACTCCATTCCCGGCCGTCAGCCTGAATTCCGCCGGCCGGGCCCAATTCCAACATCTGCCAGGCACTGTCCTCCGGGCCGCCCCGTATCCGGCGCTCTGCCGGTTTTGCGTGACAAAACCATGACAAAGAGACGCCGCGGCACGGCTTTGCGGCACCGCGATAGCAAATTGCGCCGAGCTTCACTCATCGCATTTTGCTAACCGGCGGCCTGCCGCAGCGGCTTGGTGATCGGCAAGCGCACGCTCACCTTCGTCCCGGTGCCCAGCGTGCTGGAGATATCCAGCTTGCCGCGATGTCGTTCGACGATGTGCTTGACGATCGCCAGCCCCAGCCCGGTCCCGCCGGCGGCGCGGCTGCGGCCGGGATCGGCGCGATAAAAGCGGCGAGTCAGGTGCGGCAAATGATCCGGCGAAATTCCCGCCCCGTGATCGGTGACCGTCAACAACGCGCGGCCGCCCCGTTCGCTGGCGATCCTGACCTCCACCGGTTGGCCGACATCGCCATACTTCAAGGCATTATCGATCAAATTACGCAGCAATTGCTCCAGTTGACCGGTATCGCCGGTCACGTTTATCGCATGGGGCAGCATTGCCGGGGCGGCCGGGTCCAGGACTACGCGGCCCCGCCCATCGCTCTGGCCATCGCCGTCGCCATAAGCGAATTCGCTGACCACGCGCGTGGCCAGCATGCCCAGATCGATGGTGTCGGTCGGTGCATCGTGCTTTTCCGCCTCCAGCTGCGACAGCGACATCAGGTCGGCGACCAGGCTTTGCATGCGCTGCGCCTCGCGCAGCACCGTGCTCAGGAACCGGGAAGTGGTCGCGGGATCGAGCTGGCCGGGCGCTTCCGCCAGCGTCTCGACATAACCGATGATCGAGGACAAGGGCGTGCGCAACTCATGGCTGGCGTTGGCCACGAAATCGGTATGGGCGCGGCTGATGTCGGCCTCGGCGTTGCGATCGCGCAATTCGATGATCCAGGTATGCGCATCGATCCGGCTGCGGGTCAGTTGCCACAGGCTGCGCGCGCCGGTCAGCCCGCGCACCGTCACGCTGCCGCCTTCGCCCTGGTCGAGCAGGCGAACGGCATCCGGATGGCGCAGGGCGATACGCGCATCCTGGCCAACCACATAAGGCCCCAGCGCATCGCGCGCCGAGGCATTGGCCGCCAGGATGTTATGGCCATGCGCCAGCAGCAGTGGTACTTCTACCCGTTCGATCGTCGCCGACATCGCCGCGCGCGCCACGCCATCCAGATCGGGCCGTTCGGGGATGGAGAAGGGGGTGGCGGGGCGGTCCGGCCGGATCCAGTCCAGCCACAGCGTCAGCATCCAGACCACGCCAAGCGCGGCGACCGGCCCGAGCGAAAGGTGAAGCCGGACCAGCGCAAGCACAGTCAGCAGCAACAGCAGCATCTGCGGCCAGGGTACGCGTAATCTGCCGGACATCGCGGGGTCGCTCTCCATCTTGAACCTGGCGGCCATGGCCGTCATCCGGCAGCGCCAAGCTAGCCAGGGGGCATGCACCGCAGCTATGACAGAACCAAGTCAGACTGAGGACCGAAATTTGCCGGAACTGGACATCATCGTTGCCGAGATCGCCGCGGAAATGGCGCAGGCCACCCGGCGTGGCAAGGTGGCCGACTATATTCCGCCCCTGGCCGACGTTTCGCCGGAGCATTTCGGCATGGCGGTGGTGATGGCGGATGGCACCTGCCAAGCTGCGGGCGATGCGGACATGCCGTTCTCGGTCCAGAGCATTTCCAAGGTGTTCAGCCTGACCATGGCGCTGGGGCAGGTGGGCGATGCCTTGTGGCGGCGCGTCGGCCGCGAACCATCGGGCAGCGCGTTCAACTCGATCGTCCAGCTGGAAACCGAACACGGCATTCCGCGCAACCCGTTCATCAATGCCGGGGCGATCGTCGTGTGCGACATCCTGCTGGGCCGCCATGAACCGCGCGAAGCGATCGGCGAGATGTTGCGCTTCGTCCATGCGCTGACCGGCGATGACACCATCATCATCGACGAACACGTCGCCCGCAGCGAGCAGCTGCACGGCTTTCGCAATCTGGCGCTGGCCAATTACATGCGCTCGTTCGGCAATATTCATCAATCGGTCGAGCGCACGCTGGGCCTGTATGTGCACCATTGCGCGCTGGCGATGAATTGCCGGCAATTGGCGATGGCCGGGCGCTATCTCATGAATGGGGGGCGTATTCCGCAGTCCGGGCCGCAGACCGGCCAGAATCCTGCGACTGCAACGTCGATAGTATCCGCGCAACGCGCCCGGCGGATCAATGCGCTGATGATGACCTGCGGCCATTACGACGGCTCGGGCGAATTCGCCTATCGCGTCGGCCTGCCGGGCAAATCGGGCGTGGGCGGCGGCATCCTGGCAATCGTGCCCGGCGTCGCCTCGATCGCGGCATGGTCGCCGGGGCTGAACGAGCGCGGCAATTCGCAATTGGGCAGCCTGGCGCTGGAGCGGCTGGTGCAGAGGACGGGATGGTCGGTGTTCGAGCCGGTGGCGCGGGCGCAGTTCGTGTAATCGGACTGTCGCCATGTAATCAGATTGTCGCAAAGGCTTCCTAATGGCCGCCCTGAGGGAAACAGGGAGCTGCAGCCGATGCGTACTGGAACTTTGCTGGCCATTTTGCTGGCGTCAACCGCCACCACTGCGTTCGGGGCTGAGGTTTCGGACACCGCAGGACCGGCGGAGATCATCGTCACTGCCCCCCGGCAAGAGGATGCGGCCCGCGAGAAGCAAAAGGACGCGATGGTCATCGTCGATGTCCAGTCGATCGAAACGATCCGCAAATACCCCGATTTCAACGCGGCCGAGGCGCTGGGCCGCATTCCCGGCATCTCGCTGTCGAGCGACACCGGCGAAGGCCGCTTCGTCAATATTCGCGGCATCGATGCCAACCTCAACGGCGCGACCTATGGCGGTGTCGTCCTGCTCAACACCTTCCCGGCCGGCACGGCGGCGTCCTCGTCCGGGCGCGCGGTCGAATTCGATACGGTGCCGACCGGGGCGATCGACGGAATCGTCGTCTACAAGACGCTGTCGCCCGATCGCGAAGCCGAAGGGCTGGGCGGCCAGATCGAGCTGACCCCGCGCACCGCCCGCAACATCACCAAGCCGTTTGTCGAAATCGAACTGGGCGCCGGGTACGAGCCGCTGCACAATCATGGCGGCCCGTGGACCGGCAGCATCGCGGCCGGCGCCAAATTCGGTGATGTGTCGTTCGTCGTCAACTGCTCGCGCAAGGACGACCGGCGCGGCGTGGACGAC
>CAXTOS010000147.1:0-4723 GCA_964245935.1 uncultured Novosphingobium sp.
CGCCAGCAGATACAGATCTGGGCTGGGCTTGGCGTGCGCGACGTCGGTGCGGGTGATGACGGTGTCGAAGCGCTGGCGGATTCCGGCCAGCGTCAACTGGTTTTCCGCGCCACGACGTGTGGCGGAGGTCACGATCGCCATCGGATAACCGTGCTGTTGCACGGCGTCGATCAAATCCGTGGCTCCGCGCTTGAGCGGTATTCCAGCCTTGATGAGGTTGTCCCGATTGACGCGAAAGGCTTCGTTGAGAGCGGCAATCGGAAACGTCGCGCCGTAGCGATCCAGCAGCATGGTGTCGCACTGCGGCCCGGTAAGGCCGACCATGGCGTGGCAAAGCGTTGCGATGTCGTCGGTGTAGCCGAACGCGCCCATGGCGGCGATCAGACTTTCCATGAATAGTTTTTCGGTATCGAGCAGCGTTCCATCCATGTCGAGGAGGACGGCCTGGATGTTCCATCTGTCGGTCAATTTGTCACGGTGCTCGCTGTTTGCTTCGCCATCTTCCGCAGACAATCGCGGCACAGGCAATCGCCGCCGTCGACCGGCATCGGCAGCTTGGCGGTCTCTTCCGCGCACCAGCAGGTATCGGACAGGCCGCATGAAAATTCCGTTCCACACCCGGAACAGGCGAGGCGGCGGGGACTTTCTGGACGATTTGTCATGAAACAAACCAAACCTTGGCCGTGATTTTCATGTCGGGTTCATCCCGAACGGCGGTATGATGCGCGCACCGAATATAGGCGCAGGCACAGTCAAAGGGAAATCCGATGGCCCGCGATTCGCAAGCCGCGCTGGTGGCGCTCAATCGCTTCGGGCTGGGCGCGCGCGGTGGCGCAGCGGGCGATTTTGTCAACGCCGCGTCCGATCCGCGCGGTTTCGTCAAGGCCGAACTCGGCCGGCCCAACGGCGTGCTGCTGGAGGTGCCGGGCCTGCTGTCGACGCCGGCTTTGGGTCAGGCGGTGTTCGCGTATCAATTGGAACAGAAGCAGGCGCGCGAGGCGGCCGCGAAGTCCGGCGCGCCGATGCCGCCGTCCGAGGCCAATCCGCAGCCCTCGGCGGATAGCAAACCACAGCGGCGAAACCTCTCGCTCGATCGCATGGCGATGGAGATCGCGCCCAAGGAACCTGCCAAGGAGGCCGTCAAGGAAGCCGCGAAGCTATCCGCGGAAAATGCCAACGCCGCGATGGCGCCGGCGGAGGCGATGCAGCCCAATGCTGCAAAACCGCCGCCGCAACTCAACATCATTCAGAGGACCTTTCGTGCTGAAGCGCTGGCGCGGCTGCAACGCGCCGGCGTCGCCGATTGTGGTTTCACTGAGCGGCTGGTGGTGTTCTGGTCCAACCACTTCTGCATCTCCGCCAACAAAGGCGGGCTGGCGCGGATGTGGGCCGGCTCGTTCGAACGCGAGGCGATCCGCCCGCATGTGCTGGGGCGTTTCGGCGATATGCTGAGGGCGGTCGAGCAACATCCGGCGATGTTGTTTTTTCTCGACAATCAGCAATCGCTCGGGCCGGACTCCCGCGCCGGGCAAAACCGCAACCGCGGACTGAACGAGAATCTCGCCCGCGAAATCATGGAGCTGCATACGCTCGGCGTCGGCGGCGGTTATTCCCAGGACGACGTGACCTCGCTGGCGCGCATCATCACCGGCTGGACCTTTGCCGGACGGCAGGGACAGCTCGGCACGCCAGGCAGTTTTGTCTTCAACGCCAATGCGCATGAGCCCGGGCCGCAGCGGCTGCTCGGCCAGATCTATGAGAACAACGGCGTCGCGCAGGGCGAGGCGGCGCTGGCCGATATCGCGCGCCATCCTTCGACCGCGAAATTCATCGCGACCAAATTCGCGCGCCACTTCGTGGCCGACGATCCGCCGCCCGCTTTGGTGGCACGGCTGCAGGAGGTGTTCCGCAAAACCGATGGCGATCTCAAGGCGCTCGCCATCGCGCTGGTGGATTCCGACGAAGCCTGGCAGGCGCCTCAGACAAAACTGCGCAGCCCTTATGAGTTTCTGGTGGCGACCGGGCGGCTATTGTCACGGATCCCCGAGGATCCCAGCCGTTATCTCGGCAGCCTCAATCTTCTGGGCCAGCCGCTATGGTCGCCGGCCGGCCCCAACGGATTTGCCGACACCAACGCGGCATGGGCCGCCCCCGAGGGCATGAAGCTGCGGCTCGATATCTCGGCGCAAGTGGCTTCAAGGCTTGCCGACAATATCGATCCCCGTGATCTGCTGGAGCTCGTCGCCGCCGACGCGGCGTCGCCGGAAACCCGGCGGACCATCGAGCGCGCCGAGTCGCGGCAGCAGGCGCTGGCGCTGTTGCTGATGTCGCCGGAATTCCAGAGGAGATGACGCCAATGGAGACGACACCAAAAGAAGCGACAATGGATTGTTGTGAAAGCCTGAGATCATCGGCGACGTCGCGGCGTTCGTTGTTGCTCGGCGGCGCGTCGTTCGCGGCCTGGGCCTATTTGCCGAAATTCGCCCGCGCCGCCGACGGCCGCGACCCCAGGCTGATCGTGGTGATCCTGCGTGGCGCGCTCGACGGCCTTGCCACGGTGGCCCCGGTCAGCGATCCCGATTATGCGGGATTACATGGCTCGATCGCATTGACCCCGGACGGGCCGCATGCGGCCTTGATGCTGGATTCGTTTTTCGCGCTGCATCCGGCGATGCCGGAATTCGCGCGGATGTATCGCGAGAAACACGCCGCGGTGATTCACGCGGTCGCGACGCCATATCGCGACCGTTCGCATTTCGACGGCCAGGACGTGCTCGAAAGCGGCTTTGCCGGTCCGGGCCGGGTGCAGTCCGGCTGGCTCAACCGCGCGCTGGAGGCGCTGCCCAAGGGCGATCGGGTCACCAGCGCGCTGGCGGTGGGCCCGACCACGCCATTGGTGTTGCGCGGGGCGGCGCCGACGGTCGGCTGGGCGCCGGTCGCGTTGCCGCAGGCTGCCGACGATACCGCGATGCGGCTGGTCGAGCTCTACAGCCATCGCGATCCCGCTTTGGCCTCGGCGTTGACGCAAGGATTGCAGCTCGACAAATCGGCGCAAGGCGACGACATGAAGCCGAAGCCAGGCACCAATGGCGCCGGCGCGATGCGGCTGGTGGCGCGCGGCGCCGCCAAGTTGATGGCGGCCGACGATGGCCCGCGGATCGCCGCGCTGGCGTTCGATGGCTGGGATACCCACGCCAATGAAGGCGGCCCGGTCGGCCGCCTGGCGCAACTGCTGGGCGGACTCGATGGCGCGCTGGCGGAATTCGAGCAAGGATTGGGCGAGCGCTGGCGCGACACGGTGGTCGTGGTCGCCACCGAGTTCGGCCGCACCGCGCACATCAACGGCACCGAAGGTACCGATCACGGCACCGGCACCGTGGCCTTGCTCGCCGGCGGCGCCATCAAGGGCGGCCGGGTGATATCCGACTGGCCCGGCCTGAAACCCGCCAACCTCTATCAGGCCCGCGACCTCGCACCGACCACTGATCTGCGCGCCGTGCTCAAGGGCGTGCTGCACGATCATCTGGGCTTGGGCGATCGCGTGCTGGCGGAAAATGTGTTTCCCGACAGCGCACAAGTGAAGGCGATGAAGGGGCTGATGGGGTAGACTTTCTCAGAGCCGCTCCCGATAATCGCGCATGATGGAAATCGCAGCTCCGCCGCTTCCCTACGTCGCCGTTACCGAATCGTTCAAGCTGCCGCCGGGCATGAACTTTCGCGGCACGTCGGGCATTGCCTTCAATTCCAAAGGAAACATCTTTGTGATCCATCGCGGGCCGATGTCGCTGATGGAATTCGATCCCGACGGTGCCTTCATCCGCGGGTTCGGCGATGGGCTGTTCGAACGGGCGCATGGCTTGCGGATCGACGCACAGGATAATATCTGGGCCACCGACGTGGCCTCGAATCTGGCCTACAAGTTCGATCCGTCCGGGCGGCTGCAAATGGTGCTGGGCGTCAAGGGCCACAGCGGCGAGTGGCACCCGTACGGGCATCTCAGGCTATTGCACGAGCCGAACGAGGCGGTGGTCGGACCGACCGGCGACATCTTCGTGCTGCAAGGGCACGGCAAGGCCGAGTCGCGCGTGATCAAGTTCGATTCAGACGGCAACTTCATCAAGAGCTGGGGCGGCAAGGGCAAGGGCCCGGGCGAATTCGATCTGCCGCACTCGCTGGTGTTCGACGCGCAAGGGCTGCTCTACATTGCCGATCGGAACAACGCCCGCATCCAGGTGTTCGACGCCGACGGCAGCTACATCCGCGAGTCGCAGCATCCCGGCACGCCGTGCGGACTGTTCATGGGCGCCGATCAGCACATCTGGCTGGCGCACGGTCACACCGGCCAGATCATGAAACTCGATCTCAACGGCAAGGTGGTCGGGACGATGGCCGGCGCGGGCTCGGGCAAGATTCCGGGCAAATACGGCGAGGCCCATTATATCGCGGTCAGCCCGCGCGACGAGATTTTCGTCGCCGACACGCTGAACTGGCGCGTGCAGAAATATGTGAGGGAGTAGCGGTTCGCGGGTGCACTTCTGGACGTCATCCTGAGGTGCGAGCCCTTGCGAGCCTCGAAGGATGGCCGCGGGCACCACGCTGAACACCATCCTTCGAGACGCGGCCAAGCGGCCGCTCCTCAGGATGACGGTTGAGATAGCTTCACAGGCTCTCAGGACGAGGTCGGGAGAAGAAGACGCTACCCCTTCGTGATCTTGTCGATCTC
>CAXTOS010000148.1:0-4697 GCA_964245935.1 uncultured Novosphingobium sp.
ATTGCCGCTGGGCCCAGTCGGCGGTGTAGACGCCCGGCCGGCCCGCGAGCGCGGCGACGCACAGCCCGCTGTCATCGGCCAGCGCGGGCAGGCTGGACGCGCGCGCGGCGGCGTGGGCCTTGATCAGCGCGTTTTCCGCAAAGCTGGTGCCGGTTTCGGCAGGCTCGGGCAGGCCGAGTGCCCCTGCCGAAATGCAGTCCAGCCCATAAGGCGCGAGCAATGCGGCGATTTCGCGCAGTTTGCCCGCGTTGTGGGTGGCGATAACCAGCTTGCCCGCAAGCTTCGGCATTATTGCCCGATAGCCACGCGCTGCGCCGAGAAAATACGGTCGCAGCCGATCCGCGCCAGCCGCAGCAGGCGCAGCAGGCTTTCCTCGTCATAGGTCGCGCCTTCGGCGGTGGCCTGGACCTCGGCGATGTGGCCGCCCTCGATCAGCACGAAATTGGCGTCGGCGTCGGCCGCGCTGTCTTCGAGATAATCGAGATCGAGCACCGGCGTGCCCTTGTAGATGCCGCAGCTGACCGCCGCGACTTGCCGGGTCAACGGATCTTCGCTGATCGCTCCGCTGGCCAGCAGCTTGTTGGTGGCCAGTTTCAGCGCCACCCACGCGCCCGAAATTGCCGCAGTGCGCGTGCCGCCATCGGCCTGGATAACGTCGCAATCGAGCACGATCTGTCGCTCGCCGAGCTTTTTCATATCGGTTACCGAGCGCAAGGAACGCCCGATAAGCCGCTGAATTTCCTGCGTACGACCGCTCTGCTTGCCTTTCGCTGCTTCGCGCGACCCGCGCGTATGCGTGGCGCGGGGAAGCATCGAATATTCGGCGGTCACCCAGCCTTCACCCTTGCCGCGCAGGAACGGCGGGATTTTCTCCTCAACCGACGCGGTGACCAGCACGCGGGTATTTCCGAACGACACCAGCACCGAACCCTCGGCATGGATGGTATAATGGGTCAGGAATTCGAGAGCGCGCATGTCATCAGGCGCGCGGCCGGAAGGTCGCATCAAAATCTCCTCGCGCCCGTAACTGGATGTGGCGGTCGCTTGCTGGCCCGCCCTTACCGGCTCCGCAGCAGAAAGCCTTACAAAAAGTGAGTGATCTTGTACTCTGCCGGCATGGACGCCCTTACTGCTTTCGGGCTCTTTGCCGTTTCGGCGATGCTGCTGTGCTATGCGATGGAACCTCGGTCCGCGTGGTGGACCCTTGCGTTTGCAGGCTCATGTTCCCTGGGAAGCACGTATGGATTTCTGCAGGGCGCCTGGCCATTCGGACTGGTCGAGGGAATCTGGACCTTGGTGGCAATCGCCAAATGGCGGAAGCTTCGACCTCCTCACTGAAAACGACGGCATCTGCCGCTGCAGGGCAATCGCATATGGCTCGTCATGCTGATGAAAATCAGCATCCATTCCGCGCTACGCAGATTATGGAGCGCAAGCTGACCCGACGCCGATGTGAATTCCAGCCTTCCTCGATTTCACCGCTCAAGCCGATAGCAAACGGCTTCACAATAGACGCAGTGCCGAATGGATCCTGATTTTCATCAGGATGACCGGGTTGGCCGGGTTTCATATGCGATTGCGCTGTATGCCGCTGGCATTTACCTGTTGCGAATACCATAGATAAGAATGATGCCCGCGCTCCCGATCACCGAACTCAACACCCGCGCGCGCGACATCTTTCGCCTTGTCGTCGAGGGCTATCTGGCGTCGGGTCAGCCGGTCGGGTCCAAGACCCTGGCGGGCGGCGGCGGGCTGAACCTCTCGCCGGCGTCGATCCGCTCGGTGCTGCAGGAGCTGGAAATGCTCGGCCTGCTCGCGCATCCGCATACCAGCGCGGGCCGGTTGCCGACCGAAGTCGGGCTGAGACTGTTTGTCGACGGCATGATGCAAGTGGCTGAACCGACACTGGAAGAACGCACCGCGATCGAGCGCCAGGTGTCGCAGCCCGGCCCGATCGAGGCGGCGCTGGCGGCGACCAGCGCGATCCTGTCGGATCTTTCGGCATGTGCCGGGCTGGTCATGGTGCCGCGCCGGGAACCGCGTCTGTCACAGCTCAATCTGGTGGCATTGTCGCCGGGCCGGGTGTTGGCGGTGATGGTCGGCGAGGATGGCGCGGTCGAAAACCGCGTGTTCGAAGTGGCGCCCGGCCTGCGCTCCGGCGCGCTGGAGGAAGCGGGCAATTACATTACGGCGCATCTGGCGGGGCGTTCGCTGTCCGAAGCGGCGCGAACGATGCTGGCGGATATCGCGTCCGGCCATTCCGCGCTCGATACGGCCAGCCGCGATCTGGTCGCGCGCGGGCTGGCGGTGTGGAGCGAGGATGCGCTGCGGCGCCCGGTGCTGATCGTGCGCGGGCAGGCCAATCTGCTGGACGAATCGGCGCTGCTGGATATCGAACGGGTTCGGTCGCTGCTCGACGACCTGGAAAACCAGCAGTCGGTGGCCGAGTTGCTGGAACTGGCGCGGGCCGCTGAATCGACGCGGATTTTCATCGGCTCGGAAAACCGGCTGTTTGCGCTGTCCGGCTCTTCGGTAATCGCCTCGCCGTACCGCGACCGTGAGGGGCGGGTGGTCGGCGTGGTGGGGGTAATCGGGCCAACGCGGTTGAATTATGCGCGAGTCGTGCCCATGGTGGATTTTACGGCTCAATCCCTGGGCAAATTGATCGGATAGCTGGAATTTTGCACGACATGACCGATGATACGACACAGGAGCAGAATGCTTCAACGCTGGGCGATGATACATATTCGACAGGCGAAAACAACGAGTTGTCTGCCGATCTGGCAAAGGTGACTGAAGATCTCGCGACAGCGAGGCAGGAAGTGCTGTATGCCAAGGCAGAAACCCAAAATGTGCGGCGCCGCCTTGAAAAAGACATCACCGACGCGCGCGCCTATGCGGCCACCAATTTTGCCCGTGACATGCTGTCGGTGTCGGACAATCTTTCGCGCGCGCTGGAGATCATTCCCGCGGAACTGCGCGAAGATGACAAGTTCAAACCATTGATTTCGGGGCTTGAGGCCACGGCGCGCGAGCTGGAAAAAGTGTTCGGCTCGCACGGCATCACCCGCATCGCCGCGATGGGCCTGCCGCTCGATCCCAACCAGCACCAGGCGATGATCGAAATACCGCATGACGCGGAACCGGGCACGGTGATCCAGGAAATGGCTGCCGGCTATATGATCAGGGATCGCCTGCTGCGCCCCGCAATGGTCGCGGTGGCGAAGAAGCCGGACTGATAACTATCCCCCCGTCCGTCCTGAGCCTGTCGAAGGGCTGTCCTTCTTAACGAAAAAGAAAAGGCAGCCCTTCGACAGGCTCAGGACGGGCGGGGGACGGTTGATCTGTATGGCCATATTGTGAGGGGACGGTCATGAGCGCGCAAAACCTGGAAACGCTCTCCAACTTTGCCGGGATCGACCTTGCCGCTCCGCCTTCGATCGTGACCGGCGGTGTGCGCGTTCACCGGGTGCCGCTGGTCGTCGCCGACACCGAAAGCCTGCGCGGCTATGGCCACATCGTGCCGGATTTAGCCTTCGGGAAAGTCACCATTGTCACCTGGCCGCAGCCCGGCTGGCGCGCGGTCGTTCCGGGGACCGGCAATGAAGGCGGCACCGTCGAGGACCGCTTCGAGATGGTACGGCGCGGGCAAGTGCAGCACGCCGTCAATCACGCGGTCGGGCGCAGCTATATCACCGGCTGGTTCGGCGATCCCGCGACGGCATCGGAAACCCGCCCGGCCGCCGATACGCGTTGCATCCTTACCCATGAGGCAAATTATCATCCCGACAGCGGCCAGATTTTTTCACCCATCGATGCCGTTCCCTTCGTCGCCCTGCTGGCCAAACCCGGCGACGATATCACGCCGGATGATTTCGTGGCCTTCCATTGCGACGGCTCGTTCGGCCTGCATATCGATCCGGGCGTCTGGCACCAGCCGGTGTTTCCGGTCGGCGAACGGGCCAGCTTCGACAACAGCCAGGGCAGGGTGCATTGCTGCATCGCGGTCGATTTCGTGACCGAGTTCGGCTGCTATCTCGAAGTGCCATTGCAGTTGATGGGCTGCTGACGAAAGTGCAGGTGTAACCCGCTCGACGATGGCGCGGCGGGCCGGTCAGGGTTTTCCGCCCATGGTCATTCCCGCCATGCCGCCCCCCGCGCTGCCGGGCGATTCGATGCGCAGCGGGGCGGAGATCGTCCTGCCATCCTGGAAATGGAAGGTGATCGCGCTGCTGCCGCCGGGGGTCAGGCTGGCGGCGATCCCGAAGGCCATGACATGCTTGCCGGACGGACCGAAAATCAACCGTTGGCCAGGATCGATCCGGACTTGTGGCAATGCAGCCATCGTGGCGCCACTGGTCTGGTGCATCTGGGCCTGTTGCGCGCCGACGATATCGACGCCGACCAGCGTGGGCGATGCATTGGTTTCATTGCCCAGCGTGAAATAGGCGACGCCGGGATTGCCCTTCACCGCCGGCAGCACCAGCCGGGCCTGCGCCACCACGATTCCCGGCGAGGTCGCCGTAACCCCGGCCGGCACAGCCCTATGATGGCATCCGGGCAACGCGAGCAAGGCGCCGGCCAGGGCGCAAACGCGGATGAAAACGGAGGTCTGCATGCAGTGAGGCCTTTATCGAAGGGCGGCGCTGATCGTTCGCGATGGTTCGTGGATTGCGGGGCATCCGCTAATGCGCCGC
>CAXTOS010000149.1:0-4694 GCA_964245935.1 uncultured Novosphingobium sp.
GGTCAACAAGCCCTCGCTGTCAGCGCCGATGCGCAACCGCTGGCGGCTGGCCGAACGATGGCCCACCGGCCCGTACATGTGTTCACGGCGCAGCACGAGTTTGACGGGCTTGCCGACCAGCCGGGCCGCGAGGATACCAAGAATCTGCGGCCCCGATATCAGGCCCTTTGAGCCGAAGCCGCCGCCGAGGAAGGGACTGCGAATATGGATGTGCTCGGGCGAGATGCCGAATAATCCCGCGATCCGCCCTTGCGCCATCACCAGGCCCTGGCTTGGCGTATCGATCGACAACGTATCGCCGTCCCACGCCGCCACGATCGCATGCGGCTCCATCGCATTGTGATACTGGATCGGCGTCTCGTAGGTCGTGTCGATGCGCTTTGAAGCTGATGCGAGACCGGCTTCCAGATCGCCGCGATGCATCTGCGATGGATTGCCGACACCGACGGTGGCTGGCACGAAGCTCTCGCCGGCATCGAGCCCGACCCGGGCCGGCTGCGTTTCATATCTGGGCGACAGCAGGGCGGCGCCCTCGGTCGCGGCCTCCAGCGTTTGCGCGATCACCACCGCGATCGCCTGGTTGGCATAACGCACCTGATCGTTCTGCAGCAGTTCCATCCGGAACATGAAGGGGTGCGCCTTGGCGTCGGGGTCTTGAGCCAGCGGCGGCCGGTTGGCCGGCGTCATGACATCGACCACGCCGGGGTGGCGCCTGGCCGCCTCCACATCGAGGAAGCTGACGCGGCCGCGCGCGATACCAGAGACCGCCAGCACCGCATGCAGCATCCCGGGCGGGTGGTTATCCGCGGCGAAGCGGGCAGCACCGGTGACTTTCAGCACGCCGTCGCGGCGGGTCAATGGCTGACCGATGCTCGAACCATGAGCGTTCGAACCATGGCGGGCATGAGCGGGTGTCTGCGTCAGGCTGATCTCAGGAGGCATGGAGTGCTCCGGCAACTGTTGCAAAGGGAGAGGCAGGCAGCGCTACAACGCGCTCAGGCGTTCCGGTCACAGCGAGCGTCAACGCGCGCACGATGATCCGTTTTGCCAATTCGATCTTGAAGGCATTGTCGCCGCAGGGCCTGGCGTCGGCGAGGGCTGCCTCCGCGGCGCGGCGGAAGGTGGTGGCATCGGGAATGCATCCTTCCACGATCTTCTCGGCGGCATGGGCCCGCCACGGTTTCGGCGCGACGCCGCCGAGCGCGAGCCGCGCGTCCCAGATCGTGCCTTGTTCGATCCGAAGTGCGACGGCGGCTGATACCACGGCGAAAGCAAACGAGGTGCGCTCGCGGACTTTCAGATAGCGCGCATGGCTTGAGAACATGCGCGCCTCTCTTGGCAGCCGCACGGCGACGATGAGATCGCCGGGCGCGAGTACGTTTTCCCGCTCGGGGGTATCGCCGGGCAGGCAATGAAGCGCCTCGACCGTCACCTCGCGCCGGCCGGTTCGGCCCTCGATCTCCACCACCGCGTCAAGCGCTGCCAGCGGCACGCAAAAATCGGACGGATGGGTGGCGATGCAGGCGTCGCTCCAGCCGAGCACGGCGTGCAACCGGTTCTCGCCGCCACGGGCATCGCAACCGGTTCCGGGCTCGCGCTTGTTGCAGGCACCGGCGGGATCGTAAAAGTATCCGCAGCGCGTTCGCTGCAGCAGATTGCCGCCGACGGTCGCGGCATTGCGAAGCTGCGCCGATGCGCCCGACAGCAGCGCCTCGCAGATGGCGGGATAGGATTTGGCGAAATCCGGGTCGTAAGCGAGATCGGCGTTGCGCACCAGCGCGCCGATCCTGGTGCTGCCATCGGGCAAACGTTCGACGCGGTCGAGCCCGGGCAGATGCGAGACATCGACCAGGCGATTCGGCCGCGTGATGCCACCCTTCATCAGGTCGAGCAGATTGGTACCGCCCGCGAGATAGGCAGCGCCCGGCTCGGCTGCGGCAGCCACCGCCTCGGCAATGGTCGTGGGCCTGAGATATTCGAAATTCTTCATGCCGCGCGCTCCTGGTCGGGTTTTGCAAGATCCGGCTTTACAAGATCGGGCTTGGTCATGTTCCGCTGGGCTTCGAGCACCGCCTCAGTAATCCCGGCATAGGCACCGCACCGGCAGAGGTTGCCGCTCATGCCTTCGCGCACGCGCTCGGGATCATCGCCGGCATGGCCCTCTTCAAGCAGGCCGATCGCGCTCATGATCTGGCCGGGCGTGCAAAAGCCACATTGCAAGCCGTCATGCGCGATGAAGGCGGCCTGCACCGGATGCAGTTGGTTGCCGCGGGCAAGGCCCTCGATGGTCAGAACATCGGAGCCGTCGAGGCTGACCGCCAGCGCCATGCACGAATTGATCCTGCGCCCGTCGACCATCACCGTACAGGCACCGCATTGGCCGCGGTCGCAGCCCTTCTTGGTGCCGGTGAGATCGAGACGCTCGCGCAACAGATCGAGCAGCGTGACGCGGGGATCGTCGAGTTCGACGCTGTGCGGCACACCGTTAACGGTCAGGGTGATAGGGAAGTTCATGCAGTGCTCCGATCAATGCTATGGTCGACATTGAACCGCGGCCGCCGCTCTTGGTTCGGCGGGCCTGGCAGGTTCGGTGCTCGGGTGGCATATATGGAGGCACCCTCCGGTTACAAGAGGGGGCAAGAGAGCAAAAGATAACTAGACTAATCCGATGGCCAATCGTTCCGCAGAGACTGTTCGAAAACCCCGCGCCGATGCGGTTCGCAACCGTGAGCGCGTGCTGGAGTCCGCCAAGGCCGTGTTCAGCGCCGGCGGGCCGGACGCCAGCCTGGAGGCTGTGGCAAAACACGCCGGCGTCGGCATCGGGACGCTTTATCGCCACTTCCCGACCCGCGAGGATCTGTTCGAGGCGGTCTATCGGCGAGAGGTGCAGCAGCTCACGGAACTGGCGGAACAATTAAAAAGTGAAGCCGACCCGGTCGAGGCCCTGCGCCGCTGGCTGAAATCCTGTGTCACGTTCATCGCCACCAAGAAAGGCATGCTGACGGCGCTGGCGCTCACGGTCGACGGCTCGTCGGAGATCTATGCCGGTACGTTCGAACGCCTGATCAACGCTGTCGGCGCGTTGCTGGCGCGCGCCACAGCGGCCGGCGATATCCGCTCCGATATCGGCGCCGAGGATGTGCTGCGCGCCCTGATCGGCATGTGCTATCTGCACGACCGGCCGGGCTGGCAGGACAGCGTATTGCGGCTGGTCGGCGTCTTTGTCGATGGTCTTCGCGTGCGAAGCAAGGTCGATGGCAAAGCCGATCAACCGAAGACGCCGGTGCCGCCCCGACGCCGCGCGAAATAGCGCCGGCGAGAGCAAGGCTCCGCGCCGCTGGATTCCGTTTATCGGGTCCCGGGAATAAATCCGGGCACGCCGGTCTTCACCACGGCGTTGAACCGGACGTTCGTGGTGATGCGGTCCCTGATCTCCTGCATGGCGTCTTCGGGGAGAGTGGAGATATCAAAGTTCTCTTTGATGCGCGGAGGCTTGGTCGAGGTGGTCAGGAAAGCGGTGCCGCGCTGCACGGCCCAGGCCAGCAGCACTTGAGCTGGTGTCTTGTGCACGCGCTGTGCGATGGCCGTAATCACCGGATCTTCGATTAATTTTGGCTCCAGGCCATGTCCCACTGCTGCAAACGCCTGCAACACGATGCCATGCTCGCGGCAGAACTCGAGCAGCTCCCATTCGGGGAGATACGGATGGGATTCCACCTGCACCACCGACGGTTTGATCCGCGCCGCCGCAACAACCTCCCGCAGCTTCTCCAAGGTAATGTCCGACAGACCGATCGACCTGCAATGCCCCTCGTCCACGAGGCGCTCCATCGCCTGCCACGTCTCCACCAGCGCAACCCCTGAATCGTAGATTACCCGCCCCTGATCGTCCCTTGGATCCTGCTCATCGCCGGGTTTGAAGGCAAAGGGGGTATGGATGATGTAGCAATCGACATGGTCGACTTTCAGCCGCCGACGACTGCCGTCGATGGCAGGCTTGACCCGTTCCGGACGATGATTGCTGTTCCACAGCTTCGTGGTCACGAACAGCTCCTCCCGCTGCAGCGTCCCCGCCTGGATCGCCTGCTGGATCGCCGCGCCAACCGCTTCTTCATTGCGGTAGCGTTCAGCGCAATCGAGATGACGAAATCCCGTTTCCAGTGCGGCCAAGGTTGCCTGTTTGGTCACGACAGGATCAGGGATCAGCGTGCCGAACCCCGCGGCGGGCATCAAAACAGATCCATGGTTGAGGCGGATGCGCGTATCGCGAAGCGTGTCAGGGCTTGTCATGGGAATGATCCTTCATTTGATGCCATCTCCACGGATGTTAATTGGCCGGCCGCGGCTTGCGGAGAAAAAGCACGAGCGGGCTCACGATCAGCATGGCGCACATCAAGATCTTGAACTGATCGATCACCGCTACGAAGGCCGCCTGCTGGGTCACCATGCCGTTCAGCGCGGCGAGCGCCGGCGCGGTGACTGAACCGGCGACACCAGCGATGGCGCGGGTGGGCGTGAGGTCCTTGGCGAGCGCGAGGTGCATGGCTTGGGTGTTGCCGTAGAAGAAGATCTGGACGATCGCGATGCCGATGGTACTTCCATAAACGCGCGACAGGTTGAACAATGCGGTGCCTTCCGGGCGGAATTTTGGGTCGAGCGTGCCGCAGGCCGCCTTGGAGAGCGCCGGAAGCAAC
>CAXTOS010000150.1:0-4604 GCA_964245935.1 uncultured Novosphingobium sp.
GAGGCGCGCCGCCGCCACCGGGTCTTCGCGCGCGCTCGCCACGCCGATCTCGGCAAAGCCATGGCTGCGCGCCTCGGCAAAAAGTTCGGCCTTGAGGCGCTCCATTAGGGCTAATTTAACCGAAACGGGCCTTTGTCCTTGTGCTAGAGCGGGGAAATTCCATGCGGATCGATCTAGGGGAGTGGCGCGTGACCGGCAATCGTCCACTGGCCATCGAGGCGCGCGGGCTGGTCAAGCGGTTCGGCGGCAGTATCGCGGTTGATGGCGTGGACCTGGCGGTGCCGGAAGGGTCGATCTACGGCATTCTGGGGCCCAATGGCGCGGGCAAGACCACCACGCTGCGCATGCTGCTGGGCATCATCGATCCCGACAGCGGCTTGCGCCGCGTGCTGGGGCATGAGCGGCCGCGCGAAATTGCCCATCTCATCGGCTATCTGCCCGAGGAGCGCGGGCTCTATCCGGCGATGAAAGCCTATGATGCGATTGCCTTTCTCGGCGCCTTGCGCGGGCTGCCGCTGGCCGAAGGGCGCAGGCGCGGGCGCGCGCTGCTGGAGGAATACGGCCTGGGCCATGCCGCCGATCGCCAGATCCGCGCATTGTCCAAGGGGATGGCGCAGCAGGTGCAATTGCTGGGCACGCTGGTGCACGAACCCCGCCTGGTGATCTTCGACGAGCCGTTTTCCGGTCTCGACGCGCTTAACCAGGGCAAGCTGGAAGAGGTCATCCGCGCACAGGCCGCCAAGGGCACGACGGTCATTTTTTCCACTCACGTCCTCGCCCATGCCGAACGATTGTGCCACGAAGTGGCGATCATCGCCGGGGGCAAGGTGCCATTCGCGGGGCCGGTCGATGTCGCGCGCGACCGTATCGCGCCACAGGTGCAACTGGAAACGCGGCTGGCAGAGGGCGTATGGCGCGCCGCGCTGCCGGCCGATGCCCGCCATACGCGCAGGCCTGGCGGCGAAAATCACTGGCAATTCTGCCTGCCCGACAGCGGCATCGAACCACTGCTGCGCGCGCTGATCGCGGGAGACGCGGGCATCCTGTCACTGTCGATCGAACGCGCCGGGCTGCACGATGCCTTCGTCGCGATTGCCGGCGAGGCGGCGGCGCAGGCATTGCTGCATGGCCACGGTGATCGCGAGGAGACACGCTGATGGCTGCGCCAAACCCCATGAATGTTGGCCGCTTGTCGATGCTGCGTGCGGCGATGGTCATCATGCGGCGCGATTTCACCGCGATCCTGTTCAGCCGCAGCTTTTTGTTCTTCCTGCTCGGGCCGCTGTTCCCGGTGCTGGTCGGGGTCATGGCGAGCAGCATTGGCAGCAAGGTCGATGCTGGTGCCGATCGTCCCGCGCTGGGCATCGCGATGACCGCGCGCGATGCCCAGGCAATGATTGCCGCGCAACGCGTGCTGGCGCCGCATACCGCTGGCGACCTGCCCGATTTCACGGTGGTCAGGCTGATCCGGCCGGGCGAGCGCTTCGATGCGCCGGCCGCATTGAAAAAGGCGCCCGCGAATCTGGCCGGCATCGTCAGCGGCACGACCGCCGCCCCGGTGCTGACCGGGCCGCGAGCGGCGATCGACGGCTGGGCCGGCGAACTGTCGCTGATCGCCGCGCAAGCACTGGGACGCGGCGTTACGCGGTTCCCCGAGGTCAGGCTGGCGGCTACGATCACCAGCCATGCCGATATCCATCACGGCCAAATCATGACCGCGCAGGCCGGGCAAACTCTCCTGTTCCTGCTGACGATGCTGCTGGCCGGCATGGTGCTGTCGAACCTCGTCGAGGAAAAAAGCAACAAGATCATCGAGGTGCTGGCCGCTGCGATCCCGATGGATGCGGTATTTATGGGCAAGCTGTTTGCCATGCTGGGCATGTCGCTGGTCGGTATCTGCATGTGGGGCGCGGTGGGCGAGGTGCTGCATCTGACCATCGGCAGTGCCCTGCCCGCGCTCCAGGAACCGGCAGTCGGCTGGCCGCTGTTCATCGCCCTTGCCATTGTTTATTTTTCGATGGGATATCTGCTGCTTGGCTCGCTGTTCCTGGCGATCGGCTCGATGGCCGGCACGGTGCGCGAGGTGCAGACGCTATCGATGCCGGTGACCATGATGCAACTGCTGGTGTTCTTCTTCGCCAGCTACGCGATGAGCAAGCCCGGCAGCCCCATCGAATTGCTGGCGATGATCATCCCGTTCAGCTCGCCCTTCGCGATGCTGGCGCGCGCGGCGGTCAGCCCCGCGCTGTGGCCCCATGCACTCGCCTTGCTCTGGCAGATCGCCGGCGTGGCGCTGTTCGTGCGGCTGGGTGCGCGGCTGTTCCGCAAGCGGGTGATGAAATCGGGTGCCGCGTCCGGGCGCTCGGCCAGACCGGGGTGGTTCGGCAAGCCGGCGCACAGGTGAATTCGCTTCCCCCCGAAACCAAACAGCTTCATCTGACGTAATACGGGGAAATGGAGAGTCAAATGTTCGCAACCCAACCCACACGCCGCCGTTTTCTGGGCTGGCTCGGCGCGACTGCCGCGATGCCGATCGTCGCCGGATGCGGCATCGGCAGTGCCCAGGCCAAGGCCTATCCGGTCCATTTCACGGAAGGCGAATGGCGCAAGCGGCTGACCCCGGCGCAATTCGAGATCCTGCGGCAGAATAGCACCGAGCAGCCATTTACCTCGCCGCTGCTGAACGAGCACCGCAAGGGCACCTTCCTGTGCGCCGCCGATGGCAATCCGCTGTTCGATTCGCACACCAAGTTCGACAGCGGCACCGGCTGGCCCAGTTTCTGGCAACCGCTGCCCGGCGGGATCGAAACGCGCGAGGACTGGAGCGGCGGCATCCCGCGCACCGAGGTGCATTGCACGCGCTGCGGCGGGCATCTGGGCCATGTCTTCGACGATGGCCCGAAGCCCACCGGCAAACGCTATTGCATGGATGGCGTCGCGCTGGGCTTCAAGCCGGCCTGAGCGTTTAAGCCCAGCGATAACCCTGCGATTGGCGCCCGTCATCGCGCCAATCGCCTTGACGGGCATATCCGCGCCTCGCATGGAGGGTATGGGCCGGGCGGGTTCGGGGGCCATACGAAACCATGAAAGACGATGTGGCGCGGGCCGAGGCTCCGGCGCGAAAAGCCGATGATCGCAAATTGCCCAGGCAGCTGGCGGCGGCATGGCTGGTGCTGCCGCTGGCCCTGCTGGCCATCTCGCGCGGGCATGCGGATAATTTCACCTATTGGCTGATGGTGGCGCAGAATCACGATCTGCTGCTGCTCTGGTTTGCGCTTGCCGCCATCATCCTGATCCCGGTTCGGCCATTCGAACTGCGCCTGGTGCCGGCGGCACTGCTGCTGTCGCGCGCGCAGATCGCGGGGCTGGCGCTGGTGATCGGCGTCATCGGCTATGCCGGGCACTATTGGCTGCTCAGCGGGTATGATCTGTCGCGCGATGAACAGATGGCCAGCTTCGACGCCTTCATTTACGGCGCGGGCCATCTGGTCTGGCGCCTGCCGCCGCTCTGGCAGGCGACCCCTGCCCCCCTCAACATGCTGTTCATGCTGCCGGCGGACCACCCGGTCGCCTGGGTGTCGGGCTATCTGCCGGGCAATGCGCTGCTGCGCGCGCTGTTCGCCGGATTGGGCGATGCGGCGCTGACCGGGGCGGTGCTCAATGCGCTCAGCGTGCTGCTGGTCTGGGGCTGCGCACGGCTGCTGTGGCCGGGCAGCGGCGCGCGCGACCGCGAGCCGGGCAGCATTGCGGTGCTGCTGCTGGCGCTGTCGGGGCAGATGGTGATGTGCGGCATGACCGCCTTTGCGATGACCGCGCATCTGTGCTGCAACCTGCTGTGGCTGTGGCTGTTTCTGCGCGACCGGCGCGGCAGCGACCTGGCCGCGCTGGCTGTGGGGTTTGTCGGTACCGGGCTGCACCAGCCGCTGTTCCACCCATTGTTCGTCGCGCCGTTCCTGTTTCTGCTGCTGCTCGACCGGCGCTGGGGACGGCTTGCGCTATTTGCGGGATTTTATGCAGCGGCCATGGCGTTCTGGTTCGCGTGGCCGATGCTGACGCACGCGCTGATCACGCCCCCACATAGTGCGGTCAGCACCGTAGGTACCGATTACTGGACCCGCCTGACCACCGTATTGGGTGAAAACCACTATAATATCGCGATCATGGCGGCCAATCTGCTGCACTTCGTGACCTGGCAGCATCTGTTGCTGATCCCCTTGCTGGTTGCCGGCGGCGTGGTCGCCCGGCACGACCGGATGGCGGCGGCCCTGGCAGTCAGCTTCGTGCTGCCGATCGTGGTGATGACCGCGATCCTGCCGTTTCAGGGGCACGGCTTCGGCTATCGCTACCTGCATGGCGTGCTGGGCAGCGCCGCGCTGCTGGGCGGCTACGGCTGGCGGCGACTGGAAGCCTGGCATACCCGGCTGCGCCCGCTGTTCGTCCGCGCCAGCCTGGCCACGCTGCTGGTGCTGCTGCCGACGCAGGCCTGGGGCACGCATCAGCTTTACGCAACCTATGCCCGGATCAACGCCCGCATCGCCGCGGTGAACGCCGATTACATCGTCATCGGCAATCACGATGTCCCCCTGGCGATGGACCTGGTGCTG
>CAXTOS010000151.1:0-4583 GCA_964245935.1 uncultured Novosphingobium sp.
AATGCCCCGCGACCAGGCGCAGCGCGTGGTCGCCGGGGCGCAGGCGCTGTCCCCGGCACTGGGCGCGCGCATGATCGCGCGGGAATTGATGGGCAAATCGGTGTTCATCCGCGAATTGCTGCCACAGGACCTCAAGCTGGAAATCGATGCCTTGCCCCGCAAACCGGCGATTGCCGTCGCCCGATACCTGGCCGCAGTGGTGGGTCATGCCCATGCCCGGCAGATGGACGAGCCAACCCGCCAGAACTGGTTGGCGGCATTGCGCCGCAATCCCGCTACCAATGTCGACGCGCCGTCGTGGCTATGGCTGGGCGTGGTCGAAATGCTGGGCAAACACGAACGCGCCTACCTGGAACATTGCCGCAAGTTCGCAGCGCCGAGTTAGTTTCTCCGTCCTCCTCCCGCTGGCGGGAGGAGAGGCAGCGAAACGACCTCGTGGCCGGGAGCGCGGGGCCTTCTGAACAAACGCGCCGTGCGTTCCGTCGCCAATCTCGACCCGCCCGCGAAAATCTTCCTCAAGCCGTCGCGCAAATGCTATATCGACCGGCACCACGCGCAGCCATGCGCCATATTCAAGGACCGCCATGACCGATACGACCGTAGCCCAGTTGATGGCCGAAAGCGGCGTCGCATTCGGCACGAGCGGCGCGCGCGGGCTGGTCACGGCGATGACCGATCGGGTCTGCTATGGCTATACCGCCGGGTTTCTGGGCTATCTGGCCGAGCAGGGCGAATTTGCACCGGGCCGCGCGGTGGCGCTGGCGGGAGATTTGCGCCCCAGTTCGCCGCGCATCCTGACGGCCTGCGCGCAGGCGGTGCGCGACCTGGGCGGCGAAGTGGTGTTCTGCGGCTATGTGCCCACCCCGGCGCTGGCGCTATACGCTTTCGGCCAGGCGTTTTCGTCGCTGATGGTCACCGGCAGCCACATTCCCGACGATCGCAACGGCATCAAATTCTACCGCCCGCATGGCGAAGTGCTGAAAACCGACGAGGCCGGGATGAGCCGGCAGCCGGTGCAGTTTCCCGCAGATGCCTTTTTGCCGGATGGCGCGCTGGCGTCGCCCGCGCCGCTGCCCCCCGTCACCGATGTGGAGAGCGCCTATCTGCAACGCTATGTCGCGTACTTTGGCGCCGCGCTGGCCGGGTTGAAGCTGGGGGTATACCAGCACTCGGCAGTAGGGCGCGACATGCTCGTCGATATTCTGGCCGCGCTGGGCGCAGACGTCGTCCCGCTTGGCCGTTCCGAAAAATTCATCCCCGTCGATACCGAGGCGGTGCGTGACGAGGATATCGCGCTCGCCCGGCAGTGGGCGCGCGAATATCAGCTGGATGGCATCGCCTCGACCGATGGCGATTCGGACCGGCCGCTGCTGTCCGATCATCACGGCGAATGGCTGCGCGGGGATGTGCTGGGGGTGCTTTGCGCGCGCGCACTTGGCGCCGACAGCGTCGTCACCCCGGTCAGCAGCAATACCGTGCTCGAAGCTTGCGGCGCCTTCGCGGCGACCGCGCGCACGCGCATCGGCTCGCCCTATGTGATCGCCGAAATGCTGAAGCAGTCCGCGCAGAAGCGCAGCCGGGTATGCGGCTATGAGGCCAACGGCGGATTTCTGCTGGGCAGCGATATCGATGAGGGCGGGCGATCCCTGTCGGCACTGCCCACCCGCGACGCGGTGCTGCCGATCGTGGCGGTGCTGGCGGCGGCCCGGCCGGGCCGCGTGGCCGAGGCGGTGGCAGCGCTGCCGCCGCGCGTGACCTTCAGCGAGCGTATCCAGAATTTCCCGACCGCCGACAGCGCGGCGCTGCTGGGCTGGCTCGACCAGGGCGATGCCGGCGCCCAACTGGCGCGCATGACGCAGTATTTCGGGGCACTGGCGGGTGAGGCGCAGCGCATCGACCGCACCGACGGCCTACGCGTGACCTTTGCGGGCGGCGATGTCATCCACCTGCGCCCCTCGGGCAATGCGCCGGAACTGCGTTGCTATACCGAGGCGGATGGGGCGGTGCGGGCGCAGGAACTGAATGCGGCGGCACTGGCGGTGGTGCAGGGGCAACTGTTGCAGGATGTGCGCCAGGCGGCGGCAGATTAGGCCCTTTTTGTTCCAGACGACACCGGCCGGTTCGACGTAAATCGAAAAAATTTTGAACCAGGCTGCGGCGCCTTACCCCGCGGGCATGCCGGAGCCGCGCCGCAGGGTGATCCGCGTCAGCTCCGCGGGCCTGCCCAGCCGCAGGGCGAAACCGGGCCAGATGCCGGTGCCGTTGTTGACATAGAGGGTCATGCCGTCGACATCATACCGCCCGGACACAAACCCGCCGTTCGCCCGGGCGACCAGGCGGTCGAGGCCCAGGATCATGCCGCCGTGGGTATGCCCGGACAGCTGCATGGCCACGCCGCGGGCGGCGGCGGTGCGTGCCCGGCCGGGCTCGTGATCGAGCAACAGGATCGGGGCGTTCGCCGGGGCGCCGGCGAGGGCCTGGTCGATATCCGGCATGGGCCTGTTGCTCCCCCGCGCGGCCGGATCGGTGACCCCGGCCAGCACGATGGCGTCACCGCCGCGTGCAATCACCGCATGGGCATTTGCCAGTACCTCCATGCCCAGCGAGGCCAGATGCCCCATCCATTGATCATAGCCGGACAGATATTCGTGATTGCCCGGGATCAGGTAGACCCCGTCGGGGGCGGCCAGCCCCCCCAGCGGTTCCACGTCCAGCCGTCGCAATGCGACGCTGCCGTCGATGACATCGCCGGTTACCGCGATCAGATCGGCGCCCAGGCGGCTGGTGGCGGCGACCACCGCATCGGTCCAGCGCCGGGGAAACAGCCGACTGATGTGGAGGTCGGTCAACTGCACGAGGCGGTAGCCGTCGAACGATGCGGGCAGGTGCGGTATCGTGACGATCACGTCCCGCAGCGGCGGAACCCGGATGGCCTGCACAACGCCCAGCGCCGCCAGCGCGCCGGCGGCGGTCCCAATGGCGTAACGCGCCTTGACCAGCATCGCCGGGTCGACCTGCCAGGCGCCCATGGCGACCAGCGTAGCCAGATCCAGCGCCAGCTGAAACACCGCCAGCAGGACAATCGCGCCAAACGCCCAGTTGAACAGGATCACCACGGGTCGCGGGAATTCGGGCGTGAACATCGATCCGGACGAAAGGCGGCTCCACAAATGATATTGGGATGCGATCAGCAGGACCAGTGAAGCCATGATCCGGGCCGTGTCAGTCCACGGCAGCGGCCAGATGAAGCGGGTGACGACGTACAGCCACGGCAAGCCGAACACCAGTTGGAACATCTTGCGCGGCTCTTTCAATTTCGGGAGGAAACGCATGCACGGGCTGGAGGACCGGTACGGCATACGCGCCAGGATAGCCATTGCCGTCTCCCCGGCTGATCGATGCCTGGTTGTAAAGCGCGCCGGGCAAGCTCATAGTCGATCCGAGCGTCACAGGCGCCAGCTCGGGAGAGGAGCCAATCCGAGCCCGGGAAATACCTTATGAACACGGCTGCCGATCCCGCTTCCGTCGATCGGACTGCAAGGCCACCTTATGGCGTCGGTGCTGCCGAGTTCGCGCTGGCCCTGGGCGGATTTGCGCTGGGCACCGGCGAATTCGCCTCCATGGGACTGTTGCCGGATGTCGCGCGCGACATTCATGTCGCCGTTCCCGTGGCGGGGCACATGATCAGCGCCTATGCGCTGGGCGTGGTATTCGGCGCGCCGTTGCTGGCGGCAATCTTCGCGCGGACCGGGCGGCGGGCGATGCTGGTCGGGCTGATGGGTTTTTTTGCCTTCGCCAATCTGCTGTGCGCCGTCGCGTCCAGCTATGGCCTGGTGGTTGCAGCGCGATTTCTGGCCGGCCTGCCGCATGGCGCCTATTTCGGCATCGCTTCGCTGGTGGCCGCTTCACTGGTGCCGCCGGACAAACGGGCGCAGGCCGTCGCACGAATGATGCTGGGTCTGAGCATCGCCAATGTCGTCGGCGTGCCGTTCGCGACCTGGGTGGGGCAACTGGCCGGCTGGCGTGCGGCCTATATCGTCGTGGCGGCCATCGGGCTGGCGACCGCCATCCTGTGCCGCATGGCGCTGCGCCCGATCCCCGCACCGGCCGACGCCAGCCCCATGACCGAACTCGGCGCGCTCAGGAGCGGGCAGGTATGGCTGACGCTGGGCATCGCCGCGATCGGCTTTGGCGGCGTGTTTGCCGTCTACAGCTACATCACCCCGCTGCTCACCATCGTGTCCGGCCTGAAAGAGACCCAGGTTCCGCTGGTGCTCTCGGTCATCGGTATCGGGATGGTCGCAGGCAGCCTGTTCGGCGGCTGGCTTGCGGATCGCGGGGTCATGCGCGCGATCTGGATCAGCCTGGTGCTGAACGCGGTCGTTCTGGGTCTGGTCGCCGTTACCGCCTATAATGCGGCAGCGGTGACGATCAACCTGTTCTTCGTCGGCTTTGCCGCGCTCTCCATGGGCCCGCCGCTGCAAACCCGCCTGATGGACATCGCCGCCGACGCCCAGGCCCTGGCCGCCGCCCTCAATCACAGCGCGTTCAACACGGCCAACGCCTTGGGCGCCTGGCTGGGC
>CAXTOS010000152.1:0-4553 GCA_964245935.1 uncultured Novosphingobium sp.
CCGCACCAACTGAAATTTAAAGGACGCCCAATCGTGCTCGGCATTCCAGATCAGGACCGGCAGAAAAATCACGACCGCGATCAACGCCGCAAGCCAGGGCCACGGGCTGCTCAGCCAGCGCCAGCGCCAGGCCGGCACCAGCATAAAGGCCGCTATCGCCGGAAGCAGCATCACGAACGTGAATTTCGACAGCAGCGCCAACCCTGCGAACAATCCCGCGGCCAGCCACCAGCGCGCGTCGCCGCTCTCGCCGAGCCGGACCAGCGCCCACAGCATCGCAACCGCGAACGGGATCATCGCGACGTCGGGCGAGACCTTGGCCATCAACAGCCCGTAGTAAAGCGCAGCCTCCGGCATCAGCAGCGCCAGCCCGATGGCCCTGGCGTCGTTGGTCACGCGCCGTACCATGTCGGCGAGCAGCAATTGCGTGACCAGCATGGCCAGCACGCCGGCAAACCGCACGCCGAGATTGGTGTCGCCGAAGATCGCGGTGCCGAAGCGGATGAACCATGCAATCATCGGTGGGTGATCGAGGAAGGAAAGCACATTCTCCTTCGACCAGGTCCAATAATAGGCCTCGTCCGTGCGCAGATCGACCAAGCTCGCATAGACCAGCCGCATCGCCGTCATCGCCGCAATCAGCGCGATGACGCTCCGCCATGACTGAAGGAAAGAGCCCGGCGGATGGACGGCACGGTCCGGCCAGGCGCGGTTTTCGGGCGGGGCAATCGTCATGGCGCCTTCTCACCCGCTCCGGAAGGGGTGTCAACGTACGGGGCGGAGAAGATATTTTGGGTATGGAAACGACCCGCCTTCACCCCGGCAAACGCCGGGACAGAGGTGGTCACGGGGGGAATAAAACTCTACCATCGCCGATATCCATTCCATGAATCATATGATCGCAGCCGCCCGCTCCCAGTTCGCAAAATTGATCCGTGGCGTCGGCGTCCGGCAGATTCGTCTGGCCTGCGGCCTGGTGCTGTTTGCCTATCTGATCAGCCATTTCCTCAACCATGCGCTTGGCAATATCTCGATGGCGGCTTTGGCCGCCGGGCTGCGTTACCACCTGCTGTTCTGGCGATTTCCGCCGGTCGCGATCGTGTTCTATGGCGCGGCCCTGGTTCACTCCGGATTGGGGATCTGGGCGCTTTACCAGCGCCGGCAATTTCACTGGCGCGCGATCGAGCCGCTGCAGCTCGCGCTCGGCTTGAGCATCCCCGCGCTCATTATCGCGCATATCGTTGGCGCGCGGCTCGGCCAGTCGCTATTCGCTCAGGAGAAGTTCTATCCGCAGGAACTTTATTCGTTCTGGGTCGCACGCCCGTACAGAATTTGGCTGATGTCGGCAGTGCTGGTCATCGCCTGGGTTCACGGCAGTATCGGGCTTTATTTCTGGCTGCGGATAAAAGCATTTTTCAAGCCTGCCGCGCCTTTCCTGCTCGCCGCGGCGGTGCTGGTTCCGACGCTGGCGCTGCTCGGCTTTTATCAGGGTGGCCGCAGCGTCGTCACCGATAGCAACAACGCGGACTGGCGGACCAGCAATCTTGGGGAACGCCAGGTTGGCACGCCAGCCCAACAGCGAACACTGGATGATATCTCCGACGATCTGTTGATCGGCTATCTCGCTTTGATCGCGCTGGTACTGCTGGCAAAGGGCGCGCGCGCTTTGTACGAGCGACGCGGCGGCATGATCAGCCTGTCCTACGGCAATGGCCGTACGGTTCGGGTGCCGAAGGGCCTGAGCGTGCTGGAGGCAAGCCTGCGCAACAATGTGCCGCATGCCAGCGTTTGCGGCGGCCGCGCCCGCTGCTCCACCTGCCGCATCAGAATCGTGGGAGACCACGGAAAATTGCCGGAGCCATCGGTGCGGGAAGCCTTCGTTCTGAATCGGGTCGGAACCGCCGATCCGTCGATCAGGCTGGCCTGTCAGTTGCGCCCCACCGCGGACCTGTCGTTCTTCCAGCTCTTCATACCGCAAATGATGTCGGCCAGCGCAGACGCGTCGCACCCGCAACGGATCGGCCAGGAGCGTTATCTCGTCAGCATGTTCGTCGACATGCGCGGCTCGACCAAGCTCGCCGAACAACGACTGCCGTTCGATACCGTCTTTATCGTCAACCGGTTCCTGAGCGCGGTGTCGCAGGCCGTGATCGACTGCGGCGGACGGCCCAACCAGTTCGTCGGCGACGGAGAACTGGCGCTGTTCGGGCTGCATTGCAGCCCACAAATCGCCTGCCGCCAGGCGTTGAAGGCGGCGGCGATGATCGCTGCCAATATCGAGGAGTTGAATCAATTTCTCAGCCACGATTTGCATGAACCGATCCGCTTCGGCATCGGCATTCACGGCGGCGAGGTGATCATCGGAGACATCGGCTACCGCGATCACATGGTATTCACCGCGCTCGGCGACGCGGTCAATGTCGCCGCACGGCTGCAGGACATGACCAAGAGCCTGGCCTGCGAGGCGATCCTGTCCGAAGAGGTTCGCATCACCGCCGGTGTTGCGGCGGAGAGTTTGCCCGCGCAGGAAGTGACGATCCGTGGGCGCTCCGGGCCGATGATCGTGCGCACCGTTGACGCCGCGCAAAAATTGTCCGCGCTGGTCGACGATCTGGACATCGTCGCGGCGTAGCTAAACTTCGCTCCTGAATAACCGTTCAGAAAATTCTTCCCGAACCATCAAGCATTTTCTCGAACCTCGCTTTCGCAGGGGGCGACTGACGAGCGATGGGCAAAAACTGAGCCTGAAGACTGAAACCTGAGACCTGAAAACTGAAACCCGCGCCGAGTGCGCATCACTTGAGGAGAATGACCATGTTACGCAAACTCACGCTTGGACTTGTTGCCGCAGCTTCACTCAGCGCGATGGCGCTGGCTCCGTCCGCTGCTTCCGCCCATTCGTGGGGCGGTGGATGGGGCGGTGGATGGGGCGGTGGCTGGGGTGGCTTTCATCACCACGGCTTCCGCGTCGGCTACGTCGCCGCTCCCGCTTACGGCGACGGTTGCTACGTCACGCGCGGCGTGATTACCCCGTTCGGCTATCGCCTGCGGACGTTCAACGTCTGCTATTGATCGTCATTTCGACGTTTTAGATCCAAATGCCCCGGTCGCCTCGCGCGGCCGGGGTTTTGCTTTTTCGCGGACTAAGTTTGTAAAATTCGATCGAAACCCGGCCGCGCGCGGGGCGTGGGCAACGGGGGATATGGGGTTGGTTTTTCCTTAAAAGCCGGATGGCCGGACGCTTTGCCGCGTTCAAAACCGGGCTAAGGATGGGCTAAGTCCGGGCCAAGTACGAGAAAATTACCGGCAAAACCGGCAAAAATCGCGAAATGCGCCGCGATTATGATCGTTTTTTTGCCAGAATCAGGATGTCGTTTAACCTCTATCAAGGTTCGCGCAGACCGCGTATCGTACGCTGGTCGGGCATGCCGGTTTGCGGGGACTGGCAGTTCGTGATCAATTTTTGATCCCGCGGAGACGACGTGATGGCTAAAGGTACTGTGAAGTGGTTCAACGCGACCAAGGGCTATGGATTTATCCAACCTTCAAGTGGCGGCAAGGATGTTTTCGTTCATATTTCGGCAGTCGAGAAAGCTGGCCTGTCATCGCTCAACGAGGGGCAGACGGTGGAGTACGAAGAGGTAGCCAATCGCGGCAAGACTTCGGCCGAGAACCTCAAGGTTTGAGCTGAAGACTTTAAGGTCAGGACTTTTAGGTCTGGACTTTAAAGCCTGAACATTCGGGATCGGCAGCGGCACCCTCTCGGACATCATCCGGGAGCGGGGCTTGCGGGGGCATCTCCACAAAAACGAGGTTCGGCAGGAGCAGGCCATGCTCTTGCGCGCATTTGTTTTGGCGTAAGCGTGTGTTTTGGCGTGAACGTGTGATTTTGAGCGTGTGATTTAGAGCGGGCATTCGATTTAGCGCAAACGGTGCCGGCGAACTGACGCGACTTACTGACGCGACTTACTGACGCGACTTACTGACGCGACTTACTGACGCGACCTGCGGCGGTTCGATTTTTCAATCTTCCTTGACCCATTTTTCGAGCGTCATCACGTCCGGCGGCTGCGCATAGCCGCGCGGCCACATGTCGACCACCCACTCGACCTTGGTCGCGCGCTCGACCAGCACGGCAGTGTTGTGCGGCAGCTGCAACACCAGCGCATTGCCCCGGTAATGCGGGTCGCCGACCGTATGAAACTTGAACAGGCCCCATTCCTGCAGCACCAGCAGCAGGCTCGTGGTGTTGCGGGTGGTATCCCAGCAATCGAAATTATGCTTGTCGTCCATCGCGCGGATATCCGCGTTGGCGACCCGCTTGTTGGTCCCGATGATCGGGCCCATGCGGCGATCGAACCAGATCACGGCCTTCTGCACCGCCGCCCGCTCCGCCGCGGCCGACGCGCGGCCGGAAGCGAGAATCTGCGCCAGCGCGCGATGGTCGCCGGGTGTGAAGGCGAGGATCTCGCGGCGCCGGCATACGAAGCCGTAGCAAACCGTCATCGCTGATGCCGAGGGCGGGTAGATCGACACCGTGCTGTACAGCGCGG
>CAXTOS010000153.1:0-4506 GCA_964245935.1 uncultured Novosphingobium sp.
TCGCTGACCATGACCATGATCGGCGCCTCGCTGCTGTGGGTGGGCTGGTTCGGCTTCAACGCCGGTTCCAACCTCGAAGCCACCGGCGGTGCTTCGCTGGCCTTCATCAACACCTACTTCGCCACCGCCGCCGCAGCCGTCAGCTGGGCGCTTTGCGACCAGTTCATCCACGGCAAGCCTTCGATGCTGGGCGCTGCTTCGGGTGCGGTTGCCGGCCTGGTCGCCATCACCCCTGCTTCGGGTTACGTGGGGCCGATGGGCGCGATCGTGCTGGGTCTGCTGGTATCGCCGATCTGCTTCTTCTTCGTCACCAAGGTGAAGAACATGTTCGGCTACGACGATGCGCTCGACGTGTTCGGCGTCCACTGCATCGGGGGTATCGTCGGCGCATTGATGACCGGCATCCTGGCATCACCTTCGCTGGGTGGCCAGGGCGCGGCCGACTACTCGAAGTTCCCCTATGTCTCGGGTACCGATCCGCATAACGCCTATAACATGGCCCACCAGATGGTGGTCCAGGCTACCGGTGTTTCGGTTACCCTGCTGTGGTCGGGTATCGTTTCGGCGATCCTCTACTTCGCCATCGACAAGATCTTCGGCCTGCGTCCCGGTGAAGATGCCGAGCGCGAAGGCCTGGACATCACCGAGCACGGCGAACGCGCCTACAACTACTGAGACTATCGCCTCTCCGGTTCAGGTGGACCGGAGAGGCGATGGCAATTTCCTGTTTGCCGTGATTTCGGCCGCCAGATGAAACCATCCGGCCTGAAATCACGCCAGCCTGCTTGGCGGGGTCGGGGCTCCTCTCCTCCCTCGGTCCCGCCATCCGACGTTCCTCCTGCGAACATGCCTGAAGGGCCGGAGCCAGCCGCTCCGGCCCTCTTTTTGTGTGGGGGTCGTCGGCCGCAGAACCCGTTCCAGCGGGGGGAGCACGAGGGGATTACCAAGTTGGCGCCTATGGGGCCAACCCCTCGCATCCTCCATTACATCGGGCCGGCGCGTGCCTTCGTGGCGAGCATGTCGAGCAGCGGGGCGATGCTCGAGACGTCGTAGCCCGCATGGGCAGCCTGGCGGGCAAGTTCGCCCGGGTCGGCGCCGCGGCTGGCCTCGGCCAATGCCCACAACAGGGTCGAGCGCGTCCCGGAGCGGCAATAGGCCAGCACCGGCACGGCGGTATCGCCCAGTGCTGCGGCCATGGCCGACACTTGTGGCTCGCTGAATCCCGCGTGGGTGACCGGGATCGCGACATAGGCAATGCCGGCGGCGTGGGCTGCCGCGGCGATGTCGCTGCCACAGGTCTGGTCGTCGCTCTCGCCTTCCGGCCGATTGTTTATGATCAGCCCGATGCCTTGTGCGGCTGCCTCGCCCACTTCGGCAACGCCGATTTGCGGGCTGGCCCAGACCTGGTCGGATAATTGGACGAACATGCGTGGAACTCCGGGTGAATAGCCGTCATGGTGATTGGCATTCGATCGCCGCGCTTGTGCCAAGTGCAGGCCGTTCTGACAAGCGGCCGCTCAGGCAAAGCGATGATGGCGCGGGAGAAATGCGCTTTGACTTGACTTTCGAATCTGTTCGCAATCGCTATTTTTTTCCTATATGCATGATGATCCAGGGACAGTGCCGCGCACCAATCCGGCCACTGATCTTGTCGATCGGCGCGGATCGTCCACGTGCCGGTCGGTGTGTAATGGGCGAAGCGAAGGTACGTTCGGGTTTATGGGTTTTGATAGAGGACGTCGCGGCAGGGGCCGAGACAAGCGCGACGGGTTCGGCGAGGAAAGCTTCGATCCTTTCGGTGGCGGCGGCAGCGCTGGTGGTGGTGATCGCTTCGGCGGCGGGGGCGCCGGCGGTGGCCGTGGGCCCGGCGGCGGCAGCGGCTTTGGCGCACCGCGCAGCGGTGGCTTCGGCGGCGGTGCCGGCGGCGGCAGCGGCTTCGGCGCACCCCGCAGCGGCGGTGGCGGCGCCGGCGGGATGCCGGCGCAAGTGGTCGGCCAGAGCAAGGGCGTCGTGAAATTCTTCAACGTTCAAAAAGGTTTCGGCTTCATCCAGCGTGAAGACGGCGGCGAGGATGTGTTCGTGCACATCAGCGCAGTCGAGCGCGCCGGGATGGAAGGCCTGGCTGAAGGGCAGGGGCTGGAATTCACATTGGTGGATCGCGGCGGCAAGATTTCAGCCAGCGATCTGGTCCCGATGGGCGATGTCATCCCGGTGGCCAAGCGCGAGGAAGCGCCGCAGCGCAAGTTGACCGGCGAACGCGCCACCGGCACGGTGAAGTTCTTCAACGCGATGAAAGGCTTCGGCTTCATCACTCGCGACGATGGGCAACCCGACGCATTCGTGCATATCAGCGCGGTAGAACGGTCCGGCATGCGGGAACTGGCGGAAGGTGACCGGCTGGAATTCGACATCGAGGTCGATCGACGAGGCAAGTACTCGGCGGTCAACCTGGTGGCGCACCAGGGCTGAACCCGTCCGCTTCGTTCACGTGCCGGGTCGGCCCGCCCCAAGCTGAATTGGGCGGCTGACCGGATCGGGGCAAGCGAACATTGATCTCGCGTCATGGCGGCTATCCGGCATTCCAGCCGGGTAGCCGCCATTTGTCGTTCGGTTTTCCGGATGCAACTCGTCAATTTTTAAGGAAGATTCCATGTCGATCACCCCCTTGATGCCGGTCTATGGCCGCAGCGCCGTGCGCCCGGTGCGCGGCGATCATTGCCACCTGATCGGCGAGGACGGGCAGCGTTATCTCGACTTTGCGGCGGGCATCGCCGTCAATATCCTGGGCCATTCGCACGAGGGGCTGATCGGCGCGATCCAGCGGCAGGCAGCAACGCTGATGCATGTCTCCAACCTCTACGGCAGCCCGCAGGGGGAGCATCTGGCGCAACGCCTGGTCGAGTTGACCTTTGCCGACACGGTGTTCTTCACCAATTCGGGCGCCGAAGCGGTGGAATGCGCCATCAAGACCGCGCGGGCCTATCACCAGCACGGCGGCAATGATCACAAATATGAACTGATCACCTTTACCAGCGCCTTCCATGGGCGCACGCTGGCAACGATCAGCGCATCGAACCAGGAAAAAATGCACAAGGGTTTCCTGCCCTTGCTGCCCGGCTTCAAATACGTGGAATTCAACGATCTGGACGCCGCCCGGGCCGCCATCGGCCCGCATACCGCCGGCTTTCTGGTCGAACCGATCCAGGGTGAGGGCGGTATTCGCCCGGCCTCCGACAGCTTCATGACCGGATTGCGGCAGCTCGCCGACGAGCACGATCTCATGCTGGTGCTGGACGAGGTGCAATGCGGCGTCGCTCGCAGCGGCACCTTCTATGCCTATGAGCAATATGGCATCACGCCCGACATCCTGGCCACTGCCAAGGGTCTGGGCGGCGGATTTCCGCTAGGCGCTTGCCTGGCCACCGAAAAGGCGGCGCGCGGCATGGTGGTGGGCACGCATGGCTCGACGTACGGCGGCAATCCGCTGGGGATGGCGGCGGGCGAAGCGGTGCTCGACGTGGTGGCGAACGACGCGTTCCTGGCCGATGTACGCGCCAAGGGCGATAGGCTGCGCGCGCGGCTCGAACAATTCATCGGCAATTATCCCGAAATCTTCGTCGAAGTGCGTGGCCGGGGGCTGTTGCTGGGCATCAAGCTCAAGGTCGAGGCTCGCCAGTTCGTCGTTCATTTGCGTGACCGGCATCGCCTGCTGAGCGTTGCCGGCGGCGACAACACCATGCGCGTGGTCCCGCCGCTGGTGATCGACGACAGCCATATCGACGAATTCATGGACAAGCTTTCGGCCGCCGCGGCCAGCTACAGCCCGGCGGAACCTGCGTGATGACCCGGCATTTCCTCAATCTCGGCGATGCCGGCGGCGATGCCGTGACGGCGATGATCACCGATGCGCTGGGTCGCAAGGCGGCGCGGCTGAACCGGCCAAAAGGTGCGAGCGACACCGATGCGCCGCTGGCCGGCCATGTCCTGGCGATGATCTTCGAAAAGAATTCGACCCGCACCCGCGTCTCGTTCGACATGGCCATGCGCCAATTGGGCGGCAGCGCCATCGTCATGGAAGCGGGCGGGATGCAACTGGGCCGCGGCGAATCGATCGCCGATACCGCGCGCGTGCTCAGCCGCATGGTCGATGCAATCATGATCCGCACCCACGATCACGCCAAGATCGAGGAACTGGCGCATTACGCCAGCGTGCCGGTGATCAACGGCCTGACCGATCAGTCGCACCCCTGCCAGATCATGGCCGATCTGCTGACCCTGGTGGAGCGGGGCTTTGCCTTGCCGGGGCTCCGGATGGCGTGGCTGGGCGACGGCAACAATGTCCTGCATTCGTTGATCGAAGCGGCTGGATTGCTCGGATTTGCCATCTGCATCGGCAGCCCGGCGGGGTACGATCCCGATGCCGGCTTCGTCGCACGCGCGCGCGCCGCCGGGGCGGATATCCGTTTCACGCAGGATGCGCGCGAGGCGGTGTCCGGCGCGCAAGTG
>CAXTOS010000154.1:0-4458 GCA_964245935.1 uncultured Novosphingobium sp.
TGGGTGGCCGGGCGGGGGAGCGGGCTGGCACCGTCTTAACCGGAAAGACTCTAAGCGCCGATCAGCCCCGGCATCACCCTATTGCACTGAATGGATGACGTACGGCTGCAACGGTCTGCCGGTAATCACCGCGATCACTTCGCGATGGGCGTGACCGCCGCCGGGGGCATCAGCATCGATCGCGATCGTCAGCGGGCGGCCCAGCAAGGCCTTGGGCTGGGCGGCGTCCAGCGCCGGTTGCTCGCCGGACATTTCGCGTTGACGCTCGATCACTTCGGGCCAATCGCCGCCGGCAGTGCTCATCACCGCCAGCGCCTGGGGCTGGGCGTGGCCGGGGTCGAACGGCAGCGCGTCGTTGTCGATCGTGACATAGGGCCGCAGCTGGTCGATCAGCCTGGGGGTGAAGCCGCGGATGCGCGCCAATTCGTCGATGGACGCCAGGGGGCCGTTGCGCGGAGCGATGCCCAGCCTGGCATAATATTGCGTCTCGGCGCCGTTGGCACGCGGCAGATCATCGCTGTCGAGCCAGTCGAGCAGCGAATCACGGGCGACCGCCAGTTCGTCGCCGGACAGGCCGGTCTGTTCCAGCAGCTGGGTGACGGTGTCGTCCTCGATATGGTTGAGCAGGATCTTGCCGCGTTCGTCGGTCACCCGGATGGTCAGCCGGGCGCCCGCGAAATCGATCCGGCGCCGGCGTCCGCCGACCAGGGCCAGCATGTCTTCATCGCCCTCGATCAGGCCCTGCAGCGCGATGGCCAATCCGGCGTCCGCAGCGGCGTCGGCCCGGGCGCGGGCCAGCTCGCCGTCGCCCCCGGCAATACTGATCCGGGTGGCCGTCGCGATCGCCAGTGCCAGCGCGCCGAACACCGCGATCGCCGCCACCGCCGCGATCAGCGCATAGCCCCGTTCGCCTTGCGATGGCTCCGCGCTCACGGCATGGTGCCGGTGCGGTGGAAGGGCTGGAGCGTTCTCAGCTTCTGGCGCAGTTCGTCGGTGACGGCGCGGGCATCGTCGTCGGTGGCCAGCACATGCGGCTTCAGCAGCACGATCAGCTCGGTGCGCTGGTGGTTGATGGCATGCGTGCCGAACAGGCTGCCGATGTAGGGGATTTGCGAGAGCAGGGGGATGCCGTGCCGGTCCACCGTCCGCTGGTCGCTGAACAACCCGCCCAGCGCGATCACCTGGCCGTCGTGCACCGCCACGGTCGTGGCGATGCGCCGGGTCGAGATGGTCGGCGATTGCGACTGTGCGGCGGAAGAGGTGGTGGGCGCGCTGACCTGGCTGACCTCCTGGCTGACATCGAGCTGGACCATGCCGCTGGCATTGACCCGGGGCGTGATCTTGAGGATGACGCCGGTGTCCTTGTACTCGATGGTGCTGACGATGGCGGCGGTGCTGCTGGACAGGCCGGTGGCGGTGCCGGTCGAGATCGGCACTTCGTCGCCCACCTGCAATGCGGCGGTCTGGTTGTTGAGCACCAGCAGCTTGGGCGCGGAGACCACCTTGATCTGGGTATGCTGCTGCAGGGCGTTCAGCGTGGCGGTGATGCTGTTGCCCGAATAGAAATAGGAAAATCCGGGAAAAACCTGCGTCGGCGCCGCTGTGCCGCCTTCGGAATAGCCGACGCTGGTGTTGCCGCTGGCATAGTTCCACTGCACGCCGAAACTGGTGTTGTTGGTCAGGGTGACCTCGGTGATCGCCGCCTCGATCAGGATTTGTTTGGGCGGCAGATCGAGCTTGCGCAGCGCGTCCTCGACGATGGCGAATTCGCGCGGGGTGCCAAAGACGATCACCGCATTGTTGTTTTCATCAGCGGTGACGCGCGCTTGCGGTGCGCCCGAACCGTTGCTGCCCGCACCGTTGTTGTCCGCAGCGTTGCCGTCGCCGGCGCCCGATCTGGTCCCCGGCGGGCGCGTTTCGGCGCCACGGGAAGCCGGCGGCGAACCCGGATTGTTGACCGGGTTGGTGCTGCCGGTCTGGCGGTTTTCACCAAATGGATCTGCGGCGGCATCATTTGCACCGCTATCGCCCGACGCGCCATAGGCGGAGTTGATCGTGCGCGTCAGTTCCCTGGCGCGGCCATTCTGCACGCGGTAGACGAAGATGCGGCGTTCGTTGGCTTCGCCCTCGCGGTCAAGGATTTCGACCCAGCGGCGCACGTCGTCGAGATATTGCGGCTGGGTGCTGATCGCCAGGATGCCGTTGAGCTGGTCCATCGCGATCAGCCGCACCAGGCCTTGCGTCGGCGAGTCCGGGGCGTTGATCAGCCTGTCCAGCGAAGGCACGATCAGCCGCGCATCGGTGCGCTCGGGCACGTATAAGGCAAAGCTGGTGCTGCGCAGCCAGTCGACATCGAACTGGTGCGCCAGGTCGCGCGCGCTCGCCCGTTGCCCCGTGGTGCCGGCAATGGTCAGGGTGGCCGACGCGGCACTGGTCGAGATGACCACGCCGGGCAGTACCGTATCGAGCAGCTTGCGCAGCTGGTCGGGGTTGATGAACCGCAGGTTGATCACCTCGGTGCCGAAGCCGGTCGCCTCGGGCGCAATCAATTGCTGGGCGCCCGCCGCTGTCTGGATTTCGTAGCCGTCGGCGACCGGGACCAGCGCCAGGTTGGCCGTCCGCAGCGCGTTTTCCAGCAGCCCGAGCAAGGCCGACCGGGCCACCGGATACGGGGTGATGAAAGTGACTGTGCCGCCGACCCCCTGGGCAATAGTGTAATTGCGGTGCAGCAGATCGCCCAGCACGGCGTGCGCCAGCGTCGCCACGTCGACGGCTGGCAGGTTGAGCGCGATATCGCCATGTCTGGGTGGCTGCTGCCTGACCCTGGGCACTACCGGCATGGGCGCAGTGCCGGGCAGCACCGTGGACCGCACCGGCACGTCGAGCGAGCTGGTGGGATCGCCTTGCTGGGCGATTACCGGTGTCGGCGGGATGGGGATCGGTGGTTCCTGGGCCGTTGCGCCCGCCGCAAGGGCCAAGGCCGCAATTGATACGGCAGGCGATCTGTGCAGTTTCATTGTCCTCTTTCGAATGCCTGAGGAGAGCCTGAATTTCCAAGCTCGGGAGCGTGGCTTGCGAGGGGAGCACCGATATTTTTCAGCGGCGACGCATGCATGCCATAAGGCACCAGCAGGCTCTGGCCGGGACCGTCGGTCAGCCGGGCCGCGGCCTGGTCCAGCGCGGCCAGCCGCCAGCCGCCGACGGCACCGCCGACCCCGACATAGCGCACCTGGCCGTTGGCCTGCCGGACGATGCCCAGCCGCAGCAGGCCCTGTTGCATCACGCCGGCGATCACCGCGCCGTCAAGCGGATCGCCGGCGGCATTTGAGATGCCGCGCCTGGCCGGCGGCGCAAACAGATCGCGGCTCGCCGGCAGCGGCGCGATCACCACGGGCGGGGCGTCGGGCAGGGCAAGCACACCGACCCGCGCCACCGCTCCGCCGGGCGGCAGGTCGATACGCTCCGGCCAGGCGAGCTGCATCACCGCCATCCCGGCCAGCACCGGGATCAGCAGGAACGGCAGCCGGGCGCGGCTGCCGCGTGCCGGTAAAAGGCTACCGCGGGGGGGCAGGACGATAGGCAATCGCAGCCTCCAGATTGACTTCCAGGGTCGGGGCCCGGTTAGCGACGAGCGTGTCATCGGCGTGGACGGCCAGGGCATCGATCGTGACGAACGGGCGGGCGTTTTCAAGCAGGATCAGAAATCGGGTCAGTTGGGCGGGCGACAGCCGCACCGCGGCGCGGGTGGCGACCATGCCGGATGGGCCGGACGGCCCGGGCGCTGTCGTGATATCCTCAGCCCCATGGAATTCCCCGCCTGCGGCACTGGCGGCAGACTGTAGCCGGTCGCGCAAGATGTCGGCGGCGGCGGCCGCGTCGGGCGCGAACTGCATATAGCTGGACAGTTGCCGATCGCGCTGCGCCGCTTCGCGACCGAGCCGGGGAATGGCGCCGATCAGGCGATCGTTGGCGGCATAGCGGGACAGCAACTCCTGCCGCTGCTGCGCGCGCGCGGCAAAGCCGCCCTGCAGCGGCTGGACCGCGGCGACATCGACCAGCGCCACCGCCGCGACCAGCAGGAGGATCGCCACAAGCCGCGATTCACGTCTGGACAGCGCCATCGTAATTCAGTGCCCTCCCAGCCGCACGGTCACTTCGAACGGTTCGCCAAGCGGGGTCTGCGCCTCGTCAGAAGTGTCGCCATAGCGCGCCACAGCCAGCCCGGCGCGGCGCAGGCCGCCGGACACCTCGGCGCGGGGCGGGTGATACCCGGCCAGCTGCACCGCGTTGTCTTGCCAGCTGAACCGCTGGATGGTGGTGCCCGCCGGCAGTGCCTGGGCGATGCGCGCCATCAGCGCGACCGGCTCGCGGGTGCGCCGGGCTTCGGCGGTTTGCTGCGCGACGCGATCGTCGCCATGCATCCGCGCGATGATCCGATGCGCCACGCCGACCGCCGGT
>CAXTOS010000155.1:0-4366 GCA_964245935.1 uncultured Novosphingobium sp.
CGCTCCGTCATCGCTCGGGATGACCGCACTCCCCAATAAAAAAGGCGCCGGATCCGGCGCCTTTTTGCTGACATCGCGGCTTGTTACTTCGCAGCCGGAGTGGCCGGAGCCGCGCCTCCGGGCTGGGCCTGCAGCTTCTGGCGAGCGTCCTCGGCGCGCTTCTGCAGCTCTTCCTGCAGCTTCTTCTGGGTTTCTTCGAATACCTTCGGGTCGGTCGGCGGACCGTCATAGGCCTTGGCAAATTCCGCCAGCGGCAACGGCAGGGTCAGCGGCGCACCGTTGGAATTGATGGCCTGGATCACCAGGTTCTGCCCCTTCTTCATGTTCGCCAGCAATTCCGGGGTCACGTCGTAGTCCGACATGCAGCCATTCTGGAAACAGATCACGTAGGGGCTCTGCATCGGCGCGTTGGCGTCGACGATCACGCGGGTACCGTGGATCAGCTGCATGCCGAGCGGAAGCGTGACGCGCAGGATCTTCTTCGGCTCGCCTTCCGGCTCGATGATGACGGCCGCGATGACCGGCTGGCCGGACTCGATGCGTCCGTCCTTGCCGGTGAAGCAGACCTGCTTGGCGTTGGCATCCTGGCCCTTCAGGCAGAACTTGGTCCAGGGCGCATAGATCAGCTGAACCTGCTGGTCCGCGGGCTGGGCGCCCGCCGCTGCCGCGGGAGGGGCTCCTGCAGCCGGCGGTGCCGCCTGGGCGGCCGGGGCCGGCGCGGCGGGAGCAGGTTTCGGCGCCGCCTTCGGCTTGGCCTTGGGTGCCGCGGCCGGCGCGGGAGCCGCCGGGGCCGGAGCCTGGGCCTGCGCCTCCGAAACCATAAACAACGCGGCCAATGCGGTGGCCGCCAACAGGGCGAAACCCCGCCCACGCGGCCCGGCCGACGCGGCCAAGATACGGAAATTCATTGCAGAAAACCCTTTCTGAACGGAAGCGCCCGAAACCGCCGCAGGCACCGGAGACCTGACCGTTTGGGGGCGGCTGTCTCCTTGCCAATTAAGGCAGATACGTGACAGGCCGAGTGCCCTGGTCAATTGCACGTCTTCATACAGCGGCGCGCGGAAAGATCAATGCCGACAAGCATCTTTGATGCCTGCCGGCGCCGAATGCGGGCCGCTGTGATACACCTGCCGAAGTGAGGGATATCGAATCAAATCAGCGCGATGGTTTGCGGGGTTCGAGATACCAGCGCGTTCGCGCCTTGGTGGGTGGTGCCCTCACCCTTGGCCTTTTCATCGCGACCGACGCCGGCCAAATCTCGGCGCAGCCAAGTCAGGCCTCGCAGCCAAGCCAAGTCTCGGTGCAGCCAAATCAGGTTTCGGCGGAACCCCGTTATGCGCTCGCCATGCATGGCGCGCCGGCGCTGCCGGCGAATTACAGCCATATGCCCTATACCAATCCCGACGCGCCGAAAGGCGGCCGGCTGGTGCAGGGCCTGCTCGGCAGCTTCGACAGCCTCAATCCCCTGATCGTGCGGGGCGTCGCGGTGCAGCAGATCAGGGGGTATGGATTCGAGCGCGGCTATGTCTACGAAAGCCTGATGGCGCGCGGCGATGACGAAGCCTTTACGCTTTACGGGTTGTTGGCCGACAGCGTGGAAACCGACGACATCAGGAGCTACGTCACCTTCCATCTCGACGCCAAAGCACGCTTCTCGGACGGCCAGCCGGTGCGATCAGAGGACGTGCTGTTTTCCTGGGCCTTGCTGCGCGATCATGGTCGTCCCAACCATCGCCAATATTATTCCAAGGTCGCCCAGGCCGAGGCCCTCGACCCGCTTACGGTGAGGTTCGATTTTGGCGGGGTCCACGATCGCGAGCTACCGCTGATCCTCGGCCTGATGCCAGTCCTGCCCAAGCACGCCATCGATGTCGCGACCTTCGAGGAAACCTCGATGTCGCCGCCGATCGGATCCGGTCCCTATCGCGTCACCGCGGTGAAACCCGGCGCCAGCGTCACGTTCACCCGTAATCCCGATTATTGGGGCCGCGACCTGCCGGTCAATCGCGGCCTCTGGAACTTCGATGAGATCAGGCTTGATTTCTATCGCGAGGCCAACGGCCAGTTTGAAGCCTTCAAACGCGGCCTCTACGATTTTCGCGACGAGAGAGAGCCGCTGCGCTGGCACGAGGGCTATGATTTTCCCGCCGCCCGCGATGGCGAGGTGATCCGCGACACCATCAAGACCGGGGTGCCGAATCCGTCGGAATACCTGGTGTTCAACACCCGGCGCCCGCTGTTTTCCGATATCCGCGTGCGTCAGGCCCTGACGCTGCTGTTCGACTTCGAATGGATCAACCACAATTATTTCTTCGACCTTTACGCGCGCTCGGCGGGCTTCTTCGCCGGATCCGAATTATCGGCCTATGGCAGAGCCGCCGATGACCGCGAACGCGAACTGCTCAAGCCGTTCGGATCGGACATTGCGCCCGATATTCTCGACGGCAGCTATCGCCTTCCCATCACCGACGGTTCGGGCCGCGATCGCACCACGCTGCGCAGCGCGCTGACGCTGCTGTCCCAGGCCGGCTACGATCTGGACGGTACGGTGCTGCGGCAACGTTCGACCAAAACGCCCTTCACCTTCGAAATCCTGGTGACCACACGCGACCAGGAGCGAGTCGCGCTGGCCTATGTGCGCGATCTCAAGCGCGCCGGGATCGAGGCCACGGTTCGCTCGGTGGATGGCGTTCAATTCGACCAGCGCCGGCTCGGTTTCGATTTCGACATGATCCAGAACCGCTGGGACCAATCGCTGTCGCCGGGCAACGAGCAATGGTTCTACTGGGGCAGCCGGGCCGCGGACAGTCAGGGCACGCGCAACTACATGGGGGCGAAAGACCCCGCGATCGATGCCATGATCGCAGCGATGCTGGCGGCGCGCGAGCGTCCCGGATTCGTCTCGGCGGTGCGTGCGCTTGACCGGGCCTTGATGTCGGGCTTCTACGCTATCCCCCTGTTTAACGTCAGAGAGCAATGGATCGCACGCTGGAATCGGATAGAACGGCCTGGCACCACCGCCTTGACGGGCTATCTCCCGGAAACCTGGTGGCAACGACCGGCTGCCCGTTCGAAGCAGTGAAGTGACCTTGTGAAGTGATTCCGTGATCCAAACCGCCCCATCGCCGTCATTGGAAGGATTGTTTCGACGTATCCTGGCGCGTCAGCCGGACGCGCTGGCGTTGATCGATCCGATCAACAAGCTGCGCGTGACCGGGCAACCACCCAAACGGCTGAGCTTCGCGCAGGCCGACCGGGCGATCTCGGCGCTTTCGGCGCATTTCATCGAATCGGGCCTGCCGGCCAATTCCGTGATCGCGGTTCAATTGCCGAATACCGTCGAGTTCATGCTCACCGTGCTGGCCGCGCATCGCGCCGGGCTGATCGTAGCCCTGCTTCCCATGCTCTGGCGCCAGGCGGAGTTGACGGTGGCGCTCAATCGCACCGGCGCCCGGGCGATTGTGAGCATGAGCACCATCGACGGCGTCAGCCATGCTGATCTGGCGATGAACGCCGCCGCCGAGGCGTTTTCGATCCGCCACGTCTGCGGCTTCGGCGACGATCTGCCCGAAGGCATGGCATCGCTCGACCATGTGCTGGCCCATCCATCGGAAACCACGCGCGCCTACATCCAGGACAGCCGCAAGGCAGCGATTATTTCTTTCGACGTGACCGCGGATGGTTTTCGCGCGGTCCCGCGCACGCATCTGAACCTGATCGCCGGCGGCCTCGCCGTTTTCCTCGAAAGCGACGTGGCGCAGGGCGCCAAGATGATGTCGGCCTTCGCGCCGTCGTCCTTCGCAGGCCTCGTTTCCTCGTTGCTGGTCTGGCTATTGTCGGGCGGAACGCTGGCGCTGCATCATCCGCTCGACGGCGACGTCTTCGAACAACAGCTCAACGATGATGGCTGCGATACCCTGATCGCACCGGCACCGCTGGCGTTGCGGTTGACGGAGGCCGATATGCCGTCGCGGCTGCCCTCCTTGCGCAAGGTCATCGCGCTGTGGCGGGCGCCGGAACAGATCGCGGTATCACCGTCCTGGACCGTCCCGCACGCCACGCTCACGGACATTTATCTGTTCGGCGAAGCCGGATTGTTCGGCGCCCGTCGCGCCGCCGATGGTGTGCCGGCACCGATCCTGCCCGGCCCCCACGGCGCGCCGCGGGACGTTCCGGGGTCGTCGATCGCAGGTGAAACCCTGATCACGCCGCGAGCCACACTGGGATTGCGGGGGCCGATGGTGGCGGTCGCAGCCTACGCACCGCCCGCTCCGAGCAGCGACTCGCTGATAGCGCCGCCACAGCGCGATTATGTCGACACCGATTATGCCGCACGGCTCGACCGCGCGACTGGCACGGTCTGCAT
>CAXTOS010000156.1:0-4355 GCA_964245935.1 uncultured Novosphingobium sp.
CCACCGGGCCGGCGAGCAGCAGCGGAAACCAGCCGCCCTCGAGCAGCTTGGTCGAATTGGCGGCAAAGAAGATGCAATCGATCACCAGGAAAAACCCGTTCACGGCGATGACGATGATCGGCGAGTATCCCCACTGGATGGCGACCAGGGCCGCCAGCAGCGTGGTAATTGCCATCAAGAGCGACACCGCGATGCCGTAGGCGCCGGCCAGCGCATCCGAGGAGCCGAAGCCGATCACGGCGCCCAGCGTTGCTGCCGCCAACAGCCAGTTCACCAGTGGCACATAGATCTGGCCGATGGCGTCGCTGGTGGTGTGGGTGATGCGCATGCGCGGCAGGAAGCCGAGCTGGATCGATTGTTGGGTCAGCGAAAACACGCCCGAGATGATCGCTTGCGATGCGATGACGGTGGCAAGGGCTGCGATGGCGACCAGCGGATACTGCGCCCAATCCGGCGCGAGCTGATAGAACGGGTTATCGATCGCGGTCGGATCCGTGATCAGCAGTCCGGCCTGGCCGAAATAATTCAGCACCAAAGCGGGCAGGGCGATGGCGAACCATGCCAGCCGGATCGGGTTCCTGCCGAAATGGCCCATGTCGGCGTACATCGCCTCGCCGCCAGTGACGGCAAGAAACGCCGCGCCTAAAATGGCAAAGCTGACGCGGAAATCCTGGTGGATCAGGAAGTCGAACGCATAAAGCGGGCTCAACGCGGCAAGTACCGCCGGCGCCTTGATGATGCCGTGGATGCCGAGCGCCGCCAGAATGGCGAACCAGCCGAGCATGACGGGCCCGAATATTTTGCCGATGAAGCCGGTCCCCTGTTTCTGGATCACAAACAGGCCGATCAGGATGGCGATGGTCAGCGGCACCACGAGCGGCGTGAGCGACGGCGCGTCGACCTTGAGGCCCTCGATCGCTGATAGCACCGAGATCGCCGGCGTGATGGCGCCGTCGACATAGAGCAGCGCGGCGCCAATGAGGCCGACGATCAGTAATTGCGCGCGCCACGTTCCCGGCTGGGCGTTGCGCGCCGAGAGCAGCGCCAGCAACGCGACGATGCCGCCTTCGCCGCGATTGTCGGCGCGCATGATCAGCATCGCGTATTTGATCGAAATGATCAGGATCAGCGCCCACAGGATCAGCGACGCTACCCCCAGGATGGCCTCATGCGTCAGCGGCCCGCCATGGGCGGCTGCCTTGACCGCTTCCTTGAGCGCATAAAGCGGACTGGTCCCGATGTCGCCGTAGACGACACCGAGGGCGCCGATCGTGGCCGTTACGGGCAATGCGGTGGATTTGAGATGGTCGCTAACGGGCGTGGCGGTCACAGGCTACTCCCCCAACTGATCGTAGCCGCCGGTCGGTCGCCGGCAGGTACACGGTCAGGGCGCAGTCTGCGACGCCACGTCGCAAATTACCATCGCGCAAATTTGATGGACTACGCCGGGAAGCAGCAAAGTCTTATGGCGTGCGATCCGCGGTCACCAGCCGGGCAACCTTGATGTTGGTGGCCTTGGTGCCGGCGACACGCAGGCAGGAGGCTTCGAAATTGGGCCATGCCTGCTGCGAGCAGTCGCGGCCAACCGGGCGAATGTCGAGCCGGTCGGCCTTGGCGAGGGCCTGCGGTACGCTGGCCGCAACCTCCGGGGCAAATCCGGGAAGAACGGTAAGAGCTGCGGCGGTAAAGGCAGCAATTGCGATCGCGGAAAGAGCTTTGATCATGACGGTCCCCTGTCAATGGGCCGTTTCGGCCCGTCGCTTCGTTAACGCTGTGATACCCACCGGCCGTTTCGGGATGTCTTCACAGAGGCGGAAAATGGTTTCATCCCACCCGAGTTTTGTTTCGTCGCCCCGGTGGGGACGAAACATGCGGCCTGCCAAGCAGACGCGGTGACCCCGCAAGTGGTTCATTTACCGGCCTGAAATAAAAATCGGGCTCTTTGGCCCGGTCTGGGGAACCAGCGCGCCTTGCGACGCCGCTCGGGGCGGGGTAGAGGGGTTTATGCCCCGTATCGCGCTCTATCCCGGCTCATTCGATCCCGTGACCAACGGCCATCTGGACGTGGTCCGCCACGCCGTCGGCCTGTGCGACCGGCTGGTCGTCGCCATCGGGGTCCATCCTGGCAAAAAACCGCTGTTTTCGGTGGATGAGCGGCTGGAGATGGTACAGGCGGTTTTTGGGCCGGTCGCCGGGCAGGCCGGCTGCGCCTTTGAATGCACGACCTACGATAATCTCACCGTCACGGCGGCGCAAAAGATCGGCGCTACCGTCATGATTCGCGGCCTCCGCGATGGCACGGACCTCGACTACGAAATGCAGATCGCGGGCATGAACGAGACCATGGCGCCGGACGTGCATACCGTATTCGTTCCGGCCTCGGTTGCGGTCCGCCCGATCACCGCCACACTGGTACGCCAAATCGCGGCCATGGGCGGCGATGTCTCGGCGTTCGTGCCGCCGTCGGTTGTCGCTAGCCTGAAAGCCAAATTCGCCTGATCGCGCGTTCGTTCGCAAAACGGAACCGGCTTCGCGACAACACGCCCAACACCAGACGTTCTTCCGCATCAACTCGCCTCCTTTCACCTCCACTTTCACCTCGACTTGGAGTTTCCATGATCCGAATTCTTGCCGTCCTTGCCGCGCTGGTTTGCGCGGCTCCCGCGATCGCTCAGCCGCTGCCGGCCAACCTCGACAAGGCCAACGCGATCGTCATCGACACCACCAAAGGCCGCGTCGTCATCAAGCTGCGTCCCGACATCGCGCCCAAACATGCCGAGCGCATCAAGCTTCTGGCGCGGGATGGCTACTACAACAATGTGCCGTTCCACCGCGTCATCGAAGGCTTCATGGCGCAGACCGGCGACGGCAAGAATTTCAACGGGACAGGCGGCTCGAAATATCCGAACCTGCCGGCGGAATTCTCCAGCGTGCCGTTCAAGCGGGGTATCGTCGGGATGGCGCGCGCCAGCGATCCGAACTCGGCGAACTCGCAGTTCTTCATCATGTTCGCCGACGGCCCGTCGTTGAACGGCCAGTATACCGTTGTCGGCGAGGTGGTCTCGGGCATGGATGTGGTGGACAAGCTCAAGCGCGGCGAGCCGGTCCCGGATCCCGACAAGATGGTGAAGGTGCAAGTCGCATCCGACATCAAGTAGGGCATCGTGATGCGGCGTCGCTGGCCGATGGTCTGGTTTGCCGCAGCATGGCTGTCGTCGGCATCGATGGCGTCGGCGCAGACCGAACCCGGTCAGGTCGACAGCATCAAGGGCGTGATCGAAAGACTGGGCACGTGCTGGCGGCCGCCGCCGCCGTCACGCGCCAATCCGGACGTCGAGATTACCGTCATCGTGAGCTTTCGGCGCGACGGCACCATCCTTGGCCGTCCGAAAATCACCTATGAATCGGATAGTGCCACCGACAATGACCGCCTGATGTACCGCATCGCCGTGATGGAGACGTTGCAACGTTGCACGCCGATGCCATTTACCGAGGGAATGGCGGGCGCCGTGGCCGGTCGTCCCTTCGCGATCAAGTTCCAAAATCGCAAAACTCCACCCCCAACCATGGAGAAGAGAGCATGGCTGTTACAGAAAATACTTTGATCCTCGAAACCACCCAGGGCCCCGTGACCATCGAGATGCGGCCCGATCTTGCGCCGGGCCACGTCGCCCGGATCAAGGAACTGGTGCGCGAAGGCTTTTACGACGGCATCGTGTTCCACCGCGTGATCGACGGCTTCATGGCGCAAACCGGCTGTCCGCAAGGCACCGGCACCGGCGGCTCCGGCAAGAAGCTGAAGGCCGAATTCAACAAGGAGCCGCATGTCCGCGGCACCACGTCGATGGCGCGCGCGGCGAGCCCGGATTCCGGCGACAGCCAGTTCTTCATCTGCTTCGACGATGCCTCGTTCCTCAACAACCAGTACACGGTCTGGGGCAAGGTCACCGAAGGCATGGACAACGTCGACAAGATCAAGCGCGGCGAGCCGGTCAAGAACCCGGACAAGATCGTCAAGGCCCACATGGCCGCCGACGCGGCGGAGTAAGGCCAACCGTCATTCCGGGGCACGCGAAGCGTGAACCGGAATGACGTTGGCGGAAAGCGCCATGCGCACCGATCTCTTTGATTTTGAGCTTCCCGCCGAAAACATCGCGCTGCGGCCGGCGAGCCCGCGCGATTCCGCGCGGCTGCTGGTCGTGCAGCCGGGCGATGTGCTGCGCGACCGTATCGTCGCCGAGCTGCCGCAATGGCTGGGGCCGGGCGACCAGCTCGTGGTCAACGACACCAAGGTCATATCAGCCCAGCTCAAAGGCCGCCGCATCGGTCGGGAAACCGAACCCAAGATCGAGGCG
>CAXTOS010000157.1:0-4266 GCA_964245935.1 uncultured Novosphingobium sp.
CCTGTCTAGTCCTAAGTTAGCGCATATGGGGTGACCCCCTCGCGCTCCCCGTCATGTACAAGAACCAGGTCGGTTAATCCGCGAAAACTTTTTGCCATTGCTCCGGCTTGAATCCTACCAGCAGACCGCCGGCATGTTCCACCACCGGCCGCTTGATCATCGACGGCTGGCTCAACATCAGACCGATGGCCTTATCACCATCCAGATCGCTCCGCTCCGCCTCGGGCAGCTTGCGGAACGTCGTGCCGGCGCGGTTCAGGACCGTTTCCCAGCCGAGTTCGTCGACCCATTCGGCAAGCTTCGCCTGGTCGATCCCGGACTTCTTGTAATCGTGGAAGGTATAGGCGACACCGCGCTGGGCCAGCCAGTCGCGGGCTTTCTTCACCGTGTCGCAATTGGGAATTCCGTACAACGTGGTGGTCAACGTCCAATCCGATCTTTAGCTGAGGAAGCACCAAAGCCTTTCACGACTTCCAGCAAAACGCACGCCTGATCGTCAGCATCACGTGCATTCGCAAGTAACGACTTCGCTATATTTGTTTGTATCTGCTTATTTGCACTCAAATAATGTCGTGCCCATAAGGTACAGGCACCCGCTAACAGGCTATGATCCATACATTGTGCCAGGGCCCCCAGTGCCATGCGCGGGAGACCGTCAAATGCAGCCACTGACGCTCGGTCGGCGTCAGCTTTGTCCATCGCCTGTTCGTCACGTATCATCGCCCCAAACAAGTGCGCGACTGCACGGTGACCATTTGTGATCAATTCCATATAACGTGGCTTCAATAGAATGTTGCAATCACGCTTGTCGCCGGTATCTGGCCGGCTCCAGATGGCCAACCTGAAAGGGTAAAAACGGGGCAGCCCCCAGTTTTCATTAAGTCCGGCGACTACCCTCTGCGCGGCCAGCGTGTCATCCCCCCAGCCGTCCGACATGTGTGCCTGCATAGTCCATGCCATCGATGCCACAGCCCCCGCTATAGGAGCACACACGGTGGCCATAAACAGCGCGCCACCGCAAAACCACGCCAAGGTAGCAGATTTTTCTACTTCTTCTTTCGAGCGCTGCTTCATTCGCCATTCCCGGCGCCGTTGGAGGATTTAAAGCGATGTATGCGCGGCTCGCCGCAACCAAACAGAGTATACTCCGCATAGTATTTCTCGCGTCCCAGCACTTGCACGGCTGCATGGTCGGGATTTTTCCCCCAGGCATGTGCGGCGGCTTCATCGGCCCATTCCGAGATCGCCACCACCTCGCCATCCTCGGCGGTGTAGCTCTTGAACGAGAGATAGCCGGGCTGACGGGCTGCCAGAGCGGCCATGCGCTCCGCATCGGCGGCATAATGCGCTGCTTCCAGATCGAGGCGCTTGCGGTTGCGAAAGACGACGAGGTACATGGCCCATTCTTAACCCATCACCGCACCTGGCGGGAGTGGACTTTTGCAGCTACCCGCCACAAAGCGGGCGCCATGTCCCTCAACAGCTTCGGCCACCTGTTCCGTTTCACCACCTGGGGCGAAAGCCACGGGCCCGCACTGGGCGCCGTCGTCGATGGCTGCCCGCCGGGGCTGGCGATTGATGAAGCCATGCTCCAGCCCTTCCTCGACGCGCGCCGCCCCGGCCAGTCGAAATTCACCACCCAGCGACAGGAACCCGATCAGGTCCGCATCCTGTCCGGCACCTTCGAGGGCCGCACCACCGGCACCCCGATCAGCCTGATGATCGAGAATGTCGACCAGCGGTCCAGGGACTATTCCGAGGTCGCGAGCGCCTATCGCCCCGGCCACGCCGATTACGCCTATGACGCCAAATACGGCCTGCGCGATTACCGCGGCGGCGGGCGCAGCAGCGCGCGCGAAACGGCAGCGCGGGTCGCCGCCGGCGGCGTGGCGCGGCTGGTGATCCCCGAGGTGTCTATCCTGGCCTATGTCACCGAAATCGGCGGCGATGCCATCGACCCCGCGCGCTTTGATGCGGCAGAAACCGCGCGCAACCCGTTCTTCTGCCCCGATGCCGCTGCCGCCGGGCGCTGGGAGCAATCGGTCGATGCGGCGCGGCTGGCCGGATCGTCGCTCGGCGCGGTGGTCGAATGCGTCGCGCACGGGGTTCCGGCGGGCTGGGGCGCGCCGCTCTACGCCAAGCTCGACGCCGATCTCGCCGCCGCCATGATGGGCATCAATGCGGTGAAAGGCGTGGAAATCGGCGACGGCTTCGCCGCGGCGCGGCTGTCTGGCGAGAAGAACGCCGATCCAATGCGGCCGGGTGACGACATGCCCAAATTCCTCGCCAATCACGCCGGCGGCATCGCCGGGGGCATCTCGACCGGGCAGCCAGTAGTGGTGCGCGTCGCCTTCAAGCCGACCAGTTCGATCCTGACCCCGGTGCCGACCATCACCCGCGACGGAGACGCCACCGACATCCGCACCATAGGCCGCCACGACCCCTGCGTCGGCATCCGCGGCGCGCCGGTGGTGGAGGCGATGATGGCGCTGGTGCTGGCGGATCACAAGCTGCTGCACCGGGGGCAGTGCGGGTAGGAAGGGAAGATTCCAGGGCCATCGCCCAGACCCCGTTCCTGTCCTCGTCGCAAAACGGCGTCGATGACGCGCATTGCTTCAAGCAGTGGGATGTGGACTTGGCAAGGTATGCCCGCTATATGACTATCTAGATAGTCAGGAGCGCTGTATGAATGCGATGAATTTGGCGGACGCCAAAGCCCATTTGAGCGAACTCGTTGATCGCGTCGAGGCTGGAGATGCGATCGAAATCACCCGGCGCGGCAAGCCGGTGGCACGGTTGTCTGCGGTGGTCCGGCCACGGCAACCCATCGATGCCAGTTTGCTCCAGGCCCTGACGGAGACCATGCCACAGACGGAAAGCGCTGCTGACCTCGTGCGGACCATGCGCGATGGCGATCGTTACTGATGCTTTATCTCGACACTTCGCTCATCATTGCGGCGCTCACCAACGAACCCGCTACACCGGTTGTCCAAAGCTGGCTGGCAGAACAGAACCCGGAGCAACTGCTGATCAGCGACTGGACGATAACCGAAATTTCATCCGCCATGGCAATCAAGCTGCGCACCAGCCAGATCAACCTGGAACAGCGCGCGGCTGCGTTGGCCATGTTCAACCGCCTCGTCGTCCACAGCTTCATTTTGCTATCGGTCACAGGTCGACACTTCCGGACAGCGGCGAAATTCGTCGATCACCATACGCTTGGCCTGCGCGCCGGGGATGCCCTGCACCTCGCTACCGCGTCGGAACATGGCGCCTGTGTCTATACGCTTGACCGGCGCCTTGCAGAAGCCGGACCAACGCTCGGCGTGCCGACTCAATTGCTGGCGCAATAGGGAGGGCACGCAAGCGCCGCGCCGGAAATGGGATGGTCATGCCGGCTATTCGTGGCCTTACGCGGTTGCGACCGGGGCGCGACCGGCCATGGAAGCCCGGCTTGCGGGGGACGGAACGGCAAAAAGTGGGTGGGAAGCGGACGTTGGACTTACGTTGACTAACTGTGAAACGCCGATCAAGATCATGCGGTGGTCGGGATAGGAAATCTCTTCGCAAAACTCCTTGTATGGCTAGGTGCTGCAGCACTGGCCAGCTTAGTTTGCACGTATACTTGGAGCCTGATGTTTGACGGCTGGGGCACCCCAGGAGGGCGGCCAAATATTGTTGGGGCACCGCTCCACGGAGACCCGAGGATGTGGGTGGGGCTTGGGATAGGATCGGTGGTTTTTACAATTATCGGCTCTGCACTTTTATCATTATTGTTCTGGACTATGGAGGGACTCTCTTATTCTAGGCGCTATCGTGTCCTAATCGGTACGGGATTTATTTCTGGTGCAGCGATGATGCTTGCGTTGGGCGGACCGCCGTTAGCTATAACCGCAGGCGCTATCTACGGACTCTTCACAGGTTGCTTCTGGGCGGGGCTGCATCGAGCGATGCGTCGGTCCGGATAGGCTGCTTTTAGGGCGCAACCAGCCATTACCGATCTGTGTGTCAATTGAACTCACGGTCCGTGTAGCAGCTTCGCTGCAAGCGCGACGACGCCATTTAGCACAACAAAAAATGACGGAGAGCGCGAGAGGGTTACCTCTCGCACCTACCCCTTCAGCCTACCCCTTCAGCCTACCCCTTCAGCCTACCCCTTCAGCCTACCCCTTCAGTCTCCACCTTCCGCGAGCATCTTCCCCGTCTCCGCACTCATCCAGTCATGCCCGCCCGAATAGCGCCACACTTCGTGCCCGGCCGCATCGT
>CAXTOS010000158.1:0-4179 GCA_964245935.1 uncultured Novosphingobium sp.
TCGACCGCCCGCCACCGCGCGCCCAGCCGCACGCCGTCAGCATCGGTGTAATCGCGATTCTCGGGCAATTGCGCCGCGTGATAGGCACGGATGCGCAAGGCCGCGAGTTCGAGCGCGGCGCGCAGCGATGGGTCCAGCTCGTGGAATGCCGTGGCGCAAGCCGTCGCGTCGATCCGCCAGTCGGCATCGCCGGCCAGGGCATGGCCGTCGAACCGCAGCGTCAGTTCGGCCACTGCCGCGTCCCCGTGCCGGCGCACCTGTTCCAGGATGGCGGTGACGTCGCGGGCGACGGCGGGGTCGCTTTCGCGGCGATCGGCGACCAGCCGGGCAAAGGCCGGGGCAAAACCGGCATCGCGGGAATCGAGGCGCAACATCAGGCCGGCACCCCTTGATCGACCGGGGCTTCGCTGACCAGCGCGCGGAACGCCTCGACCAGCGCACCGACGCGCGGATCGGTCTTCAACGCGGCGCGATTGACGATCAACCGCGCTGAAATCTTCATGATCACGGTGGTTTCGACCAGCCCGTTGTCCTTCAGCGTGCGGCCGGTAGACACCAGATCGACGATCCGCCCCGCCAGGCCCAGCCCCGGCGCCAGTTCCATCGCGCCGTTCAGCTTGACCACTTCGGCCTGGATTCCCTGCGCTTCGAAATGGCGCCGGGTGAGGTGCGGATATTTGCTGGCGACGCGCAAATGGCTGATACCGGCATTGCCGTGGTTGGTCTCGCTCGCGGGTTCGGCCACCGACAGCCGGCAATGGCCGACATTCAGGTCGACCGGCGCATAGAGTTCCGAATAGGAAAATTCTTCAACTACATCGGAGCCGACAATCCCCGCCTGCGCCGCGCCATGCGCGACAAAAGTGGCGACATCGAAGGCGCGCACCCGGATGATCCGCATGTCGCCGTGCGCGCAGGCAAAGGACAATGCGCGTGAGCTCTTGTCATGGAACCCGGCTTCCGGCACCACCCCGGCACGCGCCATCAGCGGCAGCGCCTCATCGAGGATGCGGCCCTTGGGCACGGCGAAAATCAGGGGGCGGGTCGCCGGATCGGCGGCGGGCTCGGGACGGGTGGGAACGAACATGGCGCGGTGCACTTAGAACCGGGCCGACGAAAGGGCAAGGAATGCCAGAAGCAAGCGACAATGCAGGTTTGCCCTGAATGTCCCGCCCGCGCCCCTCCGTCTCGCTTCGCGAGCCACCTCCCCCAGCGGGGGAGGATTTTGTCTTGCCCAGTTCCTAGCTGCAAAACCCGGTCCCCAGGGTTGCACGCGGCTGCTCCATTTCGGCCGACGACACCGGATAGGTGCAATTGTCGGCGGCGTAAAACGCGCCCGGCCGATGGTTTCCCGAATGGCCCACCCCGCCAAACGGCGCTGCCGGCAAATCGGTCGTCGTCGGCCGGTTCCAGCTGACCAGACCGGCGCGGATATGTGCCCAGAACCGGTTATAATCCTGCGGCGTGCCGCCGATCAATCCGGCGGCCAGGCCAAAGCGCGTGGCGTTGGCTTCGGCGATGGCGGCCTCCAGGCTATCCACCTCGATGATCTGCAGCATCGGCCCGAACGGCTCGGCATCGGCCCGCACCGCGACTTGCGTCACATCGATGATCGACGGCGATACGAACGGCAGGCCGGGGCGCAGGCGCACCATATGCTTGATCGCGCGTCCGCCGTTGCTGAGCAGATGGATGAAGCTTTCGGTCAGCCGGTCCGCGGCGGCGTTGTCGATCAGCGGTCCCATGTAGGGGGCGGGATCGTCGAACGGCGCGCCGCAGATGATGCGGTCGGCCATCGCCTTTACCGCCGCGACCACCGGCCGGTACATCGATGATTTGACGATCAGCCGCCGTGCCGCCGTGCTGCGCTGCCCGGCGCCGGCAAACGCCGATTGCACGATCAGCGTGGCCGCATCCTCGATCTGGGGCGTGTCGAGCACGACCAGGGGGTTGTTTCCGCCCATTTCGAGCGCCACGATCTTGCGGGGCCAGGCCGCCAGTTCCCGAGCGATGGCCATGCCCACTTCAGCCGTTCCGCTGAACAGCACGCCGTCCACGCCCGGATGCAGCGCCAGGTCGGTGCCATGCCGGGGCTGGCCGACCAGCAACTGGATGACCGATGCCGGCACGCCGGCCCGGTGAAAGCAGTGCACCAGCATTTCGCCGGTGGCCGGCGTCCGCTCGCTGGGCTTGAAGATCACGCAGTTGCCGGCGATCAGCGCCGGCAGGATATTGTCGGCCGGGGCCAGCGCCGGCTGGCTGCACGGGCTGATCACCGCCATCACCCCCAGCGGCTTGTGCCGGACCGCCACCAGCCCCTGCAACGCGCTGTTCAACTTGCGCTGGCCGCAGCGTTCGGCATAGCCGCGTACCGCGATTTCGACGCGGGCGATCACCGCCTGGACCTCGGCCAATGCTTCCCACAGCGGTTTTCCGGTTTCGCGCGCGATGATCCGGGCCAGATCGTCGCTATCCTTGCGCACTTCATTGGCAAAGCGGCGCATCGCCTCGATCCGCGTCGCCAGCGGTTGCGCCGCCCACGCCGGCCAGCCGCCCCGCGCCTGCGCCACGGTCGCGTCGATATCGCCGACCGCCCCGCGCCACACTTCGGCGCCGGTCGCAGGCTCCAGCGAAATGATCTCCGTTTCGCTCACACCCGTCGTTTCCCATTGCGCCGGGCGACCCTATGGCGCGCATGGTTTCCGGGGAGTTAAGCGGAGCTTGCGGTTTGTCCGGAGCGGAGACAGGGGATCGCGATTCCCCTCCCGCATGCGGGAGGGGTGTCAGGGCGCGCTGGTTGGCGGCGGGCCCAGCGCGTCGCCCAACCGGCGAATGGCGGCAACATGATCCTGCAACGGGGTCCAGTCGTCAGCGGTAGCGATGGCCGCCCAGATGCGTTCCACTTCCTCGATCACCAGCGTCGGCGGCGCAGGCTCGTGCCACAGCGGGTGATCGGCGTCGTCCACCGCGCGATAACCCGCCAGTGCCACGCCGAGCGGCCCCTCCGGCAGCACTCGCAGATGATGATGCGTAAAGAAAAAGGCATCGGGTGACACGCCGGTTTCGCGCAGATGCACGCCGATGGCATTCAGCAAGGCGGCATCGGCCGGCCCGCCCCGCGGCTGCACCCCCAGCCGCACCCCCAGCCGCCAGAGCACCCGCCGGGCCAGATGATGCTCGAACCGTGCTTCGAACCGGTCCAGCGCGGCGATCAGCGGCGGCGCGTCGACCAGCAGCCGCAGCGCCACCGCCAGTTGCCCGCTGTTCCAGCGCATCGCCTCCGGCTGGCGACCGAAACTGTACAGCCCGGCATGATCGAAATAGGCGGCCGTAAAGCCCGCATCCCATGTCGGCAGCCAGCGCCACGGGCCATAATCGAAACTTTCGCCCGAGATATTCATATTGTCGGTGTTCAGCACCCCGTGCACGAACCCTGCCGCCATGTAGGATGCGGCCAGATCGGCCATGCGGTCGACCACTTGATGCAGCAGGATCACGGCGGGCTGGTCGCGGCCCGGAGCGTCGGCGGGCGGTGGCGGACCGGGATAATTGACGAGGCAGTAATCGACCAGCTGCGCCATCTCCCCGGCTCGCTCCAAAGCCAGCAGGCGCTGGAAGGTGCCGATGCGGATATGGCCATGCGACAGCCGCACCAGCACCGCCGAGCGCGTCGGCGAAGGCTCGTCGCCGCGCCACAGCTCCTCGCCGGTCTCCACCACCGAAAAGGTTTTCGACGTATTGGCCCCCAGCGCCTCCAGCATTTCGGTTGCCAGGATTTCGCGCACCGCGCCTTTCAGCGTCAGCCGGCCATCGCCTTGCCGGCTCCACGGGGTCTGGCCTGATCCCTTGGTGCCCAGATCGAGCAAGCGCCCCATTCCATCCCGCAACTGCGCGAACAGAAAGCCCCGGCCATCGCCGATGTCGGGATTGTAATTGCGAAACTGATGGCCGTGATAGCGCAGGGCCAGCGGCTGGGGCAGATTGCCCGGCAACGCCTCGAACCGGCCGAAATGGCGCAGCCAGTCCGCCTCGCCCAGATCGCCCAGCCCGACCGCCTGCGCCCAGCGCCGGTTGCGATAGCGCAGCGTCAGGTGCGGGAAATCTGCCGCCGTTACCGGATCGCCCAGCCAGCCGGCCAGCGACTGGATGCGGGGATCGGGGGTGTAGGGCGCCGCTGGC
>CAXTOS010000159.1:0-4134 GCA_964245935.1 uncultured Novosphingobium sp.
CGTCCACGGCGCTGGTATTGCCGATCGCGGGCACCAGCACGGCGGTCGGACGTGCGGCCTTGTCGATGCTGTTGTTCGAGGATTTGGCGCTGGTGCCGATCATTTTCCTGCTGGGTGCGCTGGCGCCGAACGTCGCTGGCGGACAAGTGGCGGCGCTGTTCCATACGCTATGGCTGGGGCTGCTGGTGGTGCTGGTGCTGCTGGTGTTCGGGCGGTTCCTGCTGCCCCGCCTGTTTGCCCAGGCTGCCCGCACCAAAAGCCCGGAACTGTTCCTGTCGGCCAGCCTGCTGGTGGTGATCGTCTCGGCACTGGCGACGGCGGGCGCGGGATTGTCGCCGATCGTCGGTGCGCTGATCGCCGGATTGCTGATCGCCGAGACCGAATATCATGGCGAGGTTGAAGGCATGACCGCGCCGTTCAAGGGGCTGGCGCTGGGCGTGTTTCTGATTACCGTGGGCATGGAGATCGACCTGTCGGTCATCCTGCGCCATCTCGGGCCGATCCTGCTGGCCACGGCGGGGGTGCTGCTGGTCAAGGCGCTGGTCACCGCCGCTTTGCTGCGGCTGATGGGCGCCGGCGTCGGCACCGCTGCGGAAACCGGCATATTACTGTCTGCTCCATCCGAAACCACGCTGATCGTGCTGACCGCCGCCGCCAGCGCGGAACTGATCCAGCCCGGCACCGCGCAATTCTGGCGCATCGTCACCGCGCTGGGGCTGACGATCACGCCGCTGCTGGCCTGGGCCGGGCGCCGGATCGCCGGCCGGATGGAACAACCGGCGGGCACCAGCCTGCCATCGGACAGCGAAGGCCCGCGTGCCATCATCGTCGGCTTTGGCCGGGTCGGGCGGATGGTCGCCGACATGATGCGCGCCCACGACAAGCCGTTTATCGCGATCGATACCAACCCCGACCTGATCGCCGACGCGCGGGTCAACGGCTACCCCGCCGTCTTTGGCAATGCCGTCCATCCGCAAACGCTGGGCCGCTATGGCGTGGACACCGCCAGCGCGGTGATCCTGACGATGGACGAGCCCATCGCGGCGCAACGCCTCGTCAGGAAACTGCGCCAGCAATATCGCGATCTGCCGATCATCGCCCGCGCCCGCGACACCGCACATGCGGCCGCGCTGTATCGCGCCGGCGCCACCCATGCCGTGCCGGAAACGCTGGAATCCTCGCTGCAACTGGCCGAGGCGGTGCTGGTGGACATGGGCGTCGCGGTTGGTTTCGTCATCGCCTCGATCCACGAGAAACGCGACGAGATGCGCGAGCAGATCATGGCCGAAGGGCTGCTGGCGAAGCCACCCAAGTTGAAAAGCAGCAGCCTGCGCAAGCGGTTTGGGAAGACTCCTCCGCAATCCTCCCCCTTTGGAGGAGGTGCTGACAAAGGGGGGTGATGTGGTGCCCGATTCCCGCCCCACGGATGTTTTGCCCGATGCGCCCCCTCCGTCTCGCTCCGCGAGCCACCTCCCCCAGAGGGGGAAGATTCGCGAGACTGACGACATCCCGCTCTACCCGGCCAGCACCGCCCGCACCGCCGCGATGGCATCCGCAGCCCTGGCCCCGTCCGGGCCGCCGCCCTGGGCCATGTCGGGCCGACCGCCGCCGCCCTTGCCACCCAGCGTTTCCACGCCGGCGCGGACCAGATCCACGGCGCTGAACCGGCCGGTCAGATCATCGGTCACCGCCACGGCAAAGGCCGCGCGGCCATCGTTTACCGCGACCACCGCCGCCACGCCCGAACCGATGCGCTGTTTGGCCTGATCCAGGACGCCGCGCAGTTCCCTGGCATCCAGTCCGGCGATGACTTGTCCCGAAAAAATAACGCCGTTCACGCTTTCATCGGATTGCGGCGTGGCCGCCCCGCCGCCCGGCGCCCCGCCAAGCGCCAGCGCCTTTTTCGCTTCCGCCAGTTCCCGCTCAAGCTTCCGGCGTTCTTCCAGCAGGGCTGCTATGCGCGCTGTCACATCGTCGGGCGCAGTACGCAGCAGCGCCGCAGACGCTTTCAGCGCCTCGTCACGTGCCACCAGCCACTGCCGCGCGCCTTCCCCGGTAAGCGCCTCGATGCGCCGCACGCCGGAACTGACCGCGCTTTCCGAAACGATCCGCAGCAGGCCGATATTGCCCAGCGCCGAGACATGCGTGCCGCCGCATAATTCTACCGAATAATGGCTGCTGTCAGCGGCGCGGCCCTCGGTGCGGCCCATGCTCAGCACGCGCACCTCCTCGCCATATTTTTCACCGAACAACGCCATGGCTCCCGCCGCAATGGCATCGTCGGGGGTCATCAGCCGGGTATCGACGGGCGCGTTGGCGCGGATCTCGGCGTTTACTTCGGCCTCGATGACGGCGATGTCTTCGGCGCTGAGCGCGCTGGGCTGAGCGAAATCGAACCGCAACCGCTCCGCCGAAACCATCGAGCCCTTTTGCGTCACGTGGCCGCCCAGCCGGTGGCGCAGCGCGGCATGCAGCAAATGGGTGGCCGAATGGTTGGCGCGGACCGCATCGCGCCGCACCACGTCCACGCCGAGTTGCACGCTGTCGCCGACGCGGATCGTGCCCGACTGCACCCTGGCGTGGTGGGCGTGCAACCGGCCCAGTGGCTTTGCCGTGTCATGCACCGCCAGTTGCAATCCGTCAGCGCCCGAAATGGTCCCGACATCGCCGGTCTGACCGCCGCTTTCGCCATAGAACGGCGTCTGGTTGGTCAGCACGATCACCTCGTCCCCGGCGCTCGCCGTGGCGACCTCATGGCCATCCTGTACCAGCGCCACCACCTGGCCCTCGCCGCTGGTGGAGTTATAGCCGGTGAACTCGCTGGCGCCCTCGCGCTCGGCGATGTCGAACCAGACTTCGCTGGCGGCAGCATCGCCGGACCCCTTCCAGGCGGCGCGGGCTGCCGCCTTCTGTCGCGCCATGGCGGTGTCGAAACCGTCCCGGTCGACGGTAATGCCGCGCGGGCGCAAGGCGTCCTCGGTCAAATCATAGGGGAAACCGAAAGTGTCGTAGAGTCGAAAGGCGGTTTCGCCGGGCAGCTTGCTGCCCGAGCCCAATCCGGCAGTCGTCTCGTCCAGCAGCTTCAGGCCATTGTGCAGCGTCTGGCGGAACCGGGTTTCCTCGCGCGCCAGCACGTCCTCGATCAGGGACTGCGCACGGCCGAGTTCGGGATAGGCCACCCCCATTTCGGCGACCAGCGCCGGAACCAGCCGGTGCATCAACGGATCGCGCGCACCCAGCAGATGGGCATGACGCATGGCGCGGCGCATGATCCGCCGCAGCACATAGCCGCGGCCCTCGTTGGACGGCAGCACGCCATCGGCCAGCAGAAAGCTGGTCGAGCGCAGATGATCGGCGATTACCCGGTGGCTGGCCTGATGCTCGCCCCGCGCCTTTACGCCGGTCAGCGCTTCGGAGGCGGCGATCAAGGCGCGGAAAGTATCGGTGTCGTAATTGTCATGCACGCCCTGCAGCACGGCAGCCACGCGCTCCAGTCCCATGCCGGTGTCGATCGAAGGCCTGGGCAAAGCCTCGCGGCTGCCGTCCGCCTGCTGTTCGAACTGCATGAACACCAGGTTCCAGATTTCGATGAAACGGTCGCCGTCTTCATCGGGCGAACCCGGCGGCCCACCGCGGATATTGGCGCCATGATCGTAGAAGATTTCCGAACAAGGCCCGCACGGCCCGGTGTCGCCCATCGACCAGAAATTATCCTTGGTGGCGATGCGGATGATTTTCTCGTCGGGCAGCCCGGCGATTTTCTGCCACAAGCCAAAGGCTTCATCGTCGGTGTGATAGATCGTGACCAGCAATTTGTCGGTCGGCAGGCCCCATTCGCGGGTCAACAACGTCCAGGCGTGAGTGATCGCCTGTTCCTTGAAATAATCCCCGAAGGAAAAATTGCCCAGCATCTCGAAAAACGTATGGTGCCGGGCGGTATAGCCGACATTATCGAGATCATTATGCTTGCCGCCGGCGCGCACGCATTTTTGCGAGGAGGTGGCGCGGGGCACGGTACGGGTCTCCAGCCCGGTAAACACGTTCTTGAACGGGACCATGCCCGCATTGGTGAACATCAACGTCGGTGTGATAGATCGTGACCAGCAATTTGTCGGTCGGCAGGCCCCATTCGCG
>CAXTOS010000160.1:0-4060 GCA_964245935.1 uncultured Novosphingobium sp.
GAGGGGGCGATGTTGGCGGCGATGTTCACCACCTCGGCATCATAGAAATACAGCCCGGTCACCGCCCAGTTCGAGCGTGGCTGCGCCGGCTTTTCCTCGATGCTCAGCGCGCGCTGGCTATGGTCGAATTCAACCACGCCATAGCGCTCAGGGTCGGCCACCTGATACGCGAACACCGTCGCCCCGCCCAGATCCCGCCGCGCATTTTGCAACGAGTCGGGAAAGCCGTGGCCGAAATAGATATTGTCACCCAGCACGAGGCATGATGGCCCGCCGGCTACGAAATCGGCCCCGATCGTATAGGCCTGGGCCAGGCCCCTGGGCTCGGGCTGGACCGCATAACTCAGCTGCAGGCCCCATTGCGAGCCGTCGCCCAGCAGATACTGGAACTGGGCATTGTCGTGCGGAGTGGTGATGATCAGCACTTCGCGGATTCCCGCCAGCATCAGCGTGGTCAACGGATAATAGATCATCGGCTTGTCGTAGACCGGCATCAGCTGCTTCGAGACGGCCAGCGTCATCGGAAACAGCCGCGACCCGCTGCCCCCGGCCAGAATGATGCCCTTCATGCTCCGGCGGCTCCTTCAAGTTGTTCGTGGACCAGCCGCGCCACGACATCGGCGGTACTGTCGCGCCAATCGGGCAGGCGCACGCCATGGCTTTGCGCCAGACGGCGGCAATCGAGCCGTGAATTGGCCGGGCGCCGCGCCGGGGTGGGATATTCGGCGGTGGTGATATGCCTGACGCGGGCAGAGCGCCCGCCCGCTGCCGCCGATGCCGCAAAGATCGCTTCGGCAAAATCGGCCCAGCTGGCTTCGCCGCTGCCAGTGGCATGGAACAGTCCGCGCAATTCCGGCGCCTCGTTGGCCGCAAGGTTGATCGCGACGGTCAGCACGGCATCGGCCAGATCGAGCGCACTGGTGGGATTGCCGCACTGGTCGGCGACCACGCCCAGCTCCTCGCGCGATTCGGCCAGCCGTAGCATGGTCTTGACGAAATTGGCGCCGAACGGACTGTACACCCAGGCCGTGCGCAGGATCGCCGCATCCGCGCCCGAGGTCAGCACCGCTTCCTCGCCGGCCAGTTTGGAGGCGCCATAGACCCCGGTCGGGGCCGGGGCATCGCTTTCGACATAAGGCTGCGTCTTTTCGCCCGAAAACACATAATCCGTCGAGACATGCACCAGGGGCACGCCCAGCCGCGCCGCTGCCCGGGCCACCGCGCCCGCGCCCTCGGCGTTGATTGCGAAGGCCAGCGCGCGCTCGCCTTCCGCCTTGTCGACCGCGGTATGTGCCGCGGCATTGACGATCACGTCGGGGCGTTCTGCGGCCAGGGCGGCAAAGACGCTGTCGTCATCCGGCAATGCCAGATCGAGTTCGGGCGGCCCCACGGCGACGACTGCAAACGCTTCGGCGTGTCGCGCCGCGCCACGCTCGATCAGCGACAGGACCAACTGTCCCGGCCCTCCGGTCACGACAATCCTCAAGCCACTTTCTCCCGCGCCGCCGCCAACCCCAGCCGCTCGCCGTCATAACGCTCGCGCAAGGGGCCCCACCACCACTCATTGTCCAGGTACCAGCGCACGGTCTTGTCGATCCCGCTGTCGAAATCCTCCTGCGCACGCCAGCCCAGCTCGGTTTCGAGCCGGGTTGCATCGATGGCATAGCGGGCATCGTGGCCGGGGCGGTCGGTGACATGGGCGATCAGTTCGCGGCGCGGGCGGTCATTGGCCGAAGCGTCGGGTACCAGCCGGTCGAGCACGTCGCAGATGCGGTGGACCACATCGATGTTGCGCCGCTCGTTGCGACCGCCGACGTTGTAGGTTTCCCCCGGCTGCCCCTGCCCGGCAATCAGGTCCAGCGCCCGCGCATGGTCTTCGACATAGAGCCAGTCGCGGATATTCTCGCCCTTGCCGTAGACCGGCAGGGCGCGGCCCTGCAAGGCATTGAGGATGGTCAGCGGGATCAGCTTTTCGGGGAAATGATAAGGCCCGTAGTTGTTCGAGCAGTTCGACACCACCACCGGCAGCCCATACGTGCGATGCCACGCCTTGGCGAGATGGTCCGAGGCGGCCTTTGAGGCCGAATAGGGCGAGCTGGGATCGTATGGCGTGGTTTCGTGAAACAGCCCCTCGTCGCCAAGCGAGCCATAGACTTCATCGGTCGAGACATGCAGGAAACGAAACGCGCCGCGTTCCGGCGCGGCCAGTGTCAGCCAGAAGCTGCGCGCCGCCTCCAGCAGGACAAAGGTGCCGACCACATTGGTCTGGATGAAATCCGCCGCACCGGTGATCGACCGATCGACATGGCTTTCCGCGGCCAGATGCATGATCCGCTCGGGCCGGAAGCCGGCAATCGCCTGCGTCATCGCGGCGCCGTCGCGGATATCGGCCTTGAGAAAGCGGTAATTGGCGCGATCCTCGACCAGCTTCAGCGAAGCCAGATTGCCGGCATAGGTCAAGGCGTCGACATTGAGCACCTCGTGCCCCTTGCCGACCAGATGCCGCACCAGCGCCGAGCCTATGAAACCTGCTCCGCCCGTCACCAGGATGCGCATTTTGATCAATCCTCCAGGCGAAACAGCACGGGCAGGTCGGCCAGCAGCGGCTGCACCCGATCCTTGGCCGAAAGCGTATCGGGATCGACCACCGCCGGCCATGCGATGCCGATCGCCGGATCGTTCCACAATACTCCGCCGTCATTGGGCCCGCTGTAATAGGCGGTTACCTTGTAGGCCACCGTACTGTCGGGCAGCAGCGTGCAAAAGGCGTGACCAAAACCGGCCGGGATCCACAGCTGATTGGCCCGATCCGCCGACAATTCGGCCGCGATCCACTTGCCGAAACCGGGCGAGCCGTGACGCAAATCCACGGCCACGTCGAAGATGGCGCCTGAAGTGCAGCGCACCAGCTTGCCCTGGGCGAATGGATCGGTCTGGTAGTGGATGCCGCGAAGCGTGCCCTGCCTGACGCTGAGCGACTGATTTTCCTGTACGAAATGGACCGGGCCGGCCATTGCGAGGAACCGGTCCTCCCGATGGATTTCGGCAAAATAGCCACGCTCATCGACATGCCTGGCGGGGATGATTTCCAGCGGGCCGGCAATGTCGAACTGTCGAAACTGCATGATTTCTGTCGATTCCCGCCGGTCCACTGCGGTAAGCATAGGCCAATGCTGCACTGCGGCGCAACTCGTTTTACGCGTATTCCCCTTGCGAGAATCGCCTTGCCCCCCAGCGCGGGTTCATTGCCACGATTCGGACGACCGCCGCCGACCTTCATGAATTGTTTGGCCTTGATCAGACCGGGTGAATTCCGGCAAGGGGATGAAATCAATGCAACAAGAACATTTATTTTGACGATGCCGTTCGTGCGCGACCGGACCTTCCTGTTCCTGCAAGGGCCGCCGGGGTGCTTTTTCCGGCAGCTTGGCCAGGAGATCGCGGCGCGCGGCGCGCGCGTGTTGCGGATCAATCTCAATGCCGGCGACCAGCACGACTGGGCCGGACCGGCCACCTGCTACCGCGGACGCAGTGCCGGCTGGCCGCTGTACATCGACCATTTCCTGCACGATCACGCGGTCACCGATCTGGTGCTGTTCGGCGATTGCCGACCGATGCATATGGCGGCGCACCGGATGGCCACGCTGCGCGGCGTCCGCGTCCATGTTTTCGAAGAAGGTTATATCCGCCCCAACTGGCTCACGCTCGAGCGCGACGGGGTGAACGGCCATTCGCGCCTCACCCGCGATCCGGCGGTGTTGCTGGCAGCGGCCGACAAGCTGGCAGCCCCGCCGGAGCTGCCCCCGATCGGCGCTTCGCTGGGCCGCCGCGTGAGCGATACCACCCGCTATTTTCGCCACCTGGCCTGGGGCCGGGCCAGCTTGCAATATCCGTTCTACCAGTCTCATCGGCCCGGTTCGATCGCGCTGGAAGGGCTGGGCTGGGCGGCAAAATTCCTGACCCGGGAACGGGTGTTGCGGCAATCCGCGACGGTGCTCGCCGGGCTGGCCGGCCGGCGCTATTTCCTGTTCCCGCTCCAGCTTTCGTCGGATTACCAGAT
>CAXTOS010000161.1:0-3979 GCA_964245935.1 uncultured Novosphingobium sp.
CGACCGCCGGTTGCTGCTGGTCGACGGTGGCGGCAAGATTATCGAGCGCGGCGCTGTCGCGCCCCACCAGCAGGCCGATATTGAGCAGGAACAGGAAAGCCACCGTGAGCCACAGCCGCATCGGCGAGCGATCGAGGCCGCCGATCAGCCCCGCGCGGCGCAGCGCCGGCAACAGGTCGATCGGCGCTGCACCGCGCGGCTCGGGTGCGCTGACCAGGATGCGCACCGGCGGGCGCGGCGGCGCGGTCGGCGATCGTGCCAGGGTGATCGCCAGGGCCTCGGCACGGATCATCGGCAGCCCGGCCACCTCGACCTTCATCCGGCCGCTGGCTGGATCGCGGCCCAGCACCCTGGCAGCGAGCAGCGCATCGCGACCTTGCGGCATGATCCGGTCGCGATCGAGTTCGATCAGGCCGGCCAGATCGCGTTCGCCGACCGCCGGGTAGTCGATGATGCGGATCAGCGTCAACTGCGGCGGCAGCACCACCGCTGCCGGGGCATCCGGCCGGGAGCCAGAACCGCTGCCGTCGCCGGCCAACAAAGTGAATTCGCCAAGCTCCGGATCGTAGGCATAGCAGGCCATTCGCCCGATCCGCGCTTCGCGCCAGCGGCGCGGCACGATGCCGGCCAGTTCGCCCTGCCACCAGCGCAGCCCGGCGGCCAACCATGCCCGGATCGTCGCCATGTCGGCGTTGAGAAGACTGCCCACGCTCATGTGACGAGGTTCCCCTGCGGCGCGCAGCCGCCCGTCAGGACATCGCGCGGGCATGGCTCGGGGGTGGCGGCCCGGGGATGGACGATCAGGTCGGGCCATTGGCGATGATCGCCGGCCGCGAAATCGACGCCGATCCGCACCAGCATCGGCAGGCTCGTGCGATCGGCCCAATCGGCCTGCCACACCGCATGTTGCTCGGCCACCCGGCGATTTTGCCCGAGATAGCGGATGGAAATCTGCGTGGTTCCGGACAACAGCTTCAGCGGGGCCCAGCCCGGCGACTGGCGCCCATGCGAGTCGAGCGTGCTGAGGCTGAGCAACATCAGATCGCCATCGGCATCGCGCTGCAACCGGTAGTGCTGCAAGGCATCGGGTGCGCCGCGGTCAGCCACCCGGCCGACGAAATCGATCGTTTGAGCCTGCCCGGTGAAATCGAGCGCGCTGCTGCCAGCCGGGGTGTCGGTGACCGGTTCGATCGCGGTCAGCCGCTGGCGCAGCAGGCGCTGGGCGGTGGCAAGGGCATCGAGCCGGTTGTCGGTGCGATTGGCTGCCTGGGTGCCCAGCGCGATCCGCTCGATCCCGGCGGTCAGCAGCCAGGCGGCCATGCCCATCACCGCCAGGCTGACCAGCATCTCGATCAGGCTGAACCCGGCGTCCTGGCGGCGACCCGGATGAACCCCGGGGAGGAGGGAGCGTGTCGGATCGCCGGCACGGCTCACTGCACGATCCTGACCGTGGCGAGGCGCGCGAGCGCACGGCCGCCGGCATCCTCGACGGTGACGGTCAGCTGTTCCAGCCGGGTGGCCGCGAACGGGACCGCATCCTGCTGGTAAGGCTGCCGGTCGATGTGCCACGCCAGTTCCGGCCCCGACCCCGCCGCGCGCCCGGAATCGATCGCTTCGCCGCCTTTGGCGCGGTCCAGCGCGGATTGGGCGATCAGCAGCGCCGCGCGCCGCTGGTCTACAGCCAGCCGCGCATGCGCATCGGCCGCGACGGTTTCCACCAATGCGCCGGTCATGGCGGCGATGATGGCCAGCGCGATCAGGGCTTCGATCAGCGAAAAACCGGCGTCGTCGCGGGTGGTGAAGCCCCCCGCCTTCATGAAGCGAATGCCAGCCGTGCGGTCGCCGGGTCGATGGCGAAGCGGCTGGCGGCGGCCCCGGCCCGGATGACGCCGCGCGCACCGCTCGACGAGCCGTCGCCGAACATCACCACGCCGCTCTCTGGCCATTCGACGATCGCTCCGGCGGGCAGTGGAGTCGCCGCGATGCGGGAGATGGCCAGCGCGCGCGCCTGGTCAGCGCCCCCCTGGTCAGTCAGGGTCACCCGCGTCGGCAGGTCGCGCCGGACCGCTTCGCTGCGCGCTCGCGCTACCGCCAGGGCCACCGCGCTGCGTGCTTCGGTCAGGGTCTGGCGCGATATCGCATGCTGCAACCCGGGAAAGCCGATGCCGCCGATCAACGCCAGGATCGCCACGGCGACCAACATCTCCAGCAGCGTGAAGCCTTCATCCTGCGGGACATGCTCACCAGTTGCCGACATCTTTGGCCTCGCCGGTGCCGCCGGCCTGGCCATCGGATCCATAGCTATAAACATCGATCTCGCCGTGATCGCCGGGCGTCTTGAACATATAGGGTTTGCCCCAGGGATCGTTTAGCGCCGAGGGATCGGCCAGATAGGGGCCATTCCAGGCCGGGTCGGTGGGCGGGGCCTTGACCAGCGCGCCCAGCCCTTCGTCCGGGGTCGGGTAGCGACCGGCATCGAGCTTGAACAATTCCATTGCGGCTTCCACGTTCCTGGCCTGGACATGCGCCGTCTGGGTGCGCGAACTGCCGAGATAACGGATCACCTGCGGACCGATGATCGCGGCCAGCAGCCCCAGGATGGCCAGCACCACCAGCAGTTCCAGCAAGGTGAAGCCGGAGTCTGATTGGAAACTCGCGGACGAACGGGTTTCGAGTCGGTGCCGGCCCGCTCCCCCGCCCGGCCACCCAACGGAATTGTATGCTATTGGGTGGCCGGGCGGGGGAGCGGGCCGGCACCGACTATCCGAAACAGACTTTCGCATCGGACATTCAAACATCTTCATTGCGCTATCGCCAGATCGTTGAAACCCAGGATGGCCGACATGATCGAGGCGATGATCGTGGCGACGATCGCCCCCAGGACCACGGTGATCGTGGGGGTGATGATCGCCACCAGCCGTTCCAGCCGGGTGCGCACGTCGCGATCCAGCACGATCGCCAGCCGCCCCAGCATCAGCGCCAGTTCGGAGGTTTCCTCGCCGGTGCGCACGAACGCCAGCGCGAGGCGCGGCAAGACCCTGGCCTCGGCCAGCGGTGCGGCCAGCCCGCCACCCTGGCGCAAGCCCTCGGCAACCTGGCCGATCGCCGCAGCCATCACCGAATTGGCGATCGTGCGCTGCGCCAGCAGCAGTGCGTTGGGCAGGGGCACCCCGCCATCGAGCAGCGCGCCCAGCGTATGGGCAAAGCGCGCGGTATCGATGCGGCGCAGCAATTCGCCCAGCAACGGCACGAACAGGATCCGCGCATCGATTGCCTGGCGCACTGCCGGCCGCACCAGCGCCTGGCGCAATCCGAAGCCAAGTGCGATCAGCCCGATCAGCCCCCATAACCCGTCCTGGCGCAGCAGCCGGCTGGCGGTGATCACCACCATCGTCGCGGTCGGCAGCTGGACGCGCGAGGCGTCGAGCAGATGTTCGAACTGGGGCACGACATACAGCAGCATCAGCGCGATCACCCCGACGGCGATGATCAGCAGGGCGATCGGATAGATCATCGCGGTCACCAGGATGCGCCGCAGCTCGGCGGCCTGTTCGAGCATTTCCGACAAGCGCTCCAGTGCCTGGGGCAGGCGTCCGCCGGCCTCGCCCGCCTCGGCCATGGCGGCCTCCGCGGGTGAAAACAGCGCGGGATTGTCGAGCATGGCGCGTGACAGCGGCGCCCCTTCGCGCACCGCCGCCAGCAGCGCGCCCATCGCCTGCGCGGCCTGCGCATTTTCGATATTGCCGATGGCCAGCGCCAGTGCCCGGTCGAGCGGCAGGCCGGCGCTGAGCAGCACCGCCAGTTCGCCGACCAGCGCGCGCGATATCGCCCTGGACTGTCTGGCGCCCTGACCGGCAGTGCGCGCCGGACCCGATGAGCCCGGCGCAATCACGCGCAATTCGACCGGCGCGGCCCCGCTCCGGCGAATGCGGGCGATGGCATCGCTGTTGTCGGCGGCCTCGATCTCGCCGGTGAATTG
>CAXTOS010000162.1:0-3971 GCA_964245935.1 uncultured Novosphingobium sp.
CCTTGAGCCCGGCCTCGGTCGTTCCGCCGGGGCTGGCCACGCGCCGCGCCAGCTCGCCCGGTGCCAGCGGCGAGGCTGCGGCGAGCGCGGCGGCGCCTTCCACCATTGCCAGCGCCATCCGGCCGGCCTGATCTTGCGGCAACCCCTGCGCCACCGCGCCCTCGGCCAGCGCGGCGATGAAGCGATAGACGAATGCCGGGCCCGATCCGCCAAGTGCGGTGACCACGTCCAGCAGGCTTTCGTCCGCCAGCCATTCGGGCGTGCCCAGCGGGGTCATCAGCGCGGTGATCGCCTCGCGCCGGGCGGCGTCTGCCCCTCGGTCGACCAGCGCCACGGGTGATTTGCCGATCGCGGCGGCCAGATTGGGCATGATCCGCACGATGACCGCGACCTGCGGCAGCCGCGCGGCCAGGCTGGCCAGTTCGACGCCTGCCAGGATCGACAGGACCACCGTGTCCGGCTGGACCAGCGCCGCGAGATCGGGGATGACCTGGTCGAGCAGCTGCGGCTTGATGGCCAGCAGGATCGCGTCGAATCGGTCATCGCCGGCGGGCAATTCGCGCAGCAGCCGCACGTCGGGCGGCTCGGCCAGCCCCGGATCGACCACGGTAAATCGCTGCGGCGCCAGCCCGCCGGCCAGCCATCCCGCCAGCATCGCGCCGCCCATGTTGCCGCAGCCCACCATCAGCAGCCGCTCGGGCCAGGGGCCGGCCATCAGGCTTCCCCGGCCGCGTCGACGAGGGCGCTGGCGAGCGCTTCGGCGGGGGTTTTGTCACCCCACAGGATGAACTGGAACGCGGGATAGAACCGGTCGCATTCCTCGACCGCCAGTTCGACCAGCATCTGCGCCTGCGACAGGCTCAGCAGGCCATCGTCGCCCAGCATCAGCCCGTGCCGGTACAGCAGCACCGAGCCGTTCGACCAGATGTCGAAATGCCCCAGCCACAGCTGCTCGTTGATCAGCGCCAGCACCTCGACCATCGGCGCGCGCTTGTCGTCGGCGATACGAATGTCGGGCATGCACAGCAGTTGCAGCACATTGTCTTCCGACCGCCAGATGCCGCGCAGCTGATACGTCGCCCAGCTGGCCTGGACATCGGCGGTGATTTCGTCGTCGCTGACGAATTCATGAGTCCAGCCGCGCGCCTCGAACAAGGCGGCCAGCATTTCAACCGGCGCGGCATCCTCGTCGCGATCGCTCACGCTTTCCATCACTCTCATGTCCATCGATTGCTCATGCCGGCGGGGATGCGTCGGACCGGGTCGCGGCGACAAGGAAGCAACGCGACGCGGCTGCGCAAAACTGCACAAGCCTGTTCAAAGCTTGTGGACAACCCTGGTAAAACGTTTGGTGTCTGATCCGAAACTTCGTTTCGGATAGTCAAAGAACAGGACATGATCACGGCGCGTCCAGCGGGTCGACCACTTGCCCTGCCGGACTGGTCCAGACGAAGGCTGAGGGATCGGCCCTGTGCAGCTTTTCGGTGAAGGCGGTGGCCGCCTTGTCTGTGTCGAACGGGCCGACCAGCAAGCGATTGGTGCGCGCCCAGCCGCTGACGAACGGCTTCTTGCCCCGAAAGATTTCCGGATCGTCCTTGACCATGCGCCGCCAGTCGAAGGCGATGCGGTCGGGATCGCGGCCCACGCCCAGCTCGACCCAGATCCGGCTGGGGTGCGACGGCGGCGGGGGCGGCGGCGGCGTGGCCCGCGCCGGCCTGATCTTGCGCAGATCGACGGCACCCCGTTCGGGGGTGATATCCACCATGACCGGCGACATCGCCGCGAATGCCTCGGTGAAGCTGGGCCGCGCCGGGGGTGATTGGGCGGGCGGCGCCAGCCTGGGAGCCGGCGCGGGAGCAGGTTGAACCACAGCCGGGGCCGGGGCCGGGGCCAGGGTCGGAGTGGGCGCCGGCGTCGCACGGCGTGCCAGCGGCTGGACCACGGGGAAGGCGACGGTCGGCGATGGTGCCGCCAGCCGTGCCGGCGGCACCGGTTCGACCCGGCGGGTCGGGCGCGGCAGTTCCAGTTCGATCGGCGGCGGCGGCGCGGCGGCCAGCAGGCTGGGGCCGGCCGGGTGGGTATCGCGCGATGCCATGAACTCGGGTGGCGCAGGATTTTCCGGCGCCCCGCCCGGCGGCGACCTTTCTGCCGCTCTGGCCGCCAGCGCGGTCGAGGCGATTTCCCGAGGCTGGTCCCGGCGATGGTTTTTGGCAGGCGCCGGTGTTGCCGCAGCGGCTGTACCGTTCACCGTGCTGCCCAGGGCCATGCCCCTTGGAACCAGCGCCTGATCGGCGCCGGCCGGCCGCGAGCGATCGACCAGATGGGCATATTGGGCGATGCGCGGATCGTCATGACCGATCTCGGAAGCTTGCGGAAAATGGCCGAGATTGGCTGCCGCCGCCTGTTGCGCCGGGGTCAGTCTGCGCATGTAACGCAGGTACGGCGCAATCTCGAGCGCCAGTTCGGGCGGCATGGTCGATCGGGCCGTGGACACCGCCTCCTCCTCATAGCCCAGGATTGCCAGGGCAAAGATGCGCGCCCGCCAGGCGGCCCGGTCCTGCCTTTGCAACAGTGCCGACAATATGGTTTCCGATGCCCGCCGGTCGCCGCCGATCGCCAGGCTGAGCGCCAGCCGGCGAGAGATTTCGGCGTTTATGGCAGTCGGCGGATTGTTCGCCAGCGCCTGCCGATAATATTGCTGGGCATTGGCATTGTCGCCGATCAGATCATAGGCGAGCCCCCGGTCCCCCAGCAATTCGGGCGAGATCGGCGGGCCTTTTCCGGCCGACACGCTTTTGTCCGCCGCGATGAACAACGGAATGGCGCTGATCGGGTCTTCGGCGCGGACCTTCGCACCGGCCAGGCCCGCCTCGATCCGGGGGTCTTCGGGGGAGAGGCGCAGCGCGCGGGTGAAAAAGCCGACGGCGGCGTCGGTATCGCCGGTGGCCAGCGCGGCATTGCCGGCAGCGGTCAGGGCCTCGGCATCGCGCGGATTGCGGTTAAGCCGGATCAGCGCCGCGCTCAGCCGGGCATTGGCGTCCTGGTGGTCGATCCCTTGCGCCTGTCCCGGCACTGGCAGCATCGACAAGGTGCCGGCAAGCAGTATCGCCGAGCATGATGCGACCCGGCGGGAGCGATTCGCATGGCGGGCCGGGGGCAGGCTGCTAGAGGCATTCATGGGACGCAATTTCTCCTCGAATCCTCCCCGAAACGGGGAGGTGGCAGTGCGGAGCACTGACGAAAGGGTCCCACCTCGCCTCCAACTCACCGCTCGCCGAGAGGTCGAACCCCTCCTTGCGCTTCGCGGCCATCTCCCCGTGCCGGGAAGAATCCCTTCCTACTGGTTGTTCTGACGTCCCAGGAACCGGGGGATATTGACTGCCCCGCCATCCTCGCCATCGTCCTCTTCCTCGTCGCTGGCCTTGCGGCGCCCGGTCAGGCTGGCCATCCGTTCGAACAGGGTGCCGCCGCCGGCCGCCGGCCGGGCCGGTGGCTGCTGGCTGGCGCCGAGCCGCGATTGCGGGGCGGGCGTTGCGGCAGGCTGCGGGGCGGGCGTTGCGATGGATCGGCGCGCCGATGCGGGCTCCTCATCGGCGAGACGCCTGGCATCGAGCACGAATTCGTCCTGCGCCTTGAACCGGGTCGGCGTCACTTGCACAGCGGCGGGAGGCACGGCCGGGCCAGGGCCAGGGCCGGCGTCGGCTTCGTCTGCGGCGCCCAGTTCCAGCGGTTCGTCATCGGTTACCACCGGCGGTGAACCGGCGACTTCCTCGTCGGCGGCTGCGGTGAATTCGGCGGGCGCCGGTACCTTCTCCGGCGCGGTGGCGCGGTGCGGCAATTCGATCGTCGGCGCTGCAACGGGAGGTCTGGCAGGCCCGCGCGCGGCGCCCATGCTGAACGGCCGCGACGCTTCCTCGGCCATCACCGCTGTTTTTTTTAATGATACGGCGACCACCGAGACGCGGATCTTG
>CAXTOS010000163.1:0-3954 GCA_964245935.1 uncultured Novosphingobium sp.
CGGATGGAACGACGACTTCCTCATCTCCCTCTTCAGCCATATGCGATAGCCCTGCTTCCCCTAGGGGGTGCCGATGGCTCACTTCATGCCGGGCATGTCCTTCATCATCGTATCGTGGTCGGCCGGCGCGCTGGCGACGAGGCGCTTGTATTCTTCGGGAGACATGCCTGGGAGCCGCCGGACGAACGCCACCATGTCCCATATCAGCGGGTCGGGATGCGTCTTGCCCCAGGCGGGCATGGCGCTGAGCTTGACGCCGTGCTTGATGATCCAGAACTGCTGGGCGGGGCTGAGGTCGGTCGTCAACGCTAACTCCGGCGCCTGCGGGTAGAGGCCCTGGCTGAGCTCGCTTCGCTCGACACCGGGGCCGATATGGCAGCCCGAACACATCTCGGTATAAAGTCCGGCGCCGATCGACACGCGCGCCGCCGAAGTCAGGTCGGCGGGCGGCGCGAGCCCGCGAGCCCTGACCGCGATCGAGCGGTCGCGCAGGCTTTCGAGCAACGCGTAGACCGGGCGCGTATGTGGCGCGTCGGCCGCGATGTCATACATGCCAAAATAGACGAACAGGCCAGCGGCGATCAGGACGACGGCCGACAGGATCCCGACGAATGCGCCGCTCGGAAGGTGATGCCTCAGCCATGCGCGATCCATCGTATTTCTCCTGTTGTCGTATGAGCCTGTTCAGAACCAGAATCGGACGCCAGCCACCAGGCTCGTGCTGGTGGGCTTCTTGCCATCGGCGCGCGCGAAGTGGGCGGTGCGCCCTGTCTTCGCATCGTACGAGACGCCGACATAAGGCGCGAACTGACGGCTGATGTCGTATCGCAACCTGAGCCCCAGCTCCGCGTCGGTCAGGCCGGCACCAAGCCGGTTTTCTGGCACGTCCTGCGCTGAAAGGTTCAGCTCGATGCGCGGCTGAAGGATCAGGCGCTGCGTGATGCGCTGGTCATAATAGCCTTCGAGCCGGCCGAGCAGGTCACCCTTGTTCGACAGGAACAGCGCGCCTTCGACCTCGAACCAGTATGGGGCGAGGCCTTCGAACCCAACGGTCGCGTAAGTCCGTGTCGGCGACGACTGGAAATCATGGCGAACGCCTGTCTGGATGTTGATATACGGGCCGATCGCGCGGCTATACAGCGCCTGGACCTCGGCGGCTTCGACGCCACTGCGGAACACGCCTTCGCCTTCGCTCTTGATGGTCAGGCGGTTGATGTCGCCTCCGAACCACCCTTCGCCGTCCCAACGATAGCCGTCCTTGCCATTGCGAATCTGCACTTCGGCAAGGTTGAACATTACTTGCGAGAAGGCCCGTCCGCCCTGCTCGCGCATCAAGTCGTGGCGGGAGCGCTCCATCTCGGACGCCGGAAACTGCCGGTCGGCGTAATGGTCCATCGGCACCGGCGGGGCGGGCGCATTGCCCGCGGGCAGCGCGGTGCCGGTCATCGTCATTCCGGGCATTGGCGCCATCGGCTTCGCGTCGGTGGGCATGGCCATTCCCGGCATCGCCGGGATGGCGCCGGCACCGGGCGTTCCCGTGTCCATCCCGGGCATCGCCTCTGCCCCCTTCGCGGCAGGCGCAGCTTGCGCTGCCGGCGCTGGCGGCATTGCCATTCCTGGCATGCCCTGCATGTCGCCCATTTCATGTTCGAGCGGTGGGCGAGACCTAACGGATTTGGCAGGTCTCGCCCGCATCGCCGGCCGCCGTGGCGCGCTCCTCGCCACGGGCTTCCTCGCGAGCGGCTTTCCGGTAGCCGGCTTCTTTGCCGGTGCCGGCATTTTCATGCCTTCCATATCCATACCGGGCATCGATTGTGCGAGGCTCGCGGCGGGCCAGGCGAGCGCGATACAAGCTGCCAGCGTGTTGGAGAGCCGGCTCATGCCGCGCCACTCTTGGGTCGAACGCTCACGGTGCGCATCATCCCGGCCATCATGTGGTAAAGCAAATGGCAGTGGAACGCCCAGTCGCCCACCGCATCTGCGGTGAAGTCCCAGGTCACTTTGCTGCCGGGCTGCACAATCACCGTGTGTTTGCGCGGTGCGTGATCGCCGTGACCGGTCACCAGTTCGAAGAAATGACCATGGATGTGAATCGGGTGTCCCATCATGCTGTCATTGATGAGGTGCACGCGAACCCGCTCGCCTTCGACGAACGGCATCAGCTCCATCGTGTCCGACATCTTCACGCCGTCGAACGACCACATGAAGCGCTCCATGTTGCCGGTCAGATGGATGTCGAGGCTGCGCGACGGCGCGCGCACGTCCGGGTTCGGCGTAAACGCCATCAGATCCTTGTAGACCAGCACCTTGTGGCCGACGTCCTCCAGCCCCTGACCCGGTTCGCCGGTACGATCCATCGGCACCGGCGAGATGGTCTGGACGCCAGGTCCCTTCCTGACATGCGGCGCGGCCGAGAAGTCACGCATCTTCATGGACCCCATGTCCATTCCGGTCATGCCAGCTGTCCCACCCGTGGGGACGCCAGGCCCCATCGCCATGCCGGCCATACCGGAGCCTGATGGTGTCCCCGGCGTGGCAGGGGCGCCGGTGGCAAGCGTGGCCGAACTATTCTGTTCGGCTGTGGGATCAACACCGCGGGTCGACACGTTCCCGGCACCCGACAAATCCGTGCCTTCCATTCCCCGCATGTTCGCCATGTCCATCCCCATGTCCTTCATGGTCGCGAGCGGGCGCTTCCGTAAGCGAGGCACCTCGGCGACCATCCCCGCACGCGGCGCCAACGTCGCGCGCGCCATGCCCGACCGATCGATCGCCTCCCCGACAAGGGTGAAGGCGCGGTCATCGGCCGGCGTAACGATGGCATCATAGGTTTCGGCAACGCCGATCTGGAACTCGTCGACCTCGACCGGCATCACGTTCTGGCCATCGGCCTGGACGATAGTCAGTCGCAGACCGGGGATGCGCACGTTGAAGGTCGTCATCGAAGATGCGTTGATGACGCGCAGTCGCACCCGCTGGCCGGGCGTGAACAGCGCGGTCCAATTATCCTGCGGCCCATGCCCGTTGACGAGATAGGTGTAGGCCGCACCGGTCGCGTCCGAGATATCGGCCGGGTCCATCCGCATCCTGGCCCAGTCCAGGCGGTCCTTGAGCTTCTGGTCGCGCCCGGACAGCAGTCCGCTCAGCGTCTGGCGCTGGAAGTTGAAATTGCCCGGATTGACTTTCATCGCCCGGAAGATCGCCTCCGGCGACATCTGGCTATGGTCGGACAGCACGATCACATGCTCGCGGTCGGACTGCACGGGATCGACGCCGGCGGGGTCGATGACGATCGGACCGTAATGACCCAGCTGCTCCTGCATGCCCGAATGGCTGTGATACCAGTACGTGCCGTTCTGCCGGATGGGAAACTTATACAGGTAGGTCGACCGCGGCTTGATGCCTGGAAAGGATACGCCCGGCACGCCGTCAAATTGCGGCGGCACCAGCAGCCCGTGCCAGTGGATCGAACTGTCCTCGTCGAGATCGTTGATCACGTGGAGCCGAACATTCTGGCCTTCGTGCAGGCGGATCAGGGGCGCTGGCACCGTGCCGTTGATGTCGATCGCGCGCGAAGGCTGGCCGTCGATCATCATTGTCTGGCGAGCGATCCTGAGCGTGATGTCTTCACCGGACACGCTCGGCAACGGCGCGGTCAGGCCGGGCGATACCGATTGTGCCCATGCCGGCATCCAGGCTGCGAGAGCCAGTCCACCGCCAACGGCGCCAGCGCCGCCCAGCAACTGGCGGCGATCGATGACATGATCCATGATGTTCCTGCACGATCGAATGGTAAGGTTGGTTGCAGCAGGTTACGCATGCGGACCGCTCACCCCTCACGAATGCTTTCGTATTTTCGCGCAGGCACTCACGGACGATCCGGCGCTTTATCCCGGCGCCCGCTAGGCTGTGGTGACGATTTAATTATTTGAGCCATAGCATGATGCTGGCGAG
>CAXTOS010000164.1:0-3832 GCA_964245935.1 uncultured Novosphingobium sp.
CTTCATCTATGGCGTGTCGATCCTGCCCGGCAATTTCCGCGGCTAGCAGGTCACGTTGCAGGACATGTTCGTGGCCGTCGGCCAGCATTCGGTCGGCGAGATGTCGGACGAGGATCTCGATGAAATCGAGCGGGTGGCCTGTCCGTCGGCCGGCGCGTGCGGCGCACAATTCACCGCCAACACCATGGCGACGGTATCCGAGGCGATTGGGCTGGCGCTGCCGTATTCCGCCGGCGCGCCTGCGCCCTACGAGATCCGCGATGCGTTTTGCATGACCGCCGGCGAAAAGGTGATGGAGCTGATCGCCCTGAATATCCGCCCGCGCGACATCGTGACGCGCAGGGCGCTGGAAAACGCCGCCGCCGTGGTGGCCGCGTCTGGCGGCTCGACCAATGCTGCGCTGCACCTGCCAGCGATCGCCCACGAATGCGGTATCAAATTCGATCTGTTCGATGTCGCCGAAATCTTCAAAAAGACTCCATATGTCGCGGATTTGAAACCGGGCGGCCGTTATGTCGCCAAAGACATGTTTGAAGTTGGGGGCATTCCGCTTCTGATGAAAACGTTGCTCGATAATGGCCACCTGCACGGGGATTGCTTGACCGTCACGGGCCGCACGATCGCCGAGAACCTCAAAAGCGTAAAATGGAATCCGCACCAGGATGTGGTGCGTTCCGCCGACAAGCCCATCACCGTTACCGGTGGGGTGGTCGGGCTAAAGGGTAATCTCGCGCCAGAAGGAGCGATCGTGAAAGTCGCGGGCATGTCGAATTTGAAATTTACCGGTCCTGCCCGCTGCTTCGATCGCGAAGAAGATGCCTTCGAGGCGGTCGGCGGCCCGATCGCGCTGTTGCAGGACGGCGACGTCATCGAAATCGACGCCGACGTCGGGACTCTTAACGTAAAATTGACCGACAAAGAGTTGGCCGAACGTAAGACCAAATGGGCACCTCGAGAGACTAACCACACATCAGGTGCGCTGTGGAAATATGCCCAGCAGGTTGGGCCGGCGGTGGATGGTGCGGTGACCCATCCGGGTGGTGCGTACGAGAAACAGTGTTATGCGGACATCTAGGCGTATCATTTTTGCGTTGATGTTAGGGGCCACGCCGGTGGTCGCGCCGGGATTCGCCTTCGACGGGGCGCCGGCCAACCAGGATTCGACGATTCCGGTAGCCGCGGCCCAGCCCGGGCTCGGAGCTGCTGCGGCGCTGAAAAAGGCGGTTCCGCCGGCCACGCCGGATACCTCGCTGACCTCGCTGCAATACGCCGCCGAAGGCGGTCATCCGATTGCCCAGTGGAAGCTGGGGCGGATGTACGCCGACGGTAACGGGGTCACCCAGGACGATCTACGCGCCTTCGAATATTTCAGCCGCATCGCCAATGCCCATGCGGAAGACAACCCGTCGGCGCCGCAGGCGACCATCGTCGCCAACGCCTTTGTGGCTTTGGGGCGCTATTACCTCAACGGCATTCCGAACTCGAAGATCAAGTCGGATCCGGAGCGGGCGAGGGAGATGTTCTCCTACGCCGCGTCGTATTTCGGCAACGCCGACGCGCAATATGATCTGGCCCGGTTGTACCTCAATGGCGGCGGCACCTCGCGGGACGACTTCCGCTATGGCGCGCGCTGGCTCGGCCTTGCCGCCCAGAAGGGCCAGCATCAGGCGCAGGCCTTGCTTGGCCAGATGCTGTTCAACGGCGATCAGTTGCCGCGCCAGGCTGCCCGCGGCCTGATGTGGCTCACGCTGGCGCGCGACAGCGCCGCGCCGGAAGAGACCTGGATCAAGGAAAGCTACAACAAGGCCATTGCAAAAGCGTCCGACGACGACCGCGCGATGGCGCTGCAGATGCTCGAGCACTGGGTACAAGGTCGCCGCGACTGATTGGCTGGAGCCAGTAGGGTGGGCAAAGGCGCACTTGCGCCGTGCCCACCATCTCATTCTCAAGCCGTCTCGAAATCCAGATCGGCCCACACCGGCACGTGGTCGGAGGGCTTTTCCCAGGCGCGGACGTAGCTATCGACCCCGACATCGATCAGCCGGTCGCTGGCTTGCGGCGACAGCAAGAGGTGATCGATGCGCAGGCCGTGGTTCTTCTGCCAGGCCCCGGCCTGGTAGTCCCAGAAGGTGTACTGGCCGGGCGTGTCGGTGACCGCCCGCAGCGCGTCGGTCAGTCCGAGGCCCAACAGCGACTGGAAGGCTTCCCGGGTGGTCGGGCGGAACAGAGCGTCATTGGTCCAGGCGGCCGGATTGTGCACGTCTTGCGCGGCCGGAATGACGTTGAAATCGCCCGCCAGCACCAGCGGTTCCTCGGTCTTCAGCCGTTGCTTTGAATACTCAAGAAGCCGCGACATCCATTTGAGTTTGTATGGATATTTCTCGGTCTCGGGTGGGTTGCCATTGGGCAGGTAAAGACACGCGATCCGCAGCACGCCCCGCTTGAGCGGGACCACGCCTTCGAGAAATCGCGCATGGGCGTCCTCGTCGTCGCCGGCGAGGCCCGATTTGGTTTCCTCGAACGGCAGCTTCGACAGCAGGGCTACGCCATTAAACGTCTTCTGGCCGTGGGTAACGACGTTGTAGCCGAGCGCCTCGATCTCCAGCCGCGGGAACGCGTCGTCGACGCATTTGATTTCCTGCAGGCAGACCACGTCGGGCGAGCAATCCTTCAGCCAGGTCAACAGATGCTCGATCCGCTGCCTGACCGAATTGACGTTCCAGGTCGCTATTCGCATTAGATCGAAAAGCTGGTGCCGCAGCCGCAGGAGGCGGTGGCATTGGGATTGACCACCCGGAACGACGCCCCGATCAGATCGTCGACGAAATCGACCTCGGAACCTGCCAGGAACGGCACCGAGGCGGGGTCGACCAGCACCACGGCGCTGTCGCGGGCGATCACCAGATCGTCCTCGGCCTGCGCCCGCTCGACGTCGAATTTGTACTGAAAGCCCGAGCAGCCGCCGCCCTCGACGCTGATCCGCAGCATGGCGCCGTCACCCTCGTTCTTGAGGATTTGCCCGATGCGGCGGGCGGCCCGCTCGCTGACGGTGATGGCTGCGGTCATGTCAGGTCTCCGAATGGGCGCGGTCAATGTCGGATGCGATGCCAAATTGTCTGGTAACCGGCGCCCAGCATAGTTAAGTGCGCCGGGCACCGGAATCAAACCGTTAAGAGGATCAATACACCGTGTCGGTCGGAATGGCTGCTCCTCATTCGGCCTATGCCTGCGACCCCGATCGCAGCCGCGGCCGGCTGTTTAACGAGCCGCCGAGCAAAACCCGCAGCCCGTTCCGGCGCGATTGCGACCGGGTGATCCATTCGACCGCCTTCCGCCGCCTGAAGCACAAAACCCAGGTTTTCGTGTTCCATGAAGGTGACCATTACCGCACCCGGCTCACCCACACGCTGGAAGTGGCACAGATCGCCCGCGCGCTGGCCCGGCAATTGGGGCTCGACGAGGATCTGACGGAGACGCTGGCGCTGGCGCATGACCTCGGCCATCCGCCGTTCGGCCACGCCGGCGAGCGGGCGCTGGATGCCTGTCTGAAGGACCATGGCGGGTTCGACCACAACGCCCAGGCGTTGCGCGTCGTCACCGCGCTGGAACATCGCTACCCCGCGTTCGAAGGCCTCAATTTGACCTGGGAATCGCTGGAGGGGATCGTCAAGCACAACGGCCCTTTGACCACGCGCGACGGTGCCGCCCTTGGACGCTATCGCGAGCGCGGTATTCCCGGCGCGATTTCGGACTATCTCGGCAGCCAGGATCTGGAACTGTGGAGTTTTGCGTCGCTGGAGGCCCAGGTCGCCGCCATCGCCGACGATATCGC
>CAXTOS010000165.1:0-3710 GCA_964245935.1 uncultured Novosphingobium sp.
GGCAACGTGGTTTCGGTCTCGGTCGCCTCCGAAACGCGCTCGGAAGTCCGCTCGAAACTGTCGCGGCTGATCCGGTCGCGCTGGTTCGCGCCGCCCTTTGGCGGGCTGGGCTTTTCGCGACTGCTGGCCGAAGCGTTCGATGCCATGACGGCAGGCGAGGTCGGGCCACCCCTGCTGCCGCCGGGCCATCCCATCGACCTGTTCGTCACGGCCACCGATTTCAAGGGCCGCCTGGAGAAACTGCGGCTGCACAGTCCCGCGCAAGTCGAGGAAGGCGAACATCGGCTGTCGATCGGCTTTCACGGGCAAGCCCCGGCGCAAGGCGGCGCGGCGCTTGCCCCGATGCTCGACCTGATCTTTGCCGCGCGGGCGACGGCCAGTTTTCCCGGCGCCTTTCCGCCGCTGCAACTGGCCGAAATCGATGCGCTGGCGCAGGAGCGCGGCGAAAGCTGGACCAGTCGCCAGGCGTTTGCCGCGCGCATTCTGGCTGCGCATGTCCGGCGCGGCGATCTGGAAGATGTCGCGCTGATCGACGGTTCGGTGCTGGTCAACGCCCCCTTCGCCGACGCCATGTCGGTGCTGAACGCCCGGCCCGCGCAACGCGAAGTGGACCGGCGCTTCGTCTATATCGATCCGCGACCGGAAACGGTCGGCACGATCAGGCGCGACGATCTGCGCAAAGCCACGCGCGGCCCGGGGTTTTTTTCGGTCATCTTCGGCGCGATGTCCGCCATCCCGCGCGAGCAGCCGATCCGCGACAATCTGGAGATGCTGGAACGGCAATCGCGGGAGATGGCGCAGCTCAGCGCGATCGTCACCGCGCTGCGCCCCGAAGTAGAGGCTGCGGTGCAACGGCAATTCGGCCGCACGCTGTTCTTCGACCGGCCCACCGTCCGGCGCTTGACCATCTGGCGCGCCAGGGCGGGTGAGGCCGCTGCCGAGCAGGCCGGCTTTGCCTATCAGGGCTATGCGCAACTCAAATTCGCCGGCGTGGTCGATGGGCTGGCGCGCCTGATCACCGACGCCGCGCCCGATCTGGATGCCATGAATCCAGTCTACGACCGGTTGATGAGCTGGCTGGCCGCCGATGGCCTTGGCGGCAATCCCGCGGCGAAGCAGGCGGTGGAATTCTTTCGCCAGCATGACCTCGCCTACCGCGTCCGCTGCTTGCGATTGTTGCTGCGCAGACTTTCCGACGAAGCCGACGAGGATGAAGACGTCAGCGAGGCGGCCCGCGAAGCCGCCCGCGACGCCATCTACCAGGCCTTGTCCCATTATTTCAATCGCGAGGGCAGCGCGGCATTGGGCGATGATTTCATCGAACTGGCAGCGCAGGTCGCTGAACGCCCGCAGGATGTGCTGACGATGATCGCCACCCGCCGCCAGCTCGATGCCACCGATCTGCTGGTCGACGCGCTGCTGGCCAAGGCGCTGGCCGCGATGCCGCACCCGCTGCGTCGTCGCATGCTGCTGACCTACCTGGGCTTTCCGTTCTACGACATCGTCACCCTGCCGCTGCTGCGCGGCGAAGGGCTGACCGAATATGATCCGGTCAAGGTCGATCGTATCTCTCCCGAAGACGCCCCCTCGATCCGCGACGGCGGCGCGGCGGCATGCCTGCGCGGAGTGGAATTCTTCAACTTCGGCGCGTTTTTCAGCCGGGCCTATCGCGAAAACGATTATCTGTGGGGGCGTTTGCATGGCGCCGAGCGGATGATCGACCTGCTGGCCTCCGCCTTGCCCGCAGGCCATGTCCTGGCCGCAGCGGAGATCGCACATGCCAAGCGCGCCGCATTTCTGGCCATTCTGGATGAGGAAGAGCCCCGTTTGATCGCCGATCGCACGCTGGTGCCGGGGATTCGCGCAGAAGTGCTGACGCGATTGGTGGAGAAACAAGCATGCGGATGATGACCATAGCCGCGATTGGCGTGCTGACGGCGCTGGGCGGATGCGGCCCTGCGAACCAGCCGGCGCCCGGCGCGCCGGATAGCGGCACGCCGGTCGGCGAAGCGCCCGCCGAGCCGGCCCCTGGCGCGCCGGCCGAGTTCGCGGTTTGCACCGGTTGCCATGCGGTCGTTGCCGGCCGGAACGGGATTGGACCCAGCTTGCGCGGGGTGATCGGGCGCAAGGCAGGCTCGCTGCCGGGCTATGCCTATAGCGCCGCGCTGCAAAAGTCGGGCATCGTCTGGACACCGGCGCGTCTCGATAACTGGCTGTCCGGGCCGATGGACCTGGTGCCCGGTACGAAGATGAGTTTCGGTGGCTATGCGGGCCCGAAACAGCGGCAAGCGGTGATCGCTTACCTCGAGACGCTGAGGTAGGTTGGAACGAATAGGCGCTGATCGTGTCTTATTTTTCCCGTCCATCATACCCCGCCCGTGCTGAGCTTCGTCGAAGGGCTGTCCCTTTCTTCGTGGGCCTCGCCCGGCCAAAGCGAGAAGTGCAGCCCTTCGACAGGCTCAGGACGGGCGGGGTGTGAGGCAGATTTAGCGCAAGACGCTCTACTCGCAGAACCGCACCGCCATACCGGTGCCATCGCGCTGGAGCCGGACCGCAACATCGTAAAGCGCGCTCAGCGTATCGGCGCTGACCGCCTCTTCCACCGGTCCCGCCCACAACACCCGGCCATCCTTCACCGCGACCACGTCATCGGCGAACCGCAGCGCCAGATCGATCTCGTGCATCGCCATGATCACCGTGCGCCCGGCGTCGGCGCGGGCGCGCAGGCGGCGGGCGGCGGCCAGCGCATGGCGCGGATCGAGCCCGGCGGTGGGCTCATCGACGATCAGCAGTTCGGGATCGCCGACGATGGCGCGGGCCAGCATGACGCGGGCAAGTTCGCCCCCGGACAGGCCGGTGGCGGGTCGGTCGCGCAGCTCGGCGAGGTCGCAATCGGCCAGCGCCTGCGCGATCGCCGGGGCGAAGTGGGCGGGGGTCGGTCCGAAAACGGGCAGTGATGGCGTCAATCCCAGCGCGACCACGCGCTCGACCGTGATCGGCCAATCGACTCCCGCACGCTGGGGCAGATAGGCCCGGCGGCGCGCCAATTGTCGGCGGCCGAGCGCAGTCAGGGCGACCCCGCCCAGCGCCACCTCTCCGGCATGCGGAACCAGCAACCCCGCCGCCGTTTCGAGCAGCGTGCTTTTGCCGGCGCCGTTAGGGCCGATGACCACGGTCAGCCGGGCGGCCGCAAAAACAGCGTCGATCCGGCGCAGGATCGTCCGCGTGCCCCGGCTGACGGTGACGCCGCTGAAGGTCAGCGCGCTCATCCCGCCCGGGTCCTGATGCGCAGCACGAGCCACAGGAAGAACGGCGCGCCGATCAGGCTGATGAACACGCCCAGGCCGATCGGCTGGCCGCGCGCGGGGATCACGCGGGTCGCCGTGTCGGCAACCACCACCAGGATCGCCCCGGCCAGCGTGGCGGGAACCAGCACCCTGGCCGGGCGATGGCCGACCAGGGGCCGCACGAGATGCGGCGCGACCAGCCCGACAAAGCCGATCGATCCGGCCACCGCCGTCGCCGCGCCTACCCCCAATGCGGTGCCGAACAGCGCCAGCAGCCGCACCCGGCCGATCGCGATGCCCAGGCTTTCGGCCTGGCTTTCGCCCAGCGCCAGTGCTTCGAGCGCGGGGGCGGTCAGCATCAGCATGGCGCCCCCCAGGATGATGAACGGCCCGGCCAGGCGAACATGATCCCAGCTGCGTTCC
>CAXTOS010000166.1:0-3668 GCA_964245935.1 uncultured Novosphingobium sp.
AAACTTCCCTCATGGGAATCCCTTCCGATTCAATCGGGTCACAATCCGCTCTAGTCTGCCGTTGCCAACCCTGCCCTCGTACGTCATAGCGCAGCTCTCCTCCCCGGAGTTTTTGGTTTTGTCCGGCGGCCGCTTGCGGTCCGCTGCGTTGGCGATTGAGGTCGAGATGTTGGAAATTGCGGGTCTGAAGGTCGATGCGGCGCTGGCTGCTTTCGTCGAGCATGAGGTGTTGGCGCCGCTGGGCCGTGATATTGCCGCGTTCTGGCAGGAACTGGCCGCGCTGGCCGCCCGATTTGTACCGCGCAATCGCGCCCTGCTGGCCAGGCGGGATGCGCTGCAAGCACAGATCGACGCCTGGCACGGCGGCCGCGCCGGCAAGCCGTGGGATGCCGGGGCCTATCGCGCCTTTCTGACCGAGATTGGATATCTCGTGCCCGAGCCGGGCGATTTCGCCATCACCACCACCAATGTCGATGCCGAGATCGCGGCAATGGCCGGGCCGCAGCTGGTCGTGCCGGTGCTGAACGCGCGCTTCGTGCTCAATGCCGCCAACGCGCGCTGGGGCAGCTTGTACGATGCATGGTACGGCACCGATGCGCTGGATGCGCCGCCGGCAAAATCGGGTGGCTATGACGCGGCGCGCGGCGCGGCGGTGATCCGGGCGGGGCGGGAGTTTCTCGACCAGTCGGTGCCGCTGGCTAACCAGAGCTGGGCCGACTGGGACGGCAGCGGCTTGCCCGTGCCGGCAAATGCCGATCACCTCATCGCTCACCGCCCCGGCGGGTTGTTATTGGCGCATAATGGCCTGCATATCGAAGTGGTGCTCGATCGCGAGCATCCCATCGGCGCCAGGGATGCGGCCGGTATCGCCGACATCGTCCTCGAATCGGCGCTGACCACGATCGTCGATCTGGAAGATTCGATTGCCGCGGTCGATGCCGAGGACAAGCTGGCCGCCTATCGCAACTGGCTTGGGCTGATTCGCGGCGATCTGACCGATACTTTCGAAAAGGGCGGCCAGACGATCACGCGCGCGCTGAACGGGGACCGCGAATGGATCGGACAGGATGGGACCCCGCTGAGCCTGCCGGGCCGCAGCCTGCTGTTCGTGCGCAATGTCGGCCATTTGATGAATAATCCGGCGATTCTGCTGGCCGATGGCTCCGAGATTCCCGAGGGTATCATGGATGCAGTGATCACCAGCGCGATCGGCGCGCATGACGTGGCGGGCCTGGGCAAGCTGCGCAACAGCCGCGCGCCCGACGGCCTCCGCAGCATCTATATCGTCAAGCCCAAGATGCACGGGCCGGAGGAATGCGCCTTTACCAACGATCTGTTCGACGCGGTCGAGGATCTGCTGGGGCTGCCCCGCCACACCGTCAAGGTGGGGGTGATGGACGAGGAACGACGCACCTCCGCCAATCTGGCCGCGTGCATCCACGCGGTGAAATCGCGGATTGTGTTCATCAACACCGGCTTTCTCGATCGCACCGGTGATGAAATCCACACCTCGATGCGGGCCGGGCCGATGATCCGCAAGGGCGCGATGAAAGCCAGCGGCTGGATCGCGGCCTATGAAAAACGTAATGTTTTAATCGGCTTGCGTGCCGGACTTTCGGGCCGGGCGCAAATCGGCAAGGGCATGTGGGCCGCGCCGGACCGGATGCACGCGATGATGGCGGAAAAGATCGCCCATCCGCGCAGCGGCGCAAATACCGCCTGGGTGCCATCGCCAACCGCCGCCACGCTTCATGCGATGCATTACCATCAGGTCGCCGTGTTCGACGTGCAGCGCGAATTGTCGGCGCAGCCGATCCCGGCTCTCGACGAACTGCTGGCGGTGCCGCTGGCCACCGGCGTCAATTTCTCGCCCGAGGAAGTGCGCGAGGAGCTGGACAACAACGCCCAGGGACTGCTCGGTTATGTCGTGCGCTGGATCGACCAGGGTGTGGGCTGCTCGAAAGTGCCGGATTTCCACGATGTCGGCCTGATGGAAGACCGGGCGACGCTGCGCATATCCAGCCAGCATATGGCCAACTGGCTGCTGCACGGCGTGTGCACCCGCGATCAGGTACTGGATTCGCTCCAGCGCATGGCGGCCAAGGTCGATGCCCAGAATGCCGGCGATCCGCTGTACGAGCCGATGGCGGGGAACTGGGATATCAGCCTGGCATTTCAGGCGGCATGCGAACTGGTGTTCAAGGGAGTCGAGCAACCCAACGGCTATACCGAACCGCTGTTGCACGCGTGGCGGCAGAAGAAAAAGGCGTTGCCGGTCTGATGGGGAGGGGGGCCGAAGCTGCTGCCCTGGGGCGGTCGGCGCTACGCTACCCCAAACCCCGTCCCCCGTCCTGAGCTTGGCTGTCCTGTTGTTCGTGGGCTTTCCCTGGCCCCGAGCGAAAAGTGCGGCCCTTCGACGAACTCAGGACAGGCGGGAAGAGATGGAGGGGGAGCCGAGCGCGGCGGAAACGCTATTTTCTCCAGCCGGATAGCGTCAAAATCTCGAAATGTTCGATCGTCCGACCGTCGGTCCCGGCCGCCTGGAAATTGGCCTGCGCGCGCGACCATTGCGCGCGGTTCAGCGGCGGCCCGCAGTGTTGCAGGACATTGCTCAGCCCTTGCGCGCGGATATCGGCGACCAGCCCCGGCAATGACCGGAAGCTGACATCGAGCCCGCGCGAATCGACCACCGGGTCGCTGTACATGGCGCGTTGCAACAGCTGGCCGGCTGCCCGCACGTCTACCATGGGGTGCAGGCGCGGCGCGGGCCGGTCGCCATCGGCGGCCAGCATCGCGGCGCGCAGGGCGGGCAGGCTGCCGGCGCCGATGATGCTGACGATCGCCAGTCCGCCCGCCGCCAGCGCCTGACGCAGCAGGATCAGCGCGCCGGGCAGATCATTGGCGGTATCGAGCGTGCCCAGGCTGACGATCAGGTCGAACCCGCCGAACGGGTAGGGGCGCTCCTCGTCGAAGCGGTCCCTCGGGTCGGCCTGGCTGACGCGCGCCCCTTGCGCGGCGAGCGAGCGGGCGACGGCGCCGCTCCAGTCGCCGATGACCAGCGCACTCGCCGGCCGGATTCGCAGAAAGGCGAGCCGTTCCAGCACATCCTCGATCATGTCGTCCAGCAGATAGGCCGGCGCATCGTCCCGCGCCTGCAGGTGCCGCAGCCGCCGGCGAACGGCAAGGCGGCGCTGCGGCGCAAAGATGGTCGGCGGCGGGGCGGAAGCCATGCCGCTCCCTGCCGCGCGCCGCTCCTGCGTTCAAGCGCGGATATCACAGCTGCGCGCGCAGCGTCGCCCCCTTGCCGAAGATGCACTTGTTGTTACAGTCACTTATGGGATTAAGCCAAGCTTTCGCTCCGGTGGTCGATCTGGTGTTCCCGCCGCGCTGCGCCTTGTGCGGTGCCGGCATTTCCACACAGACCGGGCTGTGCGGCGGGTGCTGGGGCGGTCTGGTCATTCCCGCGACGCCGGCATGCGGACTGTGCCAGCGCCCCTTTGTCGGCGCGGTGCCCGAGGGGCTGGTCTGCGCCCCCTGCCTGCTCGAACCGCCCAGGCATGACGGCATCGCTGCGGCGACGGTCTATAATGCCGCTTCGCGCCAACTGGTGCTGTCCTTCAAGCACGGACGACGGATTGCGCTGGCACCGCTGCTGGCGCTCGACGCCG
>CAXTOS010000167.1:0-3634 GCA_964245935.1 uncultured Novosphingobium sp.
CCTTCGAGGATCTGCTTGCCCAATTCGACGTTTGTGCCCTCCAGACGCACCACCAGCGGCACCGACAGGTTCACTTCCTTGGCGGCCGCGACGATGCCTTCGGCAATGATGTCGCATTTCATGATGCCGCCGAAGATGTTGACCAGAATGCCCTTCACCGCCGGATCGGACAGGATGATCTTGAATGCCGCTGTAACCTTTTCCTTGTTGGCGCCGCCGCCGACATCGAGGAAATTGGCCGGGAACATGCCGTTCAGCTTGATGATGTCCATCGTCGCCATGGCCAGCCCGGCGCCATTGACCATGCAGCCGATGTCGCCGTCGAGCTTGATATAGGCAAGGTCATATTTGGACGCTTCGATCTCGGCCGGGTCTTCCTCGGTTTCGTCGCGCAGTTCCACCACATCGGGATGACGATACAGCGCATTGGTATCGAAGCTCATCTTGGTATCGAGCACCAGCAGCCTGCCGTCTTTCGATTCGACCAGCGGGTTGATCTCCAGCATGGCGGCATCCTTGGCCACGAAGGCATCATAAATCTGCCTGGTGAGAATCTGCGCCTGCTTGTTGAGATCGCCCTTCAGCTTCAGCCCGAAGGCCACGGCGCGGCCGTGATGCGGCTGGAAGCCGGTTGCGGGATCGATGGTGATGGTGGTGATCTTTTCGGGCGTCGAATGCGCGACTTCCTCGATATCGATGCCGCCTTCGGTCGACACGATGATCGCGATGCGACCGCTCTTGCGATCGACCAGCATCGACAGGTAATATTCCTTGGCGATATCGACGCCATCGGTGACATACAGCCGGTTGACCTGCTTGCCATGCTCGCCGGTCTGGATCGTCACCAGCGTGTTGCCGAGCATCTCTTTGGCGTGCGCCTCGACTTCTTCAAGCGACTTGGCCAGCCGTACGCCACCCTTGGCATCCGCGCCCAGTTCCTTGAACTTGCCCTTGCCGCGCCCGCCGGCGTGGATCTGCGCCTTGACCACATACAGCGGTCCGGGCAGTTGCCTGGCCCCGGCGACGGCTTCCTCCACGCTCAACGCGGCATAGCCGGCGGGAATGGCGGCGCCGAATTTTGCGAGCAGTTCCTTGCCCTGGTATTCATGGATGTTCATCGGATATTCCCGTTGTTGCTGCTAGGGAGAAGTGATGTTGCACTGCCGCATAAGCCAACCGCTGCGGCTTGAATAGTCCCTGTCGAGGGCGCAGGACAGAATTATGAACGGCTGTTAATAATGGTTCGCAATAAGCTATGATCGACCGCAACCGCCTTGAGGCCATCGTCCGCGAAGCCGGTCGCATTGCCATGGCCAGTTGGCCCGGGGCGGGCCACGCGTTGGACGTGTGGGAAAAATCACCCGGCGATCCGGTCTGCGCCGCCGATATCGAAGTGAATGGCTTCCTGCGCAGCGAACTGGAACGGCTGCTGCCCTCCGCCGGCTGGCTATCGGAGGAAACCGCCGATGCGCCACAACGTCTCGCGGGCGACCTGTTATGGCTGGTCGATCCGATCGACGGCACCCGCGATTTCATCCGGGGTCGCCCCGGCTGGGCGGTGTCGGTGGCGCTGGTCAGCGCCGGGCGGCCGTTGCTGGGCTATCTCGACGCCCCGGCACGCGGCGAATTCTGGCACTCCGAGGCCGGCCGGGGCAGTTGGCGCAACGGCGAACCGCTGGTGGCCAGCCGTCGCAAGACGCTCCCCGGGGCGCGCGTCCCGGCCCGGATCACCAGCCCCGAGGATGCCGATCTGGTGCTGGTCGACCAGCCGAACAGCATCGCGCTGCGCATGGCCATGGTCGCCGCCGACGCCGCCGACCTCGTCGCGACATTGCGCTGGGGCTGGGAATGGGACATCGGCGCCGCCGCGCTGATCGCGCGCGAAGCCGGCGCCGCGGTGACCGATGCCTTCGGCCAGCCACTCAATTACAACAAACGCGACCCGCGCGCCTTTGGGCTGCTGGTCACCGCGCCGGCGATCCACGCGGCGGCGGTTGAGCGGCTGGCGGACCGGGCGAAGGCTTTGGCGGGGTGAGGGAGGCTTGAGGTCAAGGTCCAAGGGGCAAACCCCTCGGGCTCCCCGTCATCGATTCGGCTCGCTCTTTCTTGCCGGGCGCAATGCCGGATTGAATAGGGGCCCACCCCGTCCCCCTCCCGCACGCGGGAGGGGGACGGGAATGCCTTGGTGCCATCCCCTTGCTATCCACCCCGTTGCGGTTCAGCCTTTTGAACTCTAAAGTCGGCGCGTGACACCGTTCCCCTGGATTGATGTACTGGTAATCGTTGGGCTGGTTCTGCTCAACGCGCTGTTTGCGATGTCGGAAATGGCGATCGTGTCGTCGCGCCCGGCCCGGTTGCGGGTAGCTGCCGAACGCGGCGACAAGGGGGCCAAAGCCGCGCTGTTGCTGGCATCCAATCCCGGCAAATTCCTCTCGACGGTGCAATCGGGGATCACCCTGATCGGGGTGCTTGCGGGCGCTTTTTCGGGGGTCAGCCTGGGCGGCCCGATCGGCCAGCGTCTGGCTTACCTGGGCTTGCCGGTGCGCTGGGCGCCCGAGGCGGGCTTTGCCATTGCCATCATCGGCACCACTTATCTCAATCTGGTGGTGGGCGAACTGGTGCCCAAGCAGGTCGCGCTACGTATCGCCGAACCGATCGCCATTGCCTCGGCCCGGCCGATGGCAATCTTCGCGAAAATCACCGCCCCGCTGGTCTGGCTGCTCGACACCTCCTCCGGCATGCTGCTTCGGCTGATCGGCGTGCAAAAGCGTACCGGCCCCGAGGTGACCGAGGAAGAACTGCACCTGATCTTCCACGAGGCCACCCGCTCGGGCGTGATCGAGGAAGACGAACGCGCGATCATGGCCGGGATCATGCGGCTGGCCGGTCGGCCGGTGCGCGAATTGATGACCCCGCGCACCGAAATCGATTCGATCGACGCCGGTGCCACCGAACAGGAAGTGCGCGCCCGCATCGAGGATAGCCCGCATTCGCTGCTCCCGGTGGTCGATGGCGCGCCGGACAAGATCATCGGCGTGGTCAAGGTGCGCGAGATACAGGCGATGCTGCTGGGAAAACGTGCCCTGCATCTGGCCGAGCTGATGAAAAAGGCCGAGATTATTCCCGACCAGCTCGATGCCCTCGATTCGCTGCGCATCCTGCAACAATCCGGCGTCGCCATGGCGCTGGTCCACGATGAATATGGGCACCTCGAAGGGATAGTCACCCCCGCCGACCTGCTTGCCGCGATCGTCGGCACCTTTGCCAGCCACCAGGATGAAGGCGACGAGCCGATGCTGGTAGCCCGCGACGATGGCACGCTGCTGATCGCGGGCGCGCTGCCCGCCGATGCGCTCGCCGACCGCCTTGCGCTCGACCTGCCCGAAAGTCGCGATTACGCCACGGCCGCCGGCTATGTGCTGTCGGTGATGAAGCGACTGCCGCATGCGGGCGACTGGTTTGCCGAACAGGGCTGGCGTTTCGAAGTGCTGGAAATGGACGGGCGCAAGATCGACCGGCTTTTGGTGGCGCCTGTTGCGGTGGTTAGTGAAGAGGAAGTTTAAGGCGCGAGGGTTATAACCCATATGCGCTAACTTAGGACTAGACAGGTGGAATCGCGATGTGATTCATAGGA
>CAXTOS010000168.1:0-3604 GCA_964245935.1 uncultured Novosphingobium sp.
TTTATGTCACGAACTTCAGAATCAGGACACTAGGCCAGGGAGAAAGGCACCACCCCAACCCCTCCTCTCAAGAGGAGGGGGCTTGTCGGTTTCGAGCAACGCAGTTGTATTACATGCCTGTTAACCAACAAAGTGAGCTAGCTATGTAAATCTACCAGGGTGCGCGAAACGAACTTACCTCCAATCAGGCGTATCCATAGCGCATCCGACAAAATCTACTCGCCATCCGACGCACACTTTTTATTAGAGCTCTTTATTTATTCAAATCACCACCATGCTGCGAGTCGGGTAAAAACGCAGTGGGTTTAACTGCAACAGGAGACTGACGATGAAGTTTATTAACAATCTGTTCCGTGACGAAGCCGGAGCTACCGCCATCGAATATGGCCTGATTGCCGCGCTGATTGCCGTGGCGGCGATAACCGCGATGAACGGCCTGGGCACCCAGCTGAAGAGCACCTTCAACACCACGGCAACCGCGATGAGCACCGCCAACGCCGCCGCTTCGTAACCACTTTCGTTCCAGTCGATCGGGGCGGCGAGGCGACTCGCTGCCCCTTTCGTGTGCAGGCGCTATGCGCCCGGCTTGGTAATCGCCAGGGGATGGCGAGCGTTGACCAAGGCCACCAGCCGCGCCGCATCGACATGGGTATAAATCTGCGTGGTCGCGATATCGGCATGGCCGAGCAGCATCTGGAGCACGCGCAGATCGGCGCCGCCTTCGAGCAGATGCGTGGCAAAGGCATGGCGCAGGACATGCGGCGACATCCGCTCCGGCGCGATACCGGCACGCAGGGCAACCCCGCGCAGCAGCTGGAACAATCGCACCCGCGTCAGATATCCGTCAACCCCGCGCGACGGAAACAGATAGCGCGATGGCACACTGCCGCCGCGCATCTTATCTGTGCGAACGGCCAGCCAGCGGCTCAGCACATGGCGCGCACGGGTGCTGACCGGCACCATGCGCTGCTGCCCGCCCTTGCCGGTGATCGCAACGAAAGGCGCGTCGCGGGGCACCGCGCCCAGCGGCAGCGAGACCATCTCGCTCGCGCGCAGCCCGGAGCCATACAGCATTTCCAGCAACGTCAGGGTCCGCAGCGGCCCCGCCCGATCGCCTGCCGCCTCGGCTTCGGCCAGGGTGAACAGCGCCTCGACCTCGCCATGACCGACGATGCGTGGCAGGGGCCGCCGGCTGCGCGGGCGCGGCAGTGCGGCGCTGGGATCGTCGGTGCGCAGCCCTTCATCGAGCAGGAAACCGTAAAACTGCCGCAGCGCCGAACATTTGCGCGCGAGGCTGGCAGGCGCAAGCTCGGCCCAGCGCGGCCCCAGCGACGCCAGTGCCCCGCCATCCACGCCGATCAGGTCGCCCAGCGCCCGCTGCGCGCCATCCAGATCGCGGCGGTAGGCCGCCAGGGTGTTGGTCGCCGCACCGCGCTCTGCCGCCAGCATTTCAAGGAAGCCGGTGATGGCCGCGCCCGTGGGAGTGGTTGCGGATGATGCGCGCCTTGCCGCCTTCACCCCCGCGCCACCGCCTCGGCCGCGATCATCCGCGCTTCACCCTGCAGGCCCACCCGGTTCAGCGCGCCGACGATGTGGTAGAGATAGCGGGGGGTCATCTTGTCCCAGCCGTCGCCCTGCATGCCAAGACCTGCCAGCAGCGCGACCAGCGTGGGATTGCCGACCGCGGCTGCCCGGTCGATGGCCCGCGTCCAGCGCGTCGGACCGTCGATATCGATGGCCAGCTTGCCGCCGAAATCGCGCCGGACACCGGCATTGACGCGCCCCAGCCCGGCCAGGCCCGCCAGCAGGAACGCCGATTTGCGCGAGTGATCGCTGCCGTCCTGGTTCTTGAAGGCGCCCAGCGCACCGGCGTCGATCGGCGCGCGCGCGCCTGGCTCGGCCAGCGCCAGCAGCGCCCAGCCCTGGCTGCCGACATCGACCAGCCCCGCCCAGCGCAGCGCATTGGCATCGAGCCCGGCCGCCAGCATCGAGGCGATCAGATCACCGGCATTTTTCGCCTGATCGCCGGCCGGCGCCAGTCGGGCGGCCGCATAGGCGGTCAGCGCTATGCGCGAATAACGTTGCAACGGGCCGCCTGCGCCATCCCACAACTGCTGCATGGCATCCATCCGCGCTGCCGGAGTGTCGCCGAGATAGGCATCGTGCAGTTGCAGCGCGCGATCGGCAGCAGCTCCTTTTACGCCATCGTCGCTGTAGATCTGGCTGTAGAGATCGACCATTGCCGCGCTGGACAACAGCCCGGCGCCGCCCGCGCGGTCGGCAGCGTCGGCGCGCGCGCCCAGCCCCAGCATCGGCGCCAGTGCGGCGGCAGAATCGTACATCAGCGGCGCCGACTGGGTCAGTTCGGCGGGCGGGTTCAACCCGGTGGCGATCGCCAAAGCATAGCGCCACGGGGTCATGTCCGAAACCGTGCCCCACTCGATCGTCACCGCACGCCGCGCCTTGCCCGCGGCGCCGGCATATTTCTGCGCGAGCAGCATGTCGAAACGGGGCATCGCGCCGGTCCGGGTCAAATGATCGAGCTGCGCCATGCCGCCCGCACCATCGCCGGAAAAGGTGGCGCAGATCGCCCGGAACACCTGCCACTGGCCATCGCTGCGGCCCCCATTCTGCGAAAGGATAGGATCCTGCTGCGCCAGAACCGGGCAAATACCGTTGAAATCGGCGGTTGCAATATAGGCCGCGACCGCCGCATCGACCAGCGGCGGGGTGTAATTCGCGGGATCGACATCCTGGACCAGCGCCCGCGCCGCATCGCCTTCGCCCATCCGCACCAGCAGCGCGGCCCGGTCGGCGGCGAATTCGGCAGGGTCCATGCCTGCGGGCGCATCGAGCCGCGAGGCCAGCGCGCGGCGCAGCAGGATATGCCCCCAGCGCGATACCAGCAGGCCCTGGTTCCCCAGCAGCGCCGCGCGCACCAGCCCGCCATCCTGATGCGCCAGCGATAACGGCGGCAAACCGCCTTCATCGCTGCCCAGCAGGCCGACATGCAGCATTGCCCGGCGGGCGCCCGGCGGAATGTCATAGCGCGGCTTCAGCCCCAGTGCTTCATCGAGCTTGTCCGGCGGCAGGCTGGTGATGTCCGCCATCGAGTTCAACCCTGTGGGGAACGTTTCGCTGACCACGCCGCGAATGGGGACATCCGTGGGCAGCGCCGCCCCGCTGACCGGCATCGCTCCCGGCAGCGACACGGTTCCGGGGTTGGCGGCGGGTTTGACTGCCGGCGCGACGGCCGGTGGAGCGACCACCGGGGGGCGGACCGCCGCTGTCGGCTCGGCATGCACGGCCACCGGCGCCGGTTTGCGCGGGCGCGGTGCGGGCTTGTCGAATTCCTTGGGCAACAGCGACTCGGGCGCCTCTTGCGCCAGTGCCCACGCCGAACCCAGCGCCGAGAACAGCAGCAGCCCGGCGATCCACGTCAGCCTGAGCCGGCTCATGCCCGGCGCCCGGTGCTGCCGGGCATCTGCGGCGCGGGGATGGCGATCACGATCCGGTGCACCGGTTGCGGGCCGCCTTTGGTCCAGATGATCATGAACACCCAGGCCAGCAGTAGCCGCTTAAAGCTTCAGCGGGCCCGTATTCC
>CAXTOS010000169.1:0-3577 GCA_964245935.1 uncultured Novosphingobium sp.
ACATCTGCCCCTACATGGCGCTCAACACGCTGGAAAAACTGTACCTGGCGCTGCGCGACCTGACCCCGCGCGTGGAGATCGAGGAAGGGCTGCGCCTGCGCGCCAAGCATAGCCTAAACAGGATGCTGGAGATGGCGGGCGGCACGGTGGGACAGGGCGATTTAGGGGTCAGGTAGCGCTTCAATTGGCCACAGACGCAGCTGACGCCGGGGAAGCAGCAACATCCGGCGTCGCGGGATCGGCAGCAACGGCCGTGTCGGCGCTATCGGCGGCACTGCCAACATCGCCATCGTTGCCTGACTGGATCGTCTCCTTCGGCGCCAGCGGGGCCTTCGACTTCACCGCATCATAGGGCAGCATCGCGTCGCTGACCGATCCGGGCAGGATTTGGCCGGACACTTCGCCATGGCCGGCCTTTTGCCCCTGATGGCAGGCACCCAGCGTCGCAACCAGGCTGACACTCCCCAGGATTGCAGAAAACCGCCGTGTCATTCGCAAATCTCCCGGCCCTCGGGCCCCAGTTGCGCCAGAAATGCCGGCGCGCGGGCCAGCAGTGCGCGATCCCATGCCGGTGCAGCGACATCGCGGCCCAGTCGGGCCAGGCTGGTCACTCCCAGTCCGGCGATGCCGCAAGGGACGATGCCGCTGAAATGGGCCAGGTCGGGCGACAAATTGACCGCAAAGCCGTGCATCGTCACCCAGCGGCGGATGCGCACGCCGATGGCGCCGATCTTGGCTTCGCGCCCGTCGATGTCGCGGGTCCAGATGCCTACCCCGGCATCGGAGCGTTGGGCGGGCACGTCGAAATCGCCCAGCGTGGCGATGACCCAGTCCTCCAGCGCGTGCACGAAGCAGCGCGCATCGCGGGTTCGGCGGCGCAGGTCGATCAACACATAGCCGATGCGCTGGCCCGGCCCGTGGTAGGTATGGCGCCCGCCGCGTCCGGCTTTGACCACTTCGAAACGCGGATCGAGCAGTTCGGCCGCGACCGCGCTGGTGCCGGCGGTATAGACCGGCGGATGTTCGAGCAGCCAGATCAGTTCTTCCGCGCTGCCTTCCTGGATGGCCAGGTTGCGCGCCTCCATGGCCTCCAGCGCGTGCCGGTAAGGCACTTGCGCCTGCTCGGTTCGCAACTCGATTCCCGGGATGATCATTTACGCCTGTGTGCTATGAGATTCAGCAATGAGCAACGCCGCTGCGGTTGGCAAGCGCGTCATGGGAGTCAATGAATGAAATTCGACGGCAACCGGGCCTGGAATGACGCGGTCCGCGCGGTGGCGGCCAACCGCGAAGTATTGCTGGTGCTGGCGGGGGTGTTCTTTTTCCTGCCGGGGCTGGCGGCGGTCCTGTTCCTGTCGGGATTTCAGGCGGAAATGGCGGCCAGCGTCGCGGCGGTGATGGCCGCGCCCAGAAACCCGGCGGCCTTGCAGCAGATGATGCACGCCTATGGCAGCATCGCGCCTTATGTCATCGTGCTGCTGCTGGTCCAGAGCCTGGGCTACACCGCAATGCTCGCGCTGCTGACCGATCAACGTCGGCCAACCGTAAGCGAAGCCATGGCCATCGGCGCCCGCAGCATTCCGGCGCTGATCGGGGCGCTGGTGATTTTCTTCCTGGGGTATGTGCTGGTATCGTTGCCGATGGGCTTGATCCTGATCGGTTGCATCGCCGCGCTGGGGCCGCAGGCCGGGGCCGCGATCGGGATCACCATCGACATGGCGGCGCTGATCGTGGTGGTCACCCGGCTGTCGCTGACCCTGCCGGTCGTCGTGATCGAGGGGCTGCATCGTCCGTTCGCGGCGCTGCTGCGATCCTGGCGGGTTACCAGCGGCAGCACCCTGCGCCTGCTGGCGTTTTACGCGATGCTGGGGATTGCCTATATCGTGATCACCGTCGCGCTGAGTGCATTGGTGAACCTGCTGTCGGCGGTCACCGGCCCCGGCCAGGGTTTCGTGCTGCTATCGGGCGGACTTTCGGGGGTGATCGGTGCCTTGACGAGCATTGTCCTGACCGCGATCCTGGCTGCCGTGCACCGTCAGCTGGCGGGGCCTTCGTTCGGGGCGATTAGCGAGACGTTTTTGTAGGGATTCGGTACCCGCCCGCTCCCCCGCCCGGCCACCCGCAGGATAGAAAACTATCGCGTGGCCGGGCGGGGAGCGGGCGGGTACCAGCTCGATTTGGCCAATGGCAAAAATCAGACCACCGCGCCGTCGGCTTCCTTCCAGCCCCAGTACAGGCGACACGGCAGGATATTGAGCGGCTCATAGCCCTGATCGATATGGCGGAAATGCCGGGCCATGAGGTCGCGCGCGGCGGCGGTGAACTGGTAGACCAGGAAAGCCCCGCCCGGCCGCAGGATCCGGTGCGTGGCCGACGCGATCGCTGGCCCGATGCCGTCGGGCAAGGTGGAAAAAGGCAGCCCGGACAGCACATAATCGGCATGGTCATGCCCATGCGCCCGCACGATCGCCTCGACATCGGCGGCCGACCCCAGCACGGGGGTAAAGCGGCTGTCGTTGATCGTGGACCTGAGATAATCGATGAACAGCGGGTTGGTATCGATCACGATCAACTGGCCGTCGCGACGCAATCGGTCGAGCACCGGGCGACAGAAGGTGCCCACCCCCGGCCCATATTCAACGAACAGCCGGCATTCGTCCCAGCGCACCGGTGCCAGCATCCTGGCAATGGTGAAGCGCGAGGAGGGGATGATCGAGCCGACCATCACCGGATGCTGCAGAAAGCCCTCGACGAAGACTCCCCACGGCCCCAGAATGCGTTTGAGTTGGCGCTTGAGCCTGACGGGCAAGGCAGCCTGACGGACTAGCTCGGAACTGGTCATTTAACGGCAAAGTCCTGATACAATGGCCAAAAGGGCTGTTGGCCAGAGGGAATTTAGGAAATATCGGAGAGGATAACAGCCCGCGAACCGAAATTCTGTGACAAATTCGCGCGTTTGCAGGTTTGCCTCGCGATTGCAAGATACATGCGGCAAAACGCGGGACCGACCGTTGGCGTTCCCGTCGGGATCCGCCCGGGCTTTGCCCTACAGCAGGTCGAGCACCTTTTCCTGCGGGCGGCACAGCGCCGTGCCCTTTTCAGTCTCGACCAGTGGGCGTTCGATCAGCCGGGGCTCTGCGGCCATCGCCGCCAGCACCGCCGCATCGCCGGCTTGCGGCAGGCCCCGCTCCACAGCGTCGGTACCGCGCAGGCGCAAGCCCTGCTGCGGGGTGATTCCGGCCTGGGCGTAGAGCTGCGCGAGCCGGGCCGCAGTCGGCGGATCGCGCAGATATTCCACGACGGTCAGTTCGATCCCCGGCGCTTCCCGCAGCATGGCCAGGGTCTTGCGCGAAGTCCCGCAAGCCGGATTGTGCCAGATCGTTGCCCGCAATGTCGCCTCCGGATGATTTGGCTCGGCTCGGCTGGCCTTAGAGCGTGATGACAAAAAGTGGTACCGGTTTTTGTTCTTGAATCACGCGAAAACAAAGAATCTGGAGCATGGTGCGATTCTACGTTTGCACAATTATATTTTGACGTCATCCCGGCGAAGGCCGGGACCCAGAACCAAAGAAAACAA
>CAXTOS010000170.1:0-3576 GCA_964245935.1 uncultured Novosphingobium sp.
CGGGTGACCCAGTTGCCCTCGGGCAGCATGCCGATGATCTCGGAATGCGCGTGCTGGGCGATCTGCCGGGTCAGCGTCTTGCGATAGGCCGCCGGCATCCAGTCGTTCGCCTCGATGCGGTCCTCGCGGTCGATGCGCGCCTGGAACTGCGCCTCCTGCTCGGGGCTCTCGGCGGACTTGGTTTCACTGGATTGGTCGGGATGAGACAAGCCTTGCGTATACATGACGCCTCCGGTTCCGATGCCACGGGAGGTAACACATTTTTCCAGTGTGTCAAGAAATTTCTGTAACACGTAAGCGCTTGCCCGCCGTAGCTTTGGGCTTGCCAGAGGCTGTCCCGAACCTGCGTTTCAAGTCGCTCGACGGCGCGGGCAACGGCCCATTTGCGCTCCGCCCATTCTGGTCCAGCCAGCGTTCCGAGCCCGTCAGCAATGCCTGGTAAATCCTGGAGGCCAGCCGCCGCGCGCCTGTCCCCGGCCAGTCCGTAGGCAACAGCGCCGGCGGCAGCAACGGATCGCGCAGAACGACCCGCCGATACTCGTGCACGAGCAGGATCCGGGCGACCAGCGCATCCAAATCGGACAGACGCCCACTCCCCGCGATCCACTGCCAAAGCGGTTCGAACGCGTGCAGGAAACGGCGATAGGCCTCTGCGGTGTCCGTCAGCATCCAGGCGCGCTCAGCCAGTCGACGCCCCGTCGGCAAGTCGGCGCAGCCCTGCAGCCGCAAAAGCGAAACTGCCTCGTCGGGCAGCAGAGTCGAGAGTGGCGCGATCAGGACGCCGGGCGCGATGCTGCCGAAGCCGGAGCCTTCCAGCACGCCGCGCACCGTGTCCCGGTCGCCTCCGCCGTCAAGGAGCACGAGGTTAAAGCAGCCATTCCATTCCGTAGGCGGCTCCCCGTAGATCCGCGCGGCAGCGGCGGCGAACCTGGCGCGTCCCTTGTCGGTCAGTTGGTAAAAACTGTTGCGCCCGACCCGGCTGCGCTGCAGCCAGTCGTCCGCGGCCAGGCGCGACATCGCGGTGCGGACGACACCGCCCGGGATCCCCATCGCCTCGAAAATGCCCAACAGGGACCCCAGCCAAAGCGAACCGCCGCGCGGCGCCACCGCATCGCCAAACACAGTGACGACGATCGACCAGGTCCGGGACGGCCTATTCCGCAGATGCTGCAAGATGGGGACGATCGGCGAAACCGGCTCGGATGCCGCTTCTATGGCCACCGAGCGAGCCGCCGCAGCGCAGTCATTCGCCACCTGACTAGCAACTACCGGGGTCCTGCCGCTGTCGGTGTCCCTAAAACTACGGCTGCTGGCCGGAGTTGATGCGGTCCTCGGACTTCGCCTTCTCATGGTGGCCCGCCACAGCGCCCACCGCCGCACCGGTCTTGGTGTGCCCGCCCATCATGTGACCGGCTACGCCTCCCACGGCGGCGCCTTTCAGGGTGCCGCCCTTCGGCTTCGGCTGGCTGTCCTCGGCGTGTGCCGCCATAGGCGCCGCCGTCAGCATCAGCGCCGCGAGGCCAGCGAGCGTCAAAGCCGTAAACTTCTTCATCGCAAACTCCATCAAAGGGTCAAAAAGCAGACGCAGCTTCCTGCCGATGACCTAAACCTTCCCGGATGGCAAAAGTTTGGCGAGCCGTCCGATGTTCTGCCAGTCGGAGCCCACTTGGGAGTGGATCAGGTTAAGCCAGCTAAACGGTTACAGGCCTGAGAGTCGTATGCCTACAACAGGCATCGTCATTGCGAGGAGCGCTTGCGACGAAGCAATCCAGGACCGAACGCCCGACGATTGGTCCATGCGGCACTGGATTGCCACGCCGAAACCGGCTCGCAATGACGGTTCTTTGCGATGCAGCTAAACTGACCCGCTACCCCCGCTTGATTGCAATCATAGCGAGGAGCGCGATAAAGGGCACAACGCCTCAGTTGGGCAAGCCACCTGCTCAGGAATCCTGCGAGGCCGGTCCCCGCATGATCCTGGCCTGCAGGACCACCACCACGAGCAGGAACAGCCCGCGGACCACGGACTGCCAATACGCCGACAGGCTGATCCAGCCGAGGCCGTTTTCAAAGTTCAGAATATTGAAGATGAGACCCAGCAGCAGCGCCCCGGCCAAGGTCGTGGTGACGGAGCCGTTGCCGCCATTCAGCGGGGTGCCGCCCACCACCACCGCGGCGATGGCAAACAGCTCCCAGCCCGCGCCCTCGATCGGCTGCCCGGCACCGAACTGCGCGGCGAGCACCACGCCCGCGGTCCCGGCCAGCATGCCGCTGAGCGCATAGACGATCAGCTTTGTCCGCCCGGTCGACAGCCCCATCAGCCGGGTGGCCTCCTCGTTGCCCCCGATGGCCAGCACCGTGCGGCCGAAGCTCGTGCGCTTCAGCAGCACCCAGCCCGCCGCATAGGCCGCAAGCGCGATCAGCGCCGGGATCGGAAAGCCGGACAAGTCACCCTGACCGATCTCGGTGAAGCCGCTGTCATAGGAGACCGAAACGGCCTGATTGTCGGCGAGCAGCAGGCCGGCGCCCCGGGCGGCCAGCATCGCGGCCAAGGTCGTGATGAACGGCGCGATGCCGAGGCCCGCGATGCACAGCCCGTTCGCCAGTCCCACGACCAGCCCCGCTCCGACGCCCGCCGCCAGCCCTGCCGCCACGCCGTAGGGGGAGGCGAGCGCCGCCGCGACGCTGGCCAGCGCCGCCACCGCGCCTACGGACAGGTCGATGCCGCCGGTCATGATCACCAGCGCCATGCCGAGCGACACCAGCGCGAAGATGGAGTTGTAGGCGGCGAACGACAGGATGTTAAATTTGCCGAGGAAATTGTCGTAACGCAGCGCGCCGAAGCCGATCAGCGCCGCCAGCGCCACCACCACGCCGTAGCGGCTGAGGATCGCGAGCCGATGCTCCTGCCGGGCCGTGGTCATGCCGGCGGTCCCTGGCGCTGGATCCACACGGCCAGGATGATCAGCAGCGCCTTCACCAGGAGGGCCGCCGAATCCGGGACGCCGTTGGCGATCAGCGTCGTGCGCACGAGCTGGATGATCAATGCACCCACCAGCGTGCCCCAGATGGTGGCGCGTCCGCCCGACAGCAGGGTGCCGCCGACCGCTACGGCGGCGATGGCGTCGAGCTCCATGCCGCCGCCGACCAGGTTGGCGTCGGAGGCGGAGTTGATCGCGACCGTCACCAGCCCCGCGATCCCCGCACACAGGCCGCTGATGACGTAAACCAGGCGCCGGACCCGCGCCACCGGAATGCCCGCGAGCCGCGCCGCCCGCGCGTTGCCGCCCACCGCCAGGATCTGCCGCCCCAGCAGCGTCCGCCGCAGCGCATAGGCCGCCCCCACGACGATCGCCGCCATCAGGATCGCCTGGAACGGAATGCCCAGCACCCGCCCGCGCCCGAGAAACTCGAACCCCGGCGCGCTGAACACCTGCAGGTTGCCGTTGGTCATTACCTGCGCGATGCCGCGACCGGCGATGAACAGCACCAGCGTCGCCACGATCGGCTGGATGCGGTAGCGCGTGATGACGAACCCGTTCAGCCATCCCAGGCCCGCCACCACGGCCAGCGACA
>CAXTOS010000171.1:0-3574 GCA_964245935.1 uncultured Novosphingobium sp.
GGTGCTCGATGGCCGCGACATCGGCACGGTGATTGCACCTGAGGCAGAGGCGAAGCTGTTCGTCACCGCCAGCGTGCCCGCCCGCGCGATGCGGCGTTTTCTGGAGATGCAGAGTTCGGGCCGCGAGGGTTCGCTCGCGGAGATCGAAGCCGATCTGGCGATGCGCGATGCGCGCGATCAAGGCCGCCCGGTTGCCCCGCTGGCGGCGGCGGATGGAGCGATGCTGCTCGACACCTCGGACATGGATCGCGAGGCGGCGATCACGGCGGCGATTGCAAGCGTGGAGCGGCTTAGAAGGGGGTAATCACTTGCGCCAACCGCTGATGATCTTGCCTTAACGCCCCTCCCCGGCGGGGAGGGGCCGGGGGCGGGGAGCGCGGCGAAGCTGCGCGTCCATGCTGGCGTAGTGCACCCCTACCCAACCTCCCCCGAACGGGGAAGGAGCTTTACGGGTTCCAATCAGCGCAGCTTGATATTACCTTCCGAATATCCTGATCTTTCCGAAGAACCGCTGTTGTTGATGCAATACCTAGCGGTCAGGAAACCGCAAGTTCCGCACCGACCAGCGCCATCGCTTCCGCCGCAATCGCAATGCTGCGCTTCCGCGCGGAGTGGTCATAAATCTGGCTGGCTACGATCACCTCGTCAGCCTGGGTCCGCGCGACAAATTTGCGCAACCGTTCGGCTACCACATCGCGCGTGCCGATCGCAGCGCAGGTCATCGTGTCGTCCAGCATGTGCTGGATAGGCGCGGGCAGGCTGTCGTAATAGCCGGGCACCGGCGGCTGAAAACCACGGCTCTTCGCGCCGGTACGCAGCGCCACGAAGGCCTGCTGCATCGATGATGCCACCAGCCGCGCCTCTTGGTCGGTGTCCGCCGCAAAAACATTGAACCCGACCGAAACATGGGGCCGCGCCAGCACCGCCGAGGGCCGGAAATTCGCCCGATAGATCGCCAGCGCCTGGTCCAGCATTTGCGGCGCGAAATGCGAGGCAAAGCCGTAAGGGAGCCCCAGCGCCGCCGCCACCTGCGCACCATAGGTGCTGGACCCCAGAATCCACAACGCCACATCCGCCCCCGCGCCAGGCACGGCCGTGAACCCGGCCTGATCGCTACCGGCGAAATAACCCTGCAATTCCAGCACGTCCTGCACGAAACTATCCGGCGACGAAGCGAGCGTCCGCCGCAACGCATGCGCCACGCGCCCCTCAGAGCCGGGCGCGCGCCCCAGCCCCAGATCGATCCTTCCGGGAAACAGCGCATCCAGCGTGCCGAACTGCTCGGCAATCTGCAACGGCGCATGGTTGGGCAGCATGATCCCTCCCGCCCCGATGCGCATCGTTCGCGTACCCTCGCCGATGTGCGCCAGCACGACGCTGGTCGCCGCTGCGCCCACGCCGACCATGCCGTGGTGCTCCGCCACCCAATAGCGCTCGTACCCCAGCGCCTCGCAATGCGCGGCGATATCGCGGGCATTCGCCAGTGCGGCGCCGATCGTGCCCCCTTCGAGGACGGGTACGAGATCGAGAAAGGCCAGTTTGGTCATATATGCGATGTCGGGCTTGCAGGCCGCGAAAACAAGAGGGCAATTCTCTTGCCTTTTCACTGGATTTCACTTAGGCGCCGACCGTTCCCCACGAGCACGAGTCCGTGACGGAACGCCTGCGCTGGCATCCGGCCGTGCGGGCGGTTCGGCCCTTAGCCCCGTTCCGGCATGGTGCTGCTGCGGTGAAAAGACCGGCGGATTCAACCGCCTGGCCGGCAAAATTACCAGATCAGGATACCCTTGAATGGCCACTTCGGCAAACCCCACCCGCGATGATTTCGCGGCTCTCCTTGATGAAACGCTCGGCGGCGCCGGCAGCGGCGGCTTTGAAGGCCGCGTCGTCAAGGGCACTGTTACCGCCATTGAAAACGACAAGGCCGTCATCGACGTCGGCCTCAAGAGCGAAGGCCGCGTGGCGCTGCGCGAATTCGCGATGCCCGGCCAGCCGCATGGTCTGTCGGTGGGCGATGAAGTCGAAGTCTATGTCGATCGCGTCGAAAACGCCGATGGCGAAGCAATGCTGTCGCGCGACCGCGCCCGCCGCGAAGCCGCATGGGACAAGCTTGAAAACGAATTCGGCGAAGGCAAGCGCGTCGAAGGCGTGATCTTCGGCCGCGTCAAGGGCGGCTTCACCGTCGATCTCGACGGCGCCGTGGCCTTCCTGCCGGGCAGCCAGGTCGATATCCGCCCGGTACGCGACGTTACCCCGCTGATGGACGTGCCGCAGCCGTTCCAGATCCTGAAAATGGACCGCCGCCGTGGCAATATCGTCGTGTCGCGCCGCGCCGTGCTGGAAGAAACCCGCGCCGAACAGCGCACCGGCCTGATCCAGAACCTGGCCGAGGGCCAGATCATCGTCGGCACGGTCAAGAACATCACCGATTACGGCGCCTTTGTCGATCTGGGCGGCATCGACGGCCTGCTCCATGTGACCGACATGAGCTACAAGCGCGTCAATCACCCCAGCGAAGTCATCAACATCGGCGATGAAGTGCGCGTCCAGATCGTGCGTATCAACCAGGATACCCAGCGCATCAGCCTGGGCATGAAGCAGCTGGAAAGCGATCCCTGGGATGGCGTCGCCGCCAAATACCCGGTCGGCGCGAAGCTGCATGGCGTGGTCACCAACATCACCGAATACGGCGCTTTCGTCGAGCTGGAAGCGGGCATCGAAGGCCTGGTGCACGTATCGGAGATGTCCTGGACCAAGAAGAACGTCCACCCCGGCAAGATCGTTTCGACCAGCCAGGAAGTCGACGTACTGGTGCTGGAGGTCGATTCGGACAAGCGCCGCATCAGCCTGGGCCTGAAGCAGGCGATCCAGAACCCGTGGGAAGCCTTTGCCGACAAGCATCCGGTGGGCTCGTCCGTCGAGGGCGAAGTCAAGAACGCCACCGAATTCGGCCTGTTCATCGGGCTGGATGGCGATGTCGACGGCATGGTCCACATGTCCGATATCGCCTGGGGCATCTCGGGCGAAGACGCGCTGGCGCTCCATCGCAAGGGTGAGCAGGTTACCGCGGTCGTGCTTGATGTCGACGTTGAAAAGGAACGCATCAGCCTGGGCATGAAGCAGCTTGAAAAGGGTGCTCCCGCCGCCGCCGGCACCCCGGCAGCGGCTGCTGCCGGTTCGCTGCATCGAAACGAAGTCGTCACCGTCACCGTGCTGGAAGTTCGCGAAGGCGGGCTCGAAGTACAGGCCGGCGAAGATGGCTCAACCGGTTTCATCAAGCGCAGCGACCTGGGCCGCGACCGCGACGAACAGCGTTCCGACCGCTTCCAGGTCGGCCAGAAGCTGGACGCCATGGTCATCGGTTTCGACCGTTCGAAAAAGCCCAACTTCTCGATCAAGGCCCGCCAGCTGCACGAGGAAAAGGAAGCCGTGGAACAATACGGCTCATCGGATGCCGGCGCTTCGCTGGGCGACATCCTCGGCGCCGCGCTGAAAAACCGGTCGTAATAGCGTCGACGGCCAAGCAAACGCGTTCCCCTCCCGCTTGCGGGAGGGGTTAGGGGTGGGCACTTGC
>CAXTOS010000172.1:0-3505 GCA_964245935.1 uncultured Novosphingobium sp.
GCCGGAACGAGGTCAGCCATTCATCAGACCCCCAGCTTCATGATGTCCTGGTACGCGGACAACAGCTTGTTGCGGACCTGCAGCGTCGCCTCGAAGCCGACACCCGCTTCCTGCCGGGCGAGCATGACCTTGGCGACATCGGTCACCTGGCCCTTGTCATAGGCCTCGCTCAGCTGTTCGGCGCGGGTCTGGCTGGCGTTTACCCCGGCCAGCGCGGATTGCAGCGCCCCGGCGAAGCCGGGCGTGCTGCCGGCGTTGCCACCAGCTGCGGCAGTCTGCGGGGCATGAAGTTGCTGGAGCAGTTGCGATTTGTCGATGATCTGCTGGCGCAGGGCGATGATCTCGTTGATCCCGCTGGCGCCTCCTGCGCCGCTGCCGATCCCGCCGATGCCGCTCATCGCACACCGGCTCGCGCGATTTCGCCGCCACCGCGCCGGCTCATCTCGATGCCGGCGTCGCGAAATGCGGCAAGGCGGTAACGCAACGTGCGTTCGGAAATGCCCAGCTGGCGCGCGGCGGCGATGCGGCTGCCGCCACAGGCCTGCAAAGTCTCGACGATCGCGTCTGCTTCCGAGCGCTGGACGATATTCGCCAGCTTGCGCCGGATGACAGGCTCTCCATCCACCGCGTCGGATGCGACCGGCGCCGATACCAGCCGGGCCGGGCTGTCGAACTGGATGTGATCGGGGAAAATCTCTTCGCCGCCGCACAGCAGCAACGCCCGGCGCATCACGTTTTCCAGCTCACGGACATTGCCCGGCCAGCTGTGCCGGCGCAGCAGCGCGATCGCCGCTTCGCTGATCCACGGCACCATCCTGCCCGGCCCCGATTTTGTCGCAGGCGTGTGGCGCAGCAGCATGGCAAAGGCCAGCGGCGCGATGTCGTCCGGGCGATCCTGCAGCGGCCGCAAACCCAGCGGAAAGACATTCAGGCGGTAATAGAGATCGGCCCGGAACCGCCCCTCGGCGACTTCGGTGGGCAGGTCGCGGTTTGCGGCGGCCAGCACCCGCACGTCCACCTTGATCGCCTGCGTTGCGCCGATCGGCACCACTTCGCCTTCCTGCAAGGCGCGCAGCAGCTTGGCCTGCAACGCCAGGGGCATTTCGGCGATCTCGTCGAGCAACAGCGTGCCGCGATCGGCGGCGCGGAAAAACCCCTCGCTGGCTTGGGTGGCACCGGTGAACGCCCCCTTCTGGTGGCCGAACAACAGCGCCTCCAGCATCGTCTCTGGCATGGCGGCGCAATTCACGGCGATGAACGGCCCGGCGGCGCGCGGGCTGCGATCATGGATGAAGCGGCTGAGCACTTCCTTGCCGGTGCCGGTCGGGCCATTGATCAGCACCGGAATTTCGCTGGCGGCAAGCCGTTCCGCCAGCGCCAGCACCGACAGGCTTGTCGCATCGGCGGCAATCGGGGTTCTTGGCGAGGGAACGATCGCGGCGATGCAGGCGATCAGCGCACCCAGCGCCGCTTCGCTGCCGGCATCGCGATAGGCCAGGGTGACCTGCCGGTCGCCGCTGCGGCACAGTCCCGCGCCCGGCGCGTCGGCGGCAATGGCCTGCATCGTAACGCCGGCGTGCGGCGGCGCGCCCGGCAGCTGTTCGCCGGCATCGTTCAGCCGCACACCCGCCCCGCCAACCAGAGCCATGACGATGGTGCTCGCCCGTTGCACCAGCGGGGCATGGGCGCGGGCGGTGTGGGCGCTGTAATCCAGCCCTCGCAGTTTCGTCCTGTCGGCATTCATCGCGAAAGTTCCCCCGGATTAACCATGCTCCGTCCGTTGGTTACTGGCGCGCAAACGACAAAGGAGACGGCAATTTAAGTCCTCGGAGAAACACCTATTTTTGCGAATGCTGCCGGTTCAATGGTAATAATCCGGCGGGGGGAGCGATGAAATCCGGCACCACGCTGCCGCCATTCGGCAATTCCCTGCCGGCCAGGGCTTAAATTTGCCGGTCGCCGGTCGCTCTAGGGGACACAGCGAAGTTGGATGCGCCGACCCGCTGCCCCTTCCGGGCGTATCACCTGGCCCGGGATCACCACAGGGAGTGAAACATGTCTGCCATCAATACCAATATCAACGCCATGCGGGCGACCAACGCCTCCAACTCGGCCAATGCGATGCTCAGCACGGCGATGGAGCAGCTATCGACCGGCAAGCGTATCAACAGCGCCAAGGACGATGCCGCCGGGCTGGCGATTTCGAATTCGATGACTTCGCAGATCAATGGCATGAGCCAGGGCATCCGCAACGCCAATGACGGTATCTCGCTGGCGCAGACCGGGGAAGGTGCACTGACCGAAGTCACCAACATGCTGCAACGCGTGCGCCAGCTGGCGGTGCAGTCTTCTTCCGGCACGTATGCAGCCAGCGATCGCACCAACATGCAGTCCGAAGTGACTTCGCTGTCGACGGAAATGAACAACATCATCACCGGCACGAAATTCAACGGCAACACGCTGTTTTCGACCAGCGGCACCGATGCCACCTTCAACATCCAGGCCGGCGCCAATACCAGCGACGCGGTCACGCTGACCAGCACGTCGATGGCGACGCTGTCCACCGCCGCCCTGGTGACCACGCCAACTATGCAGGTCGATACGGCGGCCCATGCGGCGACCGCGATCACCAATGTCGATGCCGCGCTGGCCCAGGTCAATGCCACCAACGCGGGTCTGGGAGCGGGCGAATCGGAACTCACCTCGGCCGTGAACAATTTGACCAGCGGCGTCACCAACCTGTCCGCCGCACAATCGCGTATCCAGGACACCGATTATTCGTCCGCCTCAACCGCCTTGTCCAAGGCGCAGATCCTTACCCAGGCATCGACGGCGATGCTGTCGCAGGCCAACCAGACTTCGCAGAACGTGCTGAGTTTGCTGAAGTAAACTTGCCTTTGCCCGGAGGCTTTATCCCTCCGGACATGCCCGCCTGAATCCCCCTCAGGCGCGGCCCGATGGTCTCCTCCGGCCATCGGGCCATCTGGCGTTCCCAGGCCGGCGTGCCCAGGCGGGGCTTTTGCGCAAAATCGCAAACAACGCGGCGGGCCGAACCGCGTTCCCGGCCCGATCCATGGCTCGCAGCGACGGAGTGGAGGTGCCACAGGCCTGGGAACAAAGTGCCGGAAGCATGGTTGAGGGAGGACTACCAACGAGGGAGTCAATCATGTTCGAAAAACTGCGTATCAAACAGCACATGGAAGTTGCAGACGCCGGTGGCCGTCACCTCGGGACCGTCGACGAAGTCGAAGACGACCGCATCAAGCTGACCCGGAGCGACAGCACCGATGGCTCGCACCACTACGTGCCGATCGACGATGTGGAGAAGATTGCCGACAATCGGGTCTATCTCAAGTCGACTGCGGCCGTCTGGTAACAGCGCTGCGCAGTATCGCCGCAGAATGATCGATCGCCGCGTTGTGCGTCCAGCCTTGCTGGATCGCGCAGCGCGGCGATCGCGTTGGATCGGAGAAATTCATGAGGGTGGTGAACTTGGCGGCAACCG
>CAXTOS010000173.1:0-3476 GCA_964245935.1 uncultured Novosphingobium sp.
GGCATGATCGGCTTCCACTTCCACCCGATCATGCAGCATTTCAGCGTCGACGATACGCGCTACTATCCGCTGTTCGAGGAAATCAGCGCGCTCAGGGTGCCGGTGATGATCGACGTCGGCATGACCGGCATGGGCGCCGGGATGCCCGGAGGCATGGGCGCCAAGACCCGCCACGCGCACCCCGCCGCGATCGACGCGCTCGCCGCCGATATGCCCGACCTCACCATCATCATGGCCCATCCCGGCTATCCGTGGATCGACGAGACCACCGTGGTCGCGCTGCACAAGGCCAACGTCTATTGGGAGATGTCGGGCTGGGGGCCGAAATATCTGCCCGAGCAGATCATCCGCGACATGCGCGGGCGCCTGCGCGACAAGATGATGTTCGGCAGCGACTATCCGAGCATCCCCTATCCGCGCCTCCTGAAGGAATGGAACGAACTCGGCTTCAGGGACGAGTTCCTCGAGAGCTTTTTCCACGGCGCCGCCGAGCGCGTGCTGGGGCTGTGACGATGCGCGAGGCGGTGATCGTGTCGACCGCGCGGACCCCGATCGGCCGCGCCTATCGCGGCGCGTTCAACGACACGCATGGCAGCCTGCTCGGCGGGCATGTCGTCCGCCACGCCCTGGTCCGCGCCGGCGTCGACGGCGCGGAGGTCGAGGATGTCGTGCTGGGCTGCGGGCGGCCGGAGGGCGCCACCGGCGGCAACATCGCGCGCCAGGCGGTGCTGGCGGCGGGTCTGCCCGCGTCGGTGCCCGGGCTGACCGTCAGCAGGATGTGCGCCTCGGGATTGCAGGCCATTGCGGTGGCCGCGCAGCGCATCCTGGCCGACGAGGGAGACATATTCGTCGCGGGCGGCCTCGAATCGATCTCGCTCGCCCAGAATGCCCATACCAACGAGTTCCGCCGCAAGTCGCACGCGCTCGAGGCGGTCGCGCCGGCGATCTACATGCCGATGATCGCGACAGCGCAGATCGTCGCCGATCGATACGGCATTTCACGCGAAGCGCAGGATGCCTACGCGCTCGCCAGCCAGCAGCGGACGGCTGCCGCTCAGGCGGCCGGGCGGTTCGACAGCGAGATCGTGCCGCTGCAATCGCGCCAGGAACTGCCGGCGACCGACGCGCCCGAGCCTGCCTATGCAGAGGTCACATTGTCCAGGGACGAAGGCAATCGCCCCGGAACCACGATCGCCGGCCTTGCGGCACTCGGCGCCGTGACCGGCGCGACCGGTTCGATCACGGCAGGCAACGCAAGCCAGTTGTCCGACGGCGCCAGCGCCTGCGTGGTGATGGAGGCCGGGGCGGCCAGGCGGCGCGGTATCCAGCCGCTTGGCGTCTTTCGAGGATTCGCGATTGCCGGCTGTGAGCCGGACGAAATGGGCATCGGCCCGGTATTGGCGGTTCCCAGGCTGCTCGCCCGGCACGGTCTCACCGTCGAGGATATCGACCTGTGGGAGCTCAATGAGGCGTTCGCGGTGCAGACCGTCTATTGCCGCGATCGTCTCGGCATCGATCCCGACCGTATCAATGTCGATGGCGGCGCGATCGCGATCGGCCATCCCTATGGCATGTCGGGCGCGCGCATGACCGGCCACCTGTTGATCGAAGGACGTCGCCGCAGCGCACGGCATGGGGTGGTGACCATGTGTATCGGGGGTGGAATGGGTGCTGCGGGCCTGTTCGAAATCCTCGGATCATGATACACCGATGCGTATAGGATAATCTGGAGACGACATGCACCCGATCATATCGCTCATCGGCATCACGCTGGATACGACCCGTCTCACGGCCATGGCTGATTTCTACACGTCGGCCTTCGGGCTGACGCCCCTGGAGGTATCGGAACACAGTGTCGCATTGCGCGGCGATGCGGATGAACTGCCGCACCTGCGGCTGCGCCAGGCCGGGCGGCGTGGCCTCGGCGGCCTGCTGTTCGCGATGCGGTCGGCTGCCGACGTGGATGCCTCGGCCTCCGCGCTTTCGCGCATCGGGGTCGATCTCGTCGAGCCGCCTGGAGCGGGGCGCGACGGGTATGGCTTCGCCATCCGCGACCCGGACGGCACCCTGCTCCGCTTCGTGGTGAAACCCGAATGCCCCCGGGACCACGCCGCCGGGGATCGTCCGCTGTTCCTCAGCCACATCGTGCTCAACTCGCGCGACGCGCCCGCGCTCGTCGCCTTCTACACGGACATCCTCGGCTTCACCGTGTCCGACGCCTACGAGCGCGACCTTCTGACGTTCCTGCGCTGCGATCAGCCGCAGCATCATTGCATCGGCATTTCGCCCGGCGAGACCGCCGGCCTCAACCATTTCGCGATGGACTGCGGCGACATCGATTCCCTCATGCGCTGCTTCGGCCGGATGCAGCGATTGGGCCATATCCCCGTCTGGGGCCCCGGGCGGCATGGCCCGGGCGGCAATGTCTTCTGCTATTACCAGGATCCCGACCATTTCGTGCCCGAGTTCACCTGCGATGTCCTGCAGATCACCGATCCCGACGCCTGGAGTCCCAGGGAATGGGCCCGCACGCCGGCCAACGGCAACGTCTGGGGCACTGGCGCCCCCTCGCCGCGTGCGGTCGAACTCATGAGCGGGCTGGTCGAGACGGGCGGCTATGCCTGAGCACCGCACGGAGCTGATCGCATGAGCGTCTGGCATGGCGGCGCCATCGATCTCGCGGCGCTGACGGCACTGGGGGCGGATTGCCTGAACGGCTTTCTGGGCATCCGGTTCGTCGCGTATGGAGAAGACTGGCTCGCGGCCGAGATGCCGGTAACCGCCCGTACCCACCAGCCGTTCGGATTGCTCCATGGCGGGGCATCGGTGGTACTCGCCGAGACCGTCAGTTCGATCGCGGGCACGCTGACGCTCGACCCGGCGGAGCATTATGTCGTTGGCATGGAGATCAATGCCAATCATGTGCGGGCGGTCCGCCACGGCCTGGTGCGCGCCACGGCCACGCTCGAGGCGATGGGGCGGAGCACCCAGGTATGGACGATCCGGATGCACGACCCGGACGACCGGCTGGCGTGCCTGTCGCGCGCGACCCTGGCGGTCCGCGCTCGCGAAGTAATTTAAACTACCCCGATCAGTATAGCTTGTTTATTGCCGGCGGGTGGGATATCGATCCTGATCGAAAGTTTGGACGGAGGATGGATGGCCATGATACTGGCGGCGGAAACTGGCACGGCGCCGCCGCCTGGCGAGGGCGGCGCCGGCGGCTGGCGCACGGTGGGCGCCTCGATGTTCGCCCTGGCGCTGGGGCCCAGCGCGATCATCATCCTGTGCTTCGGCGTGTTCCTGCCCGCGCTGCATGCCGAATTCGGATGGCCGGTCTCGCAAATCGCGCTGGGCGGATCGATCAGTTCGCTGGCGATCATGCTGCTCGCGCCCATCCAGGGGTGGCTGACCGATCGCCATGGCGGCCGGCGCGTCATCCTGGTGTCGCTGCCGATCTGGGCGGTCGGGCTCGC
>CAXTOS010000174.1:0-3467 GCA_964245935.1 uncultured Novosphingobium sp.
ACAAAACACAGCAAAAGGGAATCCCCTCGATTCAGATTTCAGGCTCGACGCTCTAGTTCCGATTACAACGCGGGCATCGCGCCGCCATCGATGGGCAGGTCGATGCCCGTAATGTAAGCGGTGAGCGGACTGCACAGGAAGGCGACGGCTCGGCCGATGTCCTCGGGTCGCCCGACTGTGCCAGTCGGCACATCGAAGACATGCGGCAGGACGGCGCGCTCGATCTCCACCAAAGGTGCATCGGCCGGGCTCCAACCCTGTTCGGAAGCCATCTTGCGGAATGCCGCCTCCAGCTTCGGCGTCAGGATGTCGACGCCGCCGAGCAAGCGCTCGCTGTCCCTGACGATTTGCGCTATCGCCGCATCGTCGGTCAGGTCGCCCGCCACCACGACTGCTTGACCGCCGTGATCGACAATCGATGCCGCTACCTGCTGTGCTCGATCAGCATCGCGCCCATGAACGGCAACGCATACGCCTTCTTCCGCCAGCGTTCGCGCGATCGCCTCTCCGATGCCGATACTGCTGCCGCTGATGAGCGCACGTTTTGCGGTGAACTGCAAATCCATGACGTTCAGCGTAGGTTCGAATTCGTGGGATACGGCCCGCTTCCCGGAAGCGAGCATCTTAAATCGCGGCGCGTTTTACGCGAAACTGCAATTAAATCACCCCACGAAAAGTCCTGGGGCGTGGGGGACCAAGTCCCCCACATCTACCCCTTCACTTAACCGCAGCCGGGTCCAGCAGCGGATCTTCGAGCGAGGGGCTGACCGGCGCCTGGCCTTGCTTTGCTTTCAGCCCGGCGATTTCGCCCGCGCGGTCCTGCAGGAAGCTGGAGCGCAGCGTGGCGTAGGGATCGACCGCGGTGCGGCGGATCGCTTCCAGTTCGGCATCGTTTTCGGCCCGGCGGTCCAGCCCGGCCAGGATTTCGACGATCGCCGAATATTTGCCCATGTGCAGCTTGGCGCGCAGCAGCGGCCGGTTGCTGTCGGGGTGGACCAGATGCTCCAGCAGGCGCGGCTCGGCAAAGGCGTCGCCCACGCCGCCGACGATATCGCGCACCGTCGTGGGGCCAAGCAACGGGAGATAGACGTAAGCGACCGGGCCGATGCCGTAATAGCCCAGCGTATCGCCAAAGCCGTTTTCGTGATGGACGAGGTGAAACGGCGGCCGCTTGGCCACATCGAACAGGCCGCCCACGCCCAGGGCGGTATTCAACACTATCCGGGCGGCCGTGTGCAGCGCCCGCCGCGGTCGCAATTGCACCATATCGTTGAAGAACACCAAGGGCTCGAACAGATTGCGGATGAAATTGCGCGCACCGTCGCGCAGCGGGTGCGGGATGACGGTTTGATACGTGATCGCGGCCGGACGAAAGATGAACCGGTCGATCGGCTGCGAGATCTTGTAACTCAGCCGGTTGAAACCTTCGAGCGGATCGCGCTGGCCGGGCACGTCCGCCGGGATCGGGGCGGCGGGCGCCACCGGCGCTGCCGCGATAATCGTCGCGGGTACGGCGGGCGGCGCGGCCCCGGCCTCGACAATTGGGGACGCTGGAGCATCGTGCACCAAATCTGCATCATACCCCGCCCGTCCCGAGCTTGTCGAAGGGCTGTCCTTTTCTTCGTGCACCTCGCCCAACCTCAAGCAAGAAGTGCAGCCCTTCGACAAGCTCAGGACGGGCGGGTCTGATTGGTGATCGGAATCAATGGCAACACGCTCAAGCACCACTTGCGGTGCTGCGGCAACGGGCGCGGCGGTCAGGCTCGCAGCCAGCATATGCGACAGGATATGTGCTTCCAGCATGCGTCAGGCCGCCATGAGCGTGGCGGTGCGTGGCGCGGGCCCCGCCCGGAGCGCGGCGAAACGGGCAAAGGGCCCAAACTCGGCACCACTGGCGAGCAGCGCGGCGCGGACCTGCGGATCGATCAATCCGGCCAGTTCGGCGCGATAGCGATAGCCCGGAGCCGAGCCCGGCCAGGCATCGGTGGTCGCGGGGTGGCAGTAGATTTCGGTGAGCCCCTCGGGCAGATCGCTCAGCGCGGCGCGCATCCGCGACACGTCGAAGGCGCCGCTGGCGGCCAGCCCGGCGACGCGGTCGTTCACGGTCAGCCCGGCGCGGCGCAGGCGCCGGCCCAGCAGCCCCGCCCACCAGTTCAGCATCACGCCCGCGCCGGGCTCGACCGGCACGCGCATCGCCCGCAGGCCGTGGCGGCGACCGGCGCGCAGGATGGCCGAGGCGATCAGCGGATGCAGGTGAAAATGCTTGTGCGCGTTGACGTGATCAAGCGGCAGGCCGGTCGCGGCAAAGGCGGCGAATTGCGCGGCGACCTCCGCCTGCATCTGGCGGCGGGCAACGGGGTTGAAGGCGATGGCCAGCGCGGTGCGCAGCATGTCGGCGGGAAAGCGCCCGTCGGGCCCGACCAGCGCCGACACCTGTTCGGGCGGCAGCATCGGCGCTCCATCGGCCAGCACGATATGCAGGCCGACGCCCAGCGCGGGCAGGCGGCCTGCACGCTCCACCGCGTCGCCGGCCGCAGCGCCCGCGACCATCAGGCTGGCGGCGGTCAGGATGCCGTCGCGATGGGCGATCTCCACCGCTTCGTTCACCGCGATCGCGGCGCCGAAATCGTCAGCCGTGATGACCAGCTTATACAAGATCGGGCTGTCGCAACGATCAGGCGGCTTCTTTCCGGCGGCGCAGGAAGTCGAAGAATTCCACGCCTTCGCGCAGGCGCCGCTTCATCATGTCCCAGTCACGCAGCATTTCGCCGACGATCGAGCCGATCTTGCCCGGCCGGAAATAGAAGCGCTTGTAGAACTCCTCGACCTTGTCGAAAATGACGCTGGCGTGAAGGTGGGGGTAGGACAGCTGGGCAATCTGGTTGCCGCCATCGGTGAGCAGATGATCGCTGCCGTCGAACCAGCCGTTTTCGGTGGCCTGCTTGTACAGGAACGTGCCCGGATACGGCGCCGCCAGGCTCACCTGGATGGTATGCGGGTCGAGTTCCTTGGCATAATTGATCGTCTCCTCGATCGTTTCCAGCGTTTCGCCGGGCAGGCCCAGGATAAAGGTGCCGTGGATGACGATGCCGAGTTCATGGCAATCCCGGGTGAATTGCCGCGCGACATCGGTGCGCAGGCCCTTCTTGATGTTGTGCAGGATCTGCTGGTTGCCGCTCTCATAGCCGACGAGCAGCAAGCGCAGGCCGTTTTCCTTGAGGATCTTGAGCGTCTTGTACGGCACGTTGGCCTTGGCGTTGCACGACCAGGTCACGCCCAGCTTGCCGAGCTCGATCGCGAGTTCCTCGACGCGCGGGAGGTTGTCGGTCAGCGTGTCGTCGTCGAAGAAGATTTCCTTGTTCTGCGGGAAAGCCTCCATCACGTACTTCACTTCCTCGATCACATGGCCGATCGAGCGCGTGCGGTAGTTATGCCCGCCGACGGTCTGCGGCCACAGGCAGAAGGTG
>CAXTOS010000175.1:0-3431 GCA_964245935.1 uncultured Novosphingobium sp.
CAGCGTTGAATCAATAGGCGAGTCTCTTGTCAACCTTTGTCCACAAAACCTAGAGAATGCCCGCAAAAGTCGTTTCATCTCGCCCCCCAGTGCAGCAACTTTCAACTGGATCGTAGTAGCTGGTCGCACCCTGTCAACGGCCTCGCGAACTGGTTAATATGGCCCAATTGGAATTATCTAGACGCGCCACGATTGCGCGCGTACATATCAAGCCAACATATCGCCATCGGGTCATGACGGCCAAGGGCATTCGAAGCATTCCGCTTCGCCACCAGGACCGTCATGCTGCCCGAACTGCCTCCATCCCATGAACCGCAGGCCGAACAGCGCGCACCCGCGCCTGTCGCTGGCGATGATTACCGGATCGATCGGCGCAAGTCTGGCTGGAATGCCCGCTGCACCATCTGTTCGCACCCGAACCGCGCTCAAATCGAACTGGCGATGGCCCGTGGATCGTCCCGCCGCTCGGTAGCGGAGCAATACGATTGCAGCGACGACGCAGCCCGCCGGCACTTCGAAAACCATGTCAGTGAGACGGTAAAAACCGCGCTGCTGTCGAAATACCTCAAGCCCAACGCCACCATTGAAGCCATCCTGGCTGAAGAGGAGCCGGGCTTGCTGGAGCGCCTTGCTGCATACCGAGCGGGCGCCTGGCATCTGTTCAATCTGGCCGTCGAAATGAACAACCTGCAGGGCGTCGCGCCGATCATGCGCGAGCTGGTGCGGGTCGAGGAACTGATTGCGCAACAGACTGGGGAACTTCGCGCGCGATCGAATGCGCCAATCCAGCACCTGCATATCAGCGCCGATTTCGTCCGGTTGCGCCAAACTATGCTGATCGCCCTGCGGCCCTTCCCTGATGCCCTGGCAGCGGTTTCAGCGGCATTGCGCGCCGCCGACGAAGTGCTGCCCGCGCTGATAGAAGCGAAGGCGGTCACATGTTGACCAGCGCCGCCGCTCAGATGCGTTACAGCCTGGACCCGGTAGCCTTCTCTACCGATCGCCTGGGCGTCACCCCTGACCCTTGGCAAGAGACGCTGTTGCGATCGTCGCAGCCCACGCTGGTCAACTGCAGCCGGCAGAGCGGCAAGACCACCACGACGGCCATCAAGGCCACCCATCAAGCCGTTTACGAACCCGGTAGCCTTACGCTCTGCATCGCGCCGACACAGCGGCAATCGGGCATTCTGGCGCGCAAGGTGAACAAGTTCATCAAGTCTCTTGAGCCAGTCGAGATGCTCCTTTCGGACAACAAGCTGTCCTTCACGCTGGCCAACGGGTCGGAAGTCGTGGCGCTCCCTGGCGATCCGGACACGCTGCGCGGTTATTCAGCGCCGCAGCTGGTGATTATCGACGAAGGCGCATTCTGCAGCGAGGCGATGATCGAGGCGATCGTTCCCATGCTGGCAGTCAGCGAAGGCCGCTTGCTGATCCTCTCGACACCGAACGGGCAGCGCGGGTTCTTCTATGAGGCCTACGTCGGCCCAGACGATGACTGGTTGCGCATCGAAGTGCCGGCGAGCCAGTGTCCCCGGATCAAGCCGGCGTACCTCGAAAAGATGCGCCGCAAGCTTCCTCCGTACAAGTTCCGGCAGGAATTTGAGTGCCAGTTCACCGACAGTGAAAATCAGATTTTCAGTTCCGAACTGATCCGTTCGGCGATCGATGACACGATCCTGCCGCTGTTCACCGGCGCGCAGTTGCAGGCGATGGGAGCGGCGGCATGGCTGTAGATCGCGACCTTTACGGGCGGCACCGTTTGGACCTTACCGGGAAAATGATCGTTGGCGTCGATCTCGGTCAAGCCAACGATTATACCGCCATCGCCGTTATCGAGCGGATCGGCGAGCATTTCGAGAAAGCGCACGACGGCAAATCGCCCGATGTCACTGTCTGGCATCACCATTTGCGGCACTGCCAGCGGCTGCCGCTAGGCACGCCGTATCCCGACGTTGCGGAAACCGTGGGCCGGATGGTCCAGACACTCGCCGTCACGACGCACACCGCGATTTTGCGGCCCGTCCTGATCGTGGACGGCACCGGCGTCGGCAAGCCTGTCGTGGACATGATGCGCCGGCTGGGCCTGCACCCCGTCGCGGTGGCCATCACTGGCGGCCGGGAAGAAAACAGCGGCGGCGATTTCAATCATTCCATCCCAAAGCGGAATCTCGTCGGCAGTTTGGTAGTCACCCTGCAGGAAGGGCGCCTCAAAATCGCAGCGGGCATGCCCTTCGCCAAAGAGCTTCAGCATGAGTTGCTGAATTTTAAGGCTAAAATTTCCGCCTCTGGCCACGACACTTACGACGCCTGGCGCGAGAGCATCCACGATGATCTGGTTTTGGCCACCGCGCTCGCAGTCTGGTGGGGCGAACGACACCGCTTTGCCCGCATCATTCAATTACGCCTGTAACAGAACGGAGAAACCGAAATGCAATTCAAAATTGAAGGCCTTGAAGCCCTGCCCAGCACCGACGCCAGGGTTACAGTCCATAAGCTGTTGGACGGATCGACACTCCCGTTGACGGTGCCGCCTCTGGAGGGGGATCAAATACCTTCGGAATCATTCGAATCTGCGCAGGGCGTGCGCAAGGCTGGCGATGCTGTCGCCGTGCTCGATCGCATCCGCCGCGCTGTAGCGAACGATCGGACCCTTTCCAAAGAGGGCCGCGTTCAGAAAGTTGGCCCCGCGCTCCAGGCGCTCCGGGAAGCCATCACCGAGGGCGAAGCGCGCGCGGCCCGGTTGGAAGCTGCGGCCAGGGTGCTGCATGATCAGGCGTTCGCCGTGCCAAACCTCGAAGCGTCCGATCTCGTCGGCGGCTTGCTCGATAACGAAATTCGCCTTGGCGTCCGCGCTATGAATGCTTCGGAGCGGACCGCGTACATGAAGACGCTGGAGGGCAACCCCCGCCACGTTGAAGCGATCAAACGTTCGCCTCTGCCCATTCCGCTGATCTCCGAACACGCCGATCGGCTTTGGGCGGCGTCGCGGGAGAATACCCCGCTGGCAAAGAAAGCCGCGATATTGGCCGAAAGCGCAGAGTGGGCGCGCGGTAACCTGTATTCGATCAAACGCATTCGCTGAAAGGAAAAACTGACATGACCCAACAAACCACTCGTGCCGCAGCCGGCGCCGCATACCAGACCGCAGCCCAGGCCTATTTCGACGCATGGGTAGAATTGCAGGCATGGGACAGCGCGACCAACACCAGCGCTGCAGGGCGCACCTTCGCAGCCCAGCCCGTGATCGCGCCGCATGCCGAGTTTCTGCAAAACACGCCGGGCAACGTCTTCGCGCTGGCGGAAGCTCGCCACGCCCAGCTTGAGGCTGCAGGCGGTTTGGTCAAGCTCAGCAACAACGGCCCTGACATGGCCGCATGGCTGAAGGCCCTGGTGGTCGGGGGTGAGCATTGGTCGTGATCGAGGCTGCGTGA
>CAXTOS010000176.1:0-3386 GCA_964245935.1 uncultured Novosphingobium sp.
AAACTTCCCTCATGGGAATCCCTTCCGATTCAATCGGGTCACAATCCGCTCTAGCCTGCCGGTTCGCGCAGCCGACCGGCATCGCCAGCCTGCAACTGCTGCTTGAGGAGGGCAAGCGGCGGTGCGTAAAGAAAGCCGAAGCTGACGGTGCCGTGCCTGCTTTCGATGACGTGATGCAGCCGGTGGGCCTGGACGATGCGTTTGAAATAGGCCGAGCGCGGCACGATGCCATGCGGCAGGCGGCGATGCACGATCCAGTCGTGAAACAGGAAATAGATCGCACCGTAAGCGGCGATGCCCGCGCCCGCCGCAGCGGCGCCGCCGCCCCAGCCTTCGCGCACCCCAAGGTCGATCAGCACGATCGAAGGCACTGCGAAGATCACCGCATAGAGATCGTTCCATTCGAACAGGCCCGCACGCCGGCGATGGTGGCTGGCATGAAGGAACCAGCCCGGACCGTGCATCACCCAGCGATGAACGGCGTAGGCAAAGCCCTCCATCCCGGCGACGGTGGCCAAAAAGATGAGAAAATCATGCATCGAACTCGCTTGCGGCAATTACCCCCTGCGCGACGCCATTGGCAAGGCGCAATCGCATTTTCCGGATCATGTGATCAGGCTGGCGGTAGCCTTCGCGCTGCCCACCACGCCGGGTATTCCCGCGCCCGGGTGCGTGCCCGCGCCGACGAAATAGAGGTTGGAAAAATGATCGTCGCGGTTATGCGCGCGAAACCAGGCGCTCTGCGTCAGGACCGGCTCCAGGCTGAAGGCGCTGCCGAGATGGGCGCCGAGATCCGCGTGGAAATCCTGGGGGGTATAGTGAAAACACAGCTCGAGCCGCTCGCGCAGATCGGGAATCAGCAGGTCGCGGATACGATCGAGGATCAGATCGCAATAGCTCGGCCCCAGCTTTGCCCAGTCGACCGGCGCCTTGCCCAGATGCGGGACGGGCGCGAGGACATAAAAAGAGGATTTGCCCGGTGGCGCCATCGCCGGATCGGTCACGCAGGGGTTGTGCAGATAGAGCGAGGGATCGTCCGGGATGCGGCCATGACGGTAAATGTCGGCGAGCAGCGGCTGATAGCGGTCCGAGAACAATATCGTATGGTGCGCGATCCCGGGAAAGGTTCCGCGCAGGCCGAAATGGACCACGAACAGACTGGGCGAAAAACGTTTCCGCTTCAGGCTGGCAACCTTGCGGCGCGCATAATCCGATCCCGCGATCAGCCCGTAGCTGTGCACCAGATCGCCGTTGCTGGCTACCACATCGCCGGTCAGCGTCTGGCCTTCAGCCGTGACCACGCCGGTTACCCGCCGCCCCGCATGGGTGATCCGGCTGACCGGCTGGTCCACCATCAGCCGCCCGCCCAGCCGTTCGAACAAGGCAACCATGCCGTTGATCAAATTGCTGGTACCGCCCCGCGCGAACCATACGCCTCCCAGTTTTTCTAGGCGATGGATCAGCGCGTAGATGCTGCTGGTTCGAGTCGGATCGCCGCCGACCAGCAACGTGTGGAACGACAGGGCCTGCCGCAGCTTTTCGTTGCGCACGAAGGTGCTGACCATGGCATAAACCGAGCGCCAGGCCTGATGCTTCACCAGCGCCGGCGCCGCGGCCATCATGCGGGAGAAATGCAGGAACGGCACGGCGCCCAGCCGGACATAGCCGTCTTCATAGACGCCCTTCGAATATTCCACGAACCGGGCATAGCCGGCGATATCGTCGGGATCGAGCCGGGCGATCTGCGAGGCAAGATGCTCGTCGTCGTTCGAATAGTCGAAGCAGGTTCCACCGTCCCACATCAGGCGGTAGAACGGCATCACCGGCAGCAGTTCGACATCGCGCGCCAGGGTATCGCCCGAGAGCGCCCACAATTCCTCCAGGCAGGCCGGGTCGGTGATCACCGTGGGCCCGGCATCGAACGTGAACCCGTCGCGGTGCCAGACGTAGGCGCGCCCGCCCGGGCGGTCCCGCGCTTCCAGCACCGTGGTGGCAATCCCTGCCGATTGCAGCCGGATCGCCAGCGCGAGGCCGCCGAAGCCGGCGCCCACGACGATCGCCGTGCGGGGCGTCGCCATCACTTGTCCAACGGTCGGTGCGGGTTGATTTTCATATCAAAACTTCAAACGATGCGGCACCAATAGGGTAGGGCATGTGGCATGATCCAGATAGCATGCAACCTGCCCCAAGGAGCATATTGTGCATTTTCACGATACCGTCTCAAACCACTATACCAAACAGCGCTCGACAGGCGGATACAAGGGGCAATACACTGGGCTGGAAACGGGGTGACTGCCCTGATGTTGGCCCGGCAATGCGGGTCGGGAAGGGGGGATATGCCGGGGGTTCCATTCCGCAAAAGGCGCGCCCCGCCTTTAGATAGGTTTATCGTGCAAATCGACCGAGACAACGACGAATCCCTGCCGTTCCCCAAGGCTCGGGCACAAGCCATGGACCGCCTGGAGCGCCGCACACAGCGCCTGGGCAAGGATCTGGATGAGCTTCTGTGCGCCGCCATCCCGACCATCGCCGATAGTCAGGAACAGCTGGGCGCGGCAATGCGCTATGCCGTGATCTCGGGCGGTAAACGGTTTCGCTCCGCCTTGGTGGTCGCGGTCGCCGAGCTAGTCGGTGCGTCGTACCAGCACGCCCTGCGCGTCGGCGCCGCCATCGAATGCGTGCATGCCCAGTCGCTGGTCCATGACGACTTGCCGTGCATGGACGACGACGACATGCGCCGTGGCAAGCCGGCCCTGCACAAGGCTTTCGACGAGGCCACCGCGGTCCTGGCAGGCGACGCGCTGTTGGCGCTGGCCTTTGAAATCCTGGGCGACGAAGCTACCCATCCGGACTGCGGCGTACGCATCCGCCTGGTGACGGCATTGGCCCGCGCGATCGGAAAAGACGGCATGGCAAGGGGCCAGATGATGGACCTTTACCCGCCCGAGCATCCGACGGAAGAACACATTGCGACGTGCCAATCGTTGAAAACCGCGGCGCTGATCGGTTTTGCCGTCGAGGCCGGCGCGATGCTCGGCGACAGCGGGAATATTGAAGTCCCGGCCCTGAGCCAATTCGCCGTGAACCTTGGCCGTGTGTTTCAGATCCGCGATGATCTGCTCGACGTGATCGGTGATGAGCAGGTGCTGGGCAAGACGACTGGCAAGGATGCGCTGGCCGGTCGACCGACGGCGCTTCGCGCGCTGGGACTCGATGGGGCAAAACAGAAAGCGTCCAACCTCGCCAGGGAATGCGAAAATGCGCTCGATGCGTTCGGACCGCATGACAGCCTGTTGCGCGACATCACCCTGTTCGCGGCCAATCGGCTGCATTAGAGCAATTTGTGATCACATTGTAGCATACCCAGCATGGCGAAAGTAGTTCAT
>CAXTOS010000177.1:0-3308 GCA_964245935.1 uncultured Novosphingobium sp.
AAAGCCCGTCGCCCCGTCTTCGATGAGTTCGGACATCGATCCGCGACGGTAAGCGATGACCGGGGTGCCCGAAGCCATTGCTTCGATCACGGACAGTCCAAATGGCTCATCGAAATCGATGAGGTGCAGCAGCGCCCGGGCCTTGCCCAGCGCGGCGATTCGCTCGGCACCCCCGATAACCCCGCGATAGACGACCCGGTCGCCATCGATGAAGGGTTTTACCTCGCGGTGATAATAGCCATCGTCCTGGATCAGGCCGGCCATGACCAGCCGGCGCCCGGCCCGAGCGGCGGCCCGGATCGCCTCGCCCGCGCCCTTGTCGGGGTGCATCCGACCAAAGAACAGGAGGTCCTCGCTGCCTGCCGGATCATATTGGAATTGTTCGACCGTGATCCCGTGGTAAATTGTTGCAGCGTAACGCAGGTGTGGATGACGGTCGGCGTCGCTGATTGCGACATAGGCGATGCGATCTTCATAGCGTTTGAAGATCGGCAGGATCCTTGTCGATGAAAAGCCATGAATGGTGGTGACGATCGGCGTGGTCACCAGCTTCGAAAAGGCCAGTGGCATGAAATCGGCCTGGTTGTGGATGATGTCGAACTCGCCGGCACGCTCGAAAACATGGGCAATATGGAGAGCTTCCCAAACCTTGGCGTCGATCGTCGGGTCTTCGGAATAACCGTGCGGAACCACCCCCGCCAGCGTGCCGGCGGTCTGCGAGTCAAGTGTAGCGAACAGCGTGACATCGATCCCGCGCGCCACCAGACCTTCGGTGAGCAGACTGGTAACCAGTTCCCATGGGCCATAGGCGCGCGGCGGTGTACGCCAGGATATCGGGGCAAGCATGGCCACACGCATGTCAGTCGGCCTGCTCAAGCATCAGCCAATCTTCTCAATTGCCATTATGAGCCCTTCATCGCCGCGAAGCACGCCCATAAAAGGCCGCATATCGAGCGTGGAATGAATGACCCGCGATATCCGCGTGCCCGGCGGCGGGGAGAAATCACGGCTCACATGTCCCAGATTGAGCGCGATCAGCAGGCGTTGACCATCATGGTGACGTTCATACGCGAGTACGTCCCCGGTTGCGTCCACGCTGCGATAACCACCGACCGCAAGCGCCGGATGCTGCCGCCGAAGCCGAAGCAGGCTGCGATAATGCACCAGCATCGAGGTGGGCTGGTTTGTTTCCACAGCGACATTGCGTGTCCGCCAGTCATCGTTGAGCGGCAGCCACGGTTCGACTGCCGAAAACCCCGCCTGGGCCGAGTCATCCCACGGCATCGGCGTCCGCGAGCGGTCGCGTCCGAGACCCAGGCCGGGTTCGCGCAATTCCCGGGGATCGCGCAGGCGCTCCGGCGGGATCGTCACGTTCCCGATGCCGAGCTCGTCACCCTGGTAAAGCGTGGGTGTCCCGCGCAAGGTCAGCAGCAGCATGGCTGCGACGCGCGCTTGAGGCTCGCCCAGCCGGGCCGCAATGCGCGGTGCATCATGGCTGCCGATAACCCAGTTGGGCCATGCACCAGGCGGCAGCGCCGCTTCGTAATCTTCGATCAGACGCGCCAGGCCGCGCGCTTCCCACCGGTTTTCCAGCAGTGCGAAGTTGAACGGCAAGTGGATTTCGGGCCGCCCAGGGGCACCGTAATAGGCACAGAGCCGGTCATTGGGCAGGAATATCTCGCCGATTAGGACGCGGTCGCCGTAGTGATCCGCAACCGCGCGGAACTCGGCGGAGATGTCGTGCGCTTCGGGCTGATCGGTCGAATGGATCTGCAATAGCTTGTCGCGCTCACCCAGGTGGGGCCCGTAATGGGGGTTTGGTGGGTTGTCGGGCAGGCCCTTTGCCTTGATGATATGCCACAGCACGTCAATGCGAAAGCCGTCGACCCCCCGGTCGAGCCAGAAGCGTAATACATCGAGCATCGCTGCGCGCACGTCAGGATTGCGCCAGTTGAGGTCAGGCTGTTCCTTGAGGAAGGCGTGCAGATAATATTGCCCTGACGCCTCGTCCCATTGCCACGACGAGCCACCAAAATCGCTGATCCAGTTATTGGGCGGCGAACCATCCGGTTTGGCATCGCGCCAGATATACCAGTCACGCTTCGGATTTTTGCGCGATGCGCGGCTCTCGACGAACCATGGGTGGCGGTCCGAACTGTGGTTCGGAACGAAATCCAGGATCAGCCTGATGCCGCGGGCGTGAACCTCGGCAAGCAGGCTGTCGAAGCTGGCCAGATCGCCAAACAGGGGCTCGACATCGCAGTAATCGGCCACATCGTAGCCGAAATCCGCCATCGGCGACGGGAATATCGGGGACAGCCACACAGCATCGATGCCCAGCCAGGCGATGTAGTCGAGCCGCTGTCCGATCCCGGCAAGATCGCCAACGCCATCCGCGTCGCTGTCCAGAAAAGAGCGCGGATAAATCTGGTATATGACACCGCGCTGCCACCATGGCTGCGATGCCGAAGTATCATGAGACATGATGTGCCCGATGTTCTGCGGCGAAGCCCGTCTTACTCGCAGCCTCGGCGGCTGAAATCCAGATAGAAAGCAGAGCAAGAGAAGGCGCACGATCTGGCTTATCACGGATTGCGATATCAGAGCGGCGCTGGACCTTGCGAAATTGCCAGAATTAGCAGCAGGCAAAGAAAGCCGACAGCGATCCACAGCGCCTTCAGGCCCAGCGCCGGAAACAATATGGCGCCCGCCATCGCGCCGCCGACGAGCCCAAGCCAGAGCAGAAGGTAAGGCACCCAGGCAAAGCGCGGGCCACCGGCAAGCGCCGACGCCAGATGCTGACCGATCTTCACCAGTGTCCCCGTCATATAGGTCACACCCACGGTAACCTCGCCATCGCGTTGAAACACTGCGTTGGCGGCTCCCATGGCGCTGGCCATCAGCAGCGTGGGAACTACCGAACGGTCGAATGCCATATGCAGGGCCGAAGCGAGTGCCAGCATCACCAGAACGATGCCCAGCACTGCCTGCTTGCGCCATTGCCCGGCCATCGACCCGACTTGGCTGCCGACCATGACGCCAAGCACGAATGCTGCGATCAGGGCGGCTGCCAATAAGCTGCCATGGCCAGGGCTTGCCACGCCGACTGCCATTCGCGTGGAGTTGCCGCTCATGAACGATACGAACATGCCCCCTAACCTGAGGAAGCCGAGCGCATCCACAAAGCCTGCCAGAATCGCCAGTCCGATTGCCAGTGTTCGGTAGCGATTTTCATGATGGCGCATCGGCAGGCCTTATACCAACGGCCCTAAGCTTTGACCGCCGCCCATGATCGGGCTGTTATTGAG
>CAXTOS010000178.1:0-3241 GCA_964245935.1 uncultured Novosphingobium sp.
CGGGCGGGGGAGCGGGCCGGCACCGACTCGACGTAAGTCGGAAAGACTCTAGCGGGCCGTGACGGTGCGGCGGATGACCAGGACGTGGAAGGTGCCGGGCACCGCTTGCCGTTTCCCGCCGGCGATGGCCGGCATGAAGCGGGCGGTCGGCAGGTAAATCGTGCCGGTGGCCGGATCGATCGCGCCACTGCGCGCGCGTTCCTCGGTGGCCAGCTTGCCGTCCGGGACGATGGCGTCGTGCAGCAGGCTGAAGAACCACAGTGTCGCGTCGGCACAGGGTACCGCGATCACCCCGCGCGCCTCGTCGATCAGCGCGGCATCGGCGCCGGTGCCGATCGCGTAGCGAGTCACCATTTGGCGCGTTCGGGCGTCGACCACATAGGCATAGCCGCTGCCGCACACGCTGAACAGCTGATCGTGTTTCGCCGCATAGACCAGCCCCGAGGCGCCTTCGCAGCCGGGCAGCACGATCGGCGCCAGCGCCTTGCCGGCATCGAGATCGACCGGAATCAGCTGGTTGGTAATTTCGCTGTTGATCCACAGCAGCCCGCGCTGGTCTACCGCTGCCGATTCCAGCCCAGGCGCCACCATGATCGAAGCGGTCACTTTGGCATGGGCCACATCCACCAGCGCCACTGTTCCGCCCTGGTTGTGCATGACGATCGCGCGGCTGCGGGCCTGATCCCAGATGGCATCGTCGGGCTTCTGGCCGGTGGCCAGCGCCCAGCGCTGCGCCCCCGTGGCCTCGTCGATCAAGCGTACGCCGTTGGTCGCGCCATCGGTTTCCAGCAGCGCGCCGGTGCCCGGAATGGGCAGCACCGCATGCGCCTTTTGAGCGGGGGCCAGCCGATCGGTCACCTGGCCTGATGCGAGGGCGATCGCGGTAATCGCGGTTCCGCGAGCGATGAACAATTGCCCGGAAGACGGATCAACGCCCGAAAAATCCCAGCTGCCGTCGGCGGCAGGAATGCTCGCCGCCAGGGTATAGGCCGGTTCCGGAACCTGGGCCATGGCTGATGCCGCGCCGGATGCCGCCAGGATCGCCAGAATTGCCATTTTCATGACCATCGTGCCGGCCGTTCGTTTCAGTTGGTTCATTTTTATACCATCGTCCTAAAAGTTGAATTTGACCCCGCCTTCGGTTCACGGCTTCATGGTGACCAAAACCGGCCTGCCCAACCACGAGACCGAAGGGCTGGACAGCTCGATCGAGCTAACCCCGCGCTCAGTCCCCGCGACAATGCGGCACCGCTAGCCACGGTTGATGTCGCGGGCATGTCACTTTCGTGTCAGTTCTGTTGCCGGATTCGGCTGCGGGCTGATCCTGGCCCGCCGGGGCGGTGTGACGCCTGACCCCTTTTGCCCTGCCTTGCGCGGTCCATCGCAACTGCTAAGGACTGGTCCAAATTCCATCCCCAGGGAGCACAGACCGATGGCCAAGATCAAGGTAGCCAATCCCGTCGTCGAAATAGATGGCGACGAAATGACCCGTATCATCTGGCAATGGATACGCGACCGCCTGATCCTCCCCTATCTCGACATCGATCTTAAATATTACGATCTCTCGGTCGAAAAACGCGACGAAACCGCCGACCAGATCACCATCGACAGCGCCAACGCGATCAAGCAATATGGCGTTGGCGTAAAATGCGCCACGATCACCCCTGACGAAGCGCGGGTCGAGGAATTCGGCCTCAGGAAAATGTGGAAATCGCCGAACGGCACGATCCGCAACATCCTGGGCGGCGTGGTATTTCGCGAACCCATCGTCATCTCCAACATCCCGCGGCTGGTGCCCGGCTGGACCGATCCGATCGTCGTGGGCCGCCATGCTTTCGGCGACCAGTACAAGGCAACCGATTTCGTCGTTCCCGGCCCCGGCAAGCTGCGGCTGGTGTGGGAAGGCGACAATGGCGACCGCATCGACGAGGAAGTGTTCCATTATCCCTCGCCCGGCGTCGCGCTGGCCATGTACAACCTGGATGATTCGATCCGCGACTTTGCCCGCGCCTCGCTGAACTACGGCCTCGACCTGGGCTGGCCGGTGTATCTGTCGACCAAGAACACCATCCTCAAGGCTTACGACGGACGCTTCAAGGACCTGTTCCAGGAAGTATTCGACACCGAGGGTTTCAAGGAAAAATTCGCCGCGGCCGGCATCACGTACGAGCATCGCCTGATCGACGACATGGTCGCCTCCGCGCTGAAATGGAGCGGCAAGTTCGTCTGGGCCTGCAAGAACTACGATGGCGACGTGCAGTCCGACATCGTCGCCCAGGGCTTTGGTTCGCTGGGCCTGATGACTTCGGTGCTGATGACCCCCGATGGCAGGACGGTGGAAGCGGAAGCCGCGCACGGCACCGTCACCCGCCACTATCGCATGCACCAGCAGGGCAAGGCGACCTCGACCAACCCGATCGCCTCGATCTTCGCCTGGACCCGCGGACTGATGTATCGCGGCAAGTTCGACGACACCCCCGAGGTCGTGAAATTCGCCGAAACGCTGGAACGGGTCTGCATCGCCACCGTGGAAAGCGGCAAGATGACCAAGGATCTGGCGCTGCTGATCGGCCCGGACCAGAACTGGCTGACCACCGAGGGGTTCTTCGAGGCGGTCGTGCAGAACCTGGAAGTCGAAATGAAGGTTTGGGCGTAAGTTTCGTCAAAGCCCCATAGCCCTTCCCCTTCAGGAGAAAGGGTCGGGAGAGGGGGTGCGGAAACGGCATAGGGCATGGAAATTCCCGCCCGCAGGCAATAACCCGCGCGCCTTTGCTATATGACTTTCCCGCCCCCTGCCCTAACCTTGGGCGATGGCCGTCAACCCCTACAATCCTTCCTCGCCGCTTGGCGACGCTCTGGTCATCCTCGGCGCGGCGGGGATCGTCATTCCGGTGTTTGCGCGGTTTCGCATCACCCCGGTGATCGGGTTCATCGTGGTGGGCTTGCTGGTCGGCCCCTACGGGCTGGGCGGCCAGGTCTTTCAATATCCGTGGTTGGCCTATGTCACGATTTCCGATCCGCAGGCGCTGGAGCCGTTCGCCGAATTCGGGATCATCCTGCTGCTGTTCGGCGTCGGGCTGGAACTGTCCTTCAATCGCCTGTGGGCGATGCGCCGGCAGGTTTTCGGGCTTGGCGCGCTGGAACTGATCGGCTCGGGCCTGTTCCTGGCGGTCGTGCTGGCATTCATGGGCCAGGCGGTGGCGGGCGCCGCCGGGGTCGGGGTGGCCCTGGCGATGTCGTC
>CAXTOS010000179.1:0-3203 GCA_964245935.1 uncultured Novosphingobium sp.
GGTGGCCGGGCGGGGGAGCGGGCTGGCACCGTCTTAACCGGAAAGACTCTAGGGCATTGTGCCTATTTGAATTGCCAACCAGACGGAGGGCGGGTGCAGATCAGCGCGGGCTGATCCAGAGTGGCGCGGCAAGGTCGCTGGCACTGTCACTGATCGACACCAGATTCGTCGCACACAAGCAAGAGCGGCTGGGAAAAGAGTTGCATGCCGGATAAGCTGCAGATGCGGCGGTCCCGATGCAAATGAGGTTCGACTTGTTGATGGGTTGCATGTGAACGCCGGTTATACAGCGACAGTCGATGCGGCTATCTGCCAGATCGAGCAGGCGCCCGGCATCGATCGGCTGCGCGCGATAACCGGCGCGGACGACCTCATGCAGCCGGACATGATCTCGGCCATCCTGTACGAGGCAAGCCGCTTCTCGACCGAACGCCTGACGCCCTTCGACCGCGATGCAGATCGCGCGGGCTGCGCGCTGCGCGATGGCCGCGTCGTCCTGGCGGCCGGTCATGAAACGGTGTGGGCGGGTTTTCGGGATGCCGGCTGGGGGGCGATCGACATCCCGGTCGAGTTTGGCGGACAGGGACTTCCCGCAGCCCTTGCCATACCGGTTCAGGAAATGCTCGACCGCGGCTCGGTGAGCTTTGGCATGGCGCCCGGCGCTGCGCGATCCGCGGCCAAACTGCTGCAAACTTACGCGACCGCCGAAATCGCTGACGCCTGGATCCCGAAACTCGCCGCCGGCCTGGCCAGTGCGACGATCTGCATTTCGGAGCCGGATGCAGGCTCCGATGTTGGTCGCATCCGGACCACGGCCAGTGCTTCCGATGACGGAACATGGCGCATAACCGGCGAGAAAGTCTGGATATCCTATGGCGATCATTCGCTGACCGAACAGATTGCCCATCTGGTGCTGGCCCGGTCCGACCCATCGACGGCGGGTACGCAAGGCCTCAGCCTGTTTCTGGTGCCCAGCGTGACCACCGGCAGCGACGGCGCCGTCGCCCGCAACGCCCCCGCCCGCAACGCTATAGTCGTGCGGCGTATCGAGGAAAAGCTGGGCCTGCACGGATCGCCGACCTGCGCCCTGGGCTTCGAGGGCGCAACGGCGATGCTGATCGGCACCGAAGGTCGCGGGGTGCCGCAATTGTTCCGGATGATCGTCGCCATGCGGCTCCAGGTGGGCACGCAGGGGCTGGGCCTGGCGTCGGCCTGCCTTGCCGCCGCCGCCCGCTATGCCGAAGAACGGCGCCAGGGCGGATCACGGAACGAGCCGCCGGTGCCGATCGTCACCCACCCCGACGTTCAGCTGATGCTGGTCGGCATGGCGGCCCGGATTGCGACGTTGCGCGGTGTCGTCTATGCCGCTGCCGTCGCGGCAGACCTGGCGGACATCGATCCGGACGACGCCCGGCGGGCCGGCGCGGCCTTGTTGCTGGGGTGGCTGCTGCCGATCGTCAAGAACAGCGCGGCGGAAACCGCCTATGAAATCGCCGGCGAGGCGATCCTGCTGTTTGGCGGCGCCGGCTATACCACCGAGTGGCCGATCGAGCGCCACCTGCGCGACGCGCGCATCCTGGCCATTTACGAGGGAACCACCGGCATGCAGGCCCTGGATCTGGTGCGTCGGCGCTGGCTGGCGCCGGCGACCGGATACGAGGCGTTCGTGGCGCTGATCGAAAGCGATCTGGCGGCGCTGCCGCAAGGCAGCGCGGCGGCGTTGCGGCATGCGCTGGATCAGTTGATGGCCGCGACCGGCTGGCTGCGTGATCCGGCGCGGACCCCGGCCGAGATCGATGCGGCGGCTCGGGCCGGGCTGCGGGCGGCGACGGTGGTCGCGCACGGCTGGGCGGCGGCGCGGCTCACTACGTCCGGCAATCCGAAACTGGCCGCCTGTGGGGTCCATGCCCTCTCGGTCATGACCGAACAACTGCCCCCCGCCGTTGCGGCGATGCAGGCCGGCTCGCACCGGCTCGAAGCTTTCGCATGCCTGGCCGCCTGACATGACCCGGCGACGATCCCCGTGACGATCGACAGATTTTCCAGCGCCAGCCCAGGAGAGCCGTGCACATGACCAAGGTCCGCTTTTCGTGGCAATTCGTCGCGTTCGTCTTCGCGGTGGCGGTCGGCAATGCGGTTGCACATCTTTGCACCAGCGCCATGCCCCTGCAGATCGGCGCGCTGATGGACGGGTTCGGCTTGTCGGCAACGGCTGCCGGAGTCTTCGGCTTCTTCCAGGTCGGCGCGCTGGCCCTGGGCATGATATTCTTTGCACCACTGTCATACCGGTATCGGCCGTTCGTGGTCTGCCTCACCGGCCTGCTCATCGCCGCCGCCACTAACGGCGCCCTCTATTTCGCGTCGGCCAGCCTGCCGGTGCTGTGCCTGCTCGGTCTCGTCAGTGGCACCGGATATTGTCTGATGCTCTCGGCCACGGTCGGCGCGCCGGCCGGCTCGGCACAGGCCGACAAAGTCTATGCCGCCTCCAGTTCGGGGGGTCTGCTGCTGTTGGTCGGGCTGCTCTCGCTGCTCCCGCTGACCAATCATTATTTTGGCGTGCGCGGCATTTTCGCGGGCATCGCCATCCTGCTGATCTGTTCGATCCCGCTGCTATCGGGGTTCCGCTACGTCGGCGCCACGACAAAAACCGTGGTGCAGGCCGGCAGCCTGAACAGTGGCCGATCGCTGCTCGTCGTCTGGGTGCTGTTCTCGCTCGGGTCGGGGGCGATGTGGTCCTTCGCCGAACGGATCGGCCATGCGCTGCATCTCTCGGGGCCGACGATCGGCGTCGTGCTGTCCGGCAGCGTATTCATGAGCCTGGTGGGCAGCGGTCTTGCTGCCTTCGCCAGCGACCGCATCGGCCGCGCCACGGCGATCGGTATCGGCCTGATCGGCGGGGGCGGCGCCTGCCTGATGCTGGCGCTGTCGAACGGACTATGGATGTTTGCCGCAGCCGCCGTGCTGTACTGGATCTTCAGCATCTTCTTCTACGTATTGATGCTTGGCACTGCCGCCGCTATCGATCAGACCGGCCGGCTGGCAACGCTGGGCACCGGCTGCGAACGGCTGGCCTTCGCATTCGGCGCGCCGATTGGCGGCATGTTCGTCGATCTGGGCTCGTTCCTGTGGATCGGCCTGCTGGCCGTCGCCACCTGCTCGATCCTCGCCCCGCTCTGCCTGCCGGCGCTCAGCCGGGCGGTACA
>CAXTOS010000180.1:0-3138 GCA_964245935.1 uncultured Novosphingobium sp.
AGAACAAGGGTACCGCGACGGATCGCCTGGTCGGCGTCTCAGCCGCTGTCGCCGGCAAGGTCGAGGTCCACGAAATGGCCATGAAAGATGGCGTGATGACGATGCGCCCGCTCGAGGCGGGTCTCGCCATCGATCCCGGCAAGACGGTAAAACTCGCGCCGGGCGGCTTTCATCTGATGATGTTCGATCTGAAGAACCCGCTCAAGCAGGGCGACGCGCTGCCCGTGACGCTCGAATTCGAAAAAGCCGGCAAGGTAAAGGTTTCGCTCGATGTGCAGGCCATTGGCGCGCAGGCACCCGCGGGTGGCGCGCCCGGCGGCATGGAGATGAAAAAGATGCCTGACGGCATGAAGATGTGAGGCGAGAAATGTCCAGCACCAACCGATCCTGTTTTCTCGCGGCCCTCGCCGCGGCGCTTCTCGTGACGTCCTCGGCCGGCGCCCATATCACGCTCAAAGCCAAGGAAGCCGCGATCGGCACGGCCTACGAGGCGGCATTCGCCGTGCCGCATGGCTGCGGCGGTTCGGCCACCATCAAGATTCGCGTGAAGATCCCCGAAGGTGTGATCGCGGTGAAGCCGGTGCCGAAGCCCGGCTGGAATGTCGAGGCAATCACGGGAAAATACGCCGCTGCATATGACTACCAGGGGGCAAGCGTTTCCGAAGGTACCAAGGAGGTGGTGTGGAGCGGGGGCAAGCTGGCCGATCACCATTTCGAGGAATTCGTAATCAGTACATTTTTGACCGACGGTCTCAAGCCCAACACGATGCTGTATTTCCCGACGGTGCAGGAATGCGAGCAGGGGGTTAGCCGCTGGATCGATATTCCCGCCGATCCCGCCCATCCACATGACAGCAAATCGCCGGCGCCGGGCGTCAAGCTGCTGCCGAAACCTTAAAGGCAATCCGGACGATGCGCCTGATCGCGGGGCTGGCAACGTTGCTGTGGGTCGTCTGCTTTGCCACCGGTGTCTCGGCGCACGCCTCGCTGGTGTCAGCGGAGCCTGCCGACGGCAGCGTTCTGGCGGCGGCGCCGCAGACGGTGCAATTGCGCTTCAACGAACCGGTGACCCCGGCGGTGATCAGCCTGATCGATGCTGCCGGCAAAACTCGCGACGACGTCACGGTGCATGCGCTCGATCAGACCGTCACCCTGACGCTGCCGGCGAGCCTGCCGCGCGGCACCCAGGTCGTCAGCTATCGCATCATCTCGGCGGACGGGCATCCGGTCGCGGGGGCGCTGGTGTTTTCGATCGGCGAGGTGACGGGAGCCGCACCCGCGCCGACCGCCAACAGCACCGTTGCGGTCCTGATCTGGCTGACGCGGGTCGGCGTCTATCTCGGGCTGTTCGTCGGGGTCGGCGGGGTGTTTTTCGCGGCCTGGATCGGGCAGGACGCCAGCGGCGCGAGGGCTATGCTGGGCGCGCTGTGGATCGGCCTGGTCAGCGCGGTACTCTCGCTCGGCCTGCAGGGTCTCGAGCTCCTGAACCTGCCGCTGGCCGGCCTGCTGGCCGCGGCACCCTGGAAGAGCGCATTCGCGACCAGCCTGGGCCCGTCGCTATTGATCGCGATCACGGCAATGGCCATCGCGCGCTTCGCATCGCGCAGCCCCTCGATGTCGATCGCCTGGGTGCTGACATCGGTCGCGATGGCCTGTGTCGGGCTGTCGCTGGCCATCACGGGTCATGCTGCGACCGCGGCACCGCAATGGCTGACCCGGCCGTCATTGTTCCTGCACGGCACAGCCGTCGCCTATTGGGTCGGCGCGCTGGCGCCGCTGGCGACCATGGCGCGGCGGCGGGCAGGCACGTTGACCTACGTGCTCAACCGCTTCTCCGCGGCGGCGGTGCCGGTGGTCGGGATGCTGGTGCTGACCGGGCTTGGGCTGGCGGTGATCCAGCTCGAAAGTTATGGCGCGCTGATCGAAACCGGATACGGCATCCTGTTGTCGATCAAGCTCGTGCTCGTGGCTCTCCTGCTCGCGCTGGCGGCGCTGAACCGGTTTTATCTGACGCCGATCGTGGCTGCCGGTGACGACGATATCAAAGACGGCGATATCAAAGCCCACAATATCAAAACCTTGCAGGGCTCGATCGTGCTCGAATGCCTGCTGGTCGTTGCTATTCTCGCTGATGTCGCCGGCTGGCGCTTCACCCCGCCGCCGCGCGCCCTGGCGGCGGTCCAGACTTCGGCGGTCGAGACACCGCTCGCGATCCACATCCACACCGATGACGCGATGTTTCAGGTTCTGGTGTCGCCGGGCAGGGTCGGCAGCGACAGTTTCGTGCTGCAGTTGATGAACGGCGATGCCAGCCCGCTTCAGGCAAAGGAGGCCACGCTCGTCCTCAGCCTGCCCGAGCGCGGCATCGAACCGCTGGAGCGCGCGGCGACATTGGGCGCCGACGGCTACTGGCACGTTGGCAACGTGCCGCTGCCCTATCCCGGCCGCTGGCATATCCGGATCGAAGCCCTGGTGACGGACTTCAAGAAGGTTACACTGGAAGATGAGCTCGATATTCCCCTGCATTAGAAATGCGCTGTAAGCTTTTCTTCCTAAAGCCGGTTTGTGACGCGCTCGTGCCTTAATCGCGCGGTCAATGTGACAGGCGAAATAGCCGGCAATCCGCGGCTTGAGCCGCTTTCGCGGCTCCCGCCCTTGTGTTTTCCCGCACGATCCGGTTTCACTGCTGGCCTTCCGTGCCCCACCGATTCTTTGAGTGTGCCCATGCGACTGTCGCGGTTTTTTCTGCCTATCCTTAAGGAAAATCCGAAGGAGGCCGAGATTGTTTCGCATCGGCTGATGCTGCGTGCGGGCATGATGCGGCAGGAGGCGGCAGGCATCTATGCCTGGCTGCCGCTGGGCTTGCGGGTGTTGAAAAAGATCGAGCAGATCGTGCGCGAGGAACAGAACCGCGCCGGCGCGCTCGAGCTGTTGATGCCGACCCTGCAACTGGCCGATCTCTGGCGCGAAAGCGGCCGCTACGATGCCTACGGCCCGGAAATGCTGCGCATCACCGATCGCCACAAGCGCGAATTGCTGTACGGGCCGACCAACGAGGAGATGATCACCGAGATCTTCCGCCGTTCCGTCAAATCCTACCAAAGCCTGCCGCTCAATCTCTACCACATCCTGTGGAAA
>CAXTOS010000181.1:0-3083 GCA_964245935.1 uncultured Novosphingobium sp.
AAACAACCCCATGCAAAGTAGCAGGCCGCTCGAAGCCGGAAAACAACTGTCGGAAAAGACGCCCGTGTCCGGTGCCCGACTTTTGAACACCCGTTTTCGACGGGGCTGGTATCTCCGAAATCGTCTTGTGCAGTGCAGCATGATCCATACAAGAAGTGCATCAACGAGGTGCGCTGCGTGACCGACGTCAATGCCAATGCCTGGGTTTCATCGGCCCACCGCCCGATGGGCTTTCCCGAATTCGTCATCGTGATCGCCTCGATCATGGCGTTGAATCCGCTGGCCATGGACATGATGCTGCCGGCACTGCCGAACATCGCCTCGGCGTTTCACATCGAGGCCGCCAACCGGCCGCAGGCGGTGCTGTCGACCTTCCTGATCGGCTTCGGCGTCGGCCAGTTCATCATGGGGCCGTTGTCGGACCGTTTCGGCCGCCGCCCGGTCCTGATCGACGGCATGGCTTTATATTGTATCGCCAGCGTGCTCGCGCTCACCGCGTCGTCGTTCGAGATGCTGCTGCTGGCGCGCGTGCTGCAGGGACTGGGCACGTCCGCGACCCGGGTGATCGCGACCTCGGTGGTGCGGGACTGCTACGCCGGCCGCCGCATGGCCAGCGTCATGTCGCTGGCGATGATGGTTTTCATCGCCGTCCCGGTGATCGCGCCTTCGCTGGGTCAAGCCGTGATGCTGCTGACGCAATGGCGCGGCATCTTCATCGTGCTGACGGCGTACGGAGTGCTGGCGCTGATCTGGAGCGCGCTGCGATTGCCGGAAACCCTGCCGCTATCCGAACGCAAGCCGCTCACGGTCCGTGCCGTTCTCGGCGCCTTCCGCCAGACCATCACGAACCGCCAGACCATCGGCTACGCGCTGGCGGCGGGCGCCGTGCAGGGGGCGCTGTTTGCCTTCGTGTTCTCGTCGCAGCAGGTATTTACCGAAGTCTTCAAGCTCGGCCGTTATTTTCCGCTGGCCTTCGCAGCTATCGCGGTCGGCATCGCGATCGCGGGATTTCTCAACTCCCGCCTGGTCGGCAAAGTCGGCATGCGGGTGATGTCGCATTGCGCGCTGGTCGGCTTCGTCGTGGTCGCAGGCATCATGTTGGCCGCCGAGAAAGCCGGGATGCTGCCGCTGCCCCTGTTCATGGCGCTGGGCGCGCTGATGATGTTCGGGTTCGGCTTGATATTCGCCAATTTCACCGCACTGGCGATGGAGCCACAGGGCCACATCGCGGGCACCGCCTCCTCGCTCTACGGTTCGATCACGACATTGCTCGGGATCGGCATCGGCACTGTGATCGGCCAGGATTACGACGGGACGCTGCAGCCGTTTTCGATCGGGTTTTTCCTGTGCGCACTGGCCGCCCTTGCCGTGGTCGCGGTGGCAGAAAAAGGCCGGCTGTTTACGCCTCATCGAAGCGTGCCGGATCGTCCCTGATCGTCACTCCGGTATCACGGCGCAAAGCCGTAGAGCCGGGCCGGATTGTCGACCAGAATCTTGCGGCGCAGTTCGTCCGACGGCGCCCATTCGCCCAGCAGGTCCAGCAGCTGGCCATCGTCCGGCATATGGGTATCGCCGAACAAATTCGGATGCGGCCAATCGGTACCCCACACGCAACGATCGGGGGCGGCCTCGATGTAGCCGCGCGCCAGCGCGGCCACGTCATCATAGGGATAACCCTTGACCGAGCTGCGATAGCCCGAAATTTTCACATAGGCCTGGCCCGATTGCAGCAGGCTGACCGCCGCGCGGAATTCGGGGCTGGCGGTGCCACGATCGCTCTGCACCCCGGCCATGTGGTCGAGCACCACCGTCACCGGCAGCTTTCGTATGATTTGCGCCAGATCTGCGATCTGCTCGCCATGGGTATAAAACTGGATGTGCCAGCCGAGCGGCGCCACCTTGGTGGCAAGGCTTTCCAATTGGGCCAATGGCGTGCCGTTGCCGCTCACCGCATTGAACCGCACGCCGCGCGCACCTTGCGCATGCATTTGCTTGAGCATGCCTTCATCCAAATTGTCGTCGATGACCACGACGGCACGGGAATTATCGCGGCCGAGCAGTTCCACCGCATCCAGCGTACAGCGGTTGTCGGTACCGAAAGTCGACGGCTGCACGATCACCATGCGGCCGATGCCGATCGTGCGCGCCATCGCCTGATAGGCCGGCACGGTCGCTTCCGGCGGCGAGTAGGAACGGCCGGGGCTGAGCGGGTAGCGGTCGTACGGCCCGTTGATGTGGAAGTGACAGTCGGTCGAGTTGGCCGGCGCCTTCCAATGCGGCGCCGACGTGACCGCACGAGGCGGCAGGCAAGGCTTGGTCATGCAAGTTTATCCTGGATACCGGCCGGCGATGGCCGCAATGGCGTTAGCCCATCCGGCAGGATCGAATCAAGCGACCGGCCTTTGGTTTCCGGCAGCAGGGACAACGCCAGCAGCATCAGGCCGTAGGCCAGCAGCGAGAACAGCAGGATCGCCCCGCCCAATCCAAGTTTTCCACTCAGAAATCCAACCAGCGCGGGAAACAACGCGCCGACGGCACGGCCCGAATTGTAGCAGAAGCCCTGACCGGCGCCGCGAACCTCGGTCGGGTACAGTTCGGTCATGAAGGGGCCCATCGCGGAAAACGTCATATAGAGGATGAAGCCGAGCGGCGCGCCCAGCACCAGCATCAAACCATCGCTGATCGGCGCGGCCAGGTAGATCGCCACGCAGATCACCGAACCGACCGCGGAGACGATGAAGGTTCGCTTGCGCCCGATCAGGTCAGCCAGATAGGCGCCGGCGATGAAGCCAAGGAAGGCGCCGAAGATGTGGATCAACAGATACGACCCGGTGTTCAGCGAACTCAGGCCGCGCTCGGTCTTGAGATAGGTGGGAAGCCAGACCGACAGCGCGTAAGAGCCGCCCTGGGCGCCCGTCACCATCAGCGCGACCTTCAGCGTGGTCGCAAGATAGGGCGGTCGCAACACCGTGAAGGCCTGACTGAGGCCGCTGGCGCCGGAAGAGCGGCGCGCATTGAAGATCTCCGGCTCGGTCATACGGCGCCTGATCCACAGCACCAATAGCGCTGGCGTCAGCCCGATC
>CAXTOS010000182.1:0-3030 GCA_964245935.1 uncultured Novosphingobium sp.
GGTAAAATGATCGCCGGCCTCGTCGCGCACGGTCAGCACCTGGAGCGGCGCGACCAGCTCCTCGCCGCGCAGCGAGAGCTTGTCGGGTGTGTAATACGATAGCGCATGGCCGCGCTTTTGCGCCTCCAGCAACAGCGCGAAGGTCGAATCGCCGCGGATATTGATACGCGCGATGGGGTCCATCTGGACGGCGACATTCAGTTTCATGTGGGGGGTCCGCGGGTTGATGGGATCTTTAGGTACTGGCGTCGAATGCCGCTAACAGATGGCGCGGCAAACGCCGTGGCGCAATCAGCATGGCGTCGAAACGCGCCTCGAATTCGGCATGTTCGGGATGCGCCATCAGCCAGGCCTGGGCCGCATCGATGATGCGCCGCTGCTGCCGCGGGGTCACCGCATAGGCGGCCTCATCGAGCGTGGCGCGGGCCTTGACCTCGACGAACACCAGCACGTTACGGCGTCGCGCCACCAGGTCGATTTCGCCATAGGGAGTGCGAAAACGCTTGGCAAGGATGCGATAGCCCTTGGCCATCAGATAGGCGGCGGCGCGGGCTTCGGCGGATAGCCCGGTGCGAAACGCCGCCACCCGCTCCGGCGCGGCGGTCTTTGCCGGCGTTGCTGCGGGCGGGGCCGGGGCGTTATCAGCTTTCGCCATCGTCACCCTCCGCGTCACGTTTCTTGGAAAGCTCAAGCGCGCGGGCATAGATCTCGCGGCGCGGACGTCCCGACAATTCCACCGCGTGCGCCACCGCATCCTTGACGCTGTCGCGCTTGAGCGAGGTGAGCAACAGATTGTCCAGCTCGTCTTCGGCCATCATCGAAGCCCCCACCGGCGGGCCGATCACCAGCACGAATTCGCCGCGGGTCTCCAGCGTATCGGCTGTCAGCGCCAATTGCGACACCGGCGCGCGCCGGATGTCTTCGTGCAGCTTGGTCATTTCGCGGCAGATCGCGGCATCGCGTTCGCCCATGATGGCGGCCAGATCGGCCAGCGTGTCCTGCACGCGGTTGCCGGATTCGAACATCACCAGCGTGGCGTCGATCCGCGCCAGTTCGGTCAACCGGGCCCGGCGCGCGGTCTCCTTGTGGGGCAGAAAGCCCTCGAAGAAAAACCGGTCGGTCGGCAGCGCCGCCACCGACAGCGCCGCCAGCACCGAGGACGGTCCCGGCAGCGCGATCACGGAATAACCCGCGGCGCAGACCTCGCGCACCAGCTTGAAACCGGGATCGGAAATCAGCGGCGTTCCGGCGTCGGAAACCAGCGCGATCGAGGCGCCCTGCGCCAGCCGTTCCAGGATTTTGGGCCGCGCCAATGCGGCGTTATGCTCGTGATAGGGCTTTAACAGTGCCGAGATCGCATAGCGCTCGGTCAGCCGGCGGGTCATGCGGGTGTCTTCGCAGGCGATGACGTCGACCCCGGCCAGGGTTTCCAGCGCGCGCAGGGTGATGTCGCCGAGATTGCCGATCGGGGTCGCCACCAGATAGAGCCCGGGGGCGGCCTTGGGCGCGGTCAGGATGTGGGGACCGACAGAAAAGGTCCTGCTGGCAGAACCCTCGGCGTCATCAGGTCCGTAGCTGGAGGTAGCTTTTGCGCGCATCGTCCCAATCTAGAGGGGACGCAGCGCTTGCGCCACAGCGAGAGTGGTTCGGAAGCAGGCGGTGATGGCTGCGCCAACGGCGAAGGAGTGGATGAAGGGTTGATTCCTTGCAACCGACGGCTATGTCGCAGGGGCATAATCCTTTTGTTTTGGTTAACTATTCGCCGACAATATGCCTGAATCCACCCGCCTGATCATCGACAGGGTGACGTTCCGGCCGGTTTCGGCCGGTCAAGAAAAGAGAAGTGATGGTGGGCCCGCTCAATACCAAGCCTCTGACGGAGGGGTCTCCGGCTGGGGAAACCCGGTCTTCGGGGGCCCGGCCTGCCGGGGCAACCCGGCGGACGGCGGTCGGCTTGATCCTTGGCGCGCCCTTGCTCGGGGCCTGCGCCGGCGTGCAGCAGAGCCTCAGCCAGTTTTCCAATCCGTTCAGTTCTTCGCAATCTGGCCCGCCGGCTGGCCCCGCCGGACCGGCCCAGCAGCCGCAGGCCGTCGGTAACGGGCAGGTCAAGGTCGGATTGCTGCTGCCGCTGTCGGCGTCCGGCAATGCCGGGGTCGCGGCGCAATCGATGAGGAATGCCGCCGAAATGGCCTTGGCGGAATTCCAGAATCCCAACGTCCAGCTTCTGATCAAGGATGATGGCGGCAGTGCGCAAGGCGCCCAGCAGGGCACCCAGCAGGCCCTCGACGAGGGCGCGGAGATCATTTTGGGTCCGCTATTCGCGTTGTCGGTGCCGGCGACGGCGCAGCTGGCGCGCGGGCGCGGCGGCTCGGTGATCGCGTTCTCGACCGATTCGAGCGTCGCCGGCCGCGGCGTCTATCTCTTGAGCTTTCTGCCGGAGTCGGACGTCAACCGGATCATCGACTATTCAGCGAGCATTGGAAAACGGTCGTTTGCCGCGCTGTTGCCCGACAATGCCTATGGCAATGTCGTGGAGGCCGCGTTCAAGCAGGAGGTCGGCCGCAAAGGCGGCCGGGTGGTCGCGTTTACGAAATATGGCGCCGATCGCGCGGCGGCGGCGCGGACCGTCGCGCCGTCGCTCGGTTCGGCGGACGCGCTGTTCATCGCCGATGACGGCGATTCGGTGGTGGGGATGGCCGATGCGCTGACCGCGGCGGGCGCCAATCTGAAGAACATCCAGCTGCTCGGCACCGGCCTGTGGGACAATCCGCGGGTGTTCGCGAGCCCGAACCTGCAGGGCGGCCTTTACGCCGCGCCGGATCCGGCCGGCTTCCGCAGTTTTTCCGGACGCTACCGCGCCAAATATGGTTCCGACCCGGTGCGAACCGCAACGCTGGCCTATGACGCGGTGGCGCTGGTCGCAGCCCTGGCGCGAACCCAGGGGCAGCAACGGTTTTCACCTGACGTGTTGACCAGTCCATCCGGCTTTGCCGGCATCGATGGCCTGTTTCGATTTCGCTCCGACGGGAC
>CAXTOS010000183.1:0-3000 GCA_964245935.1 uncultured Novosphingobium sp.
CCACGGTCGGCGCCGCCATTCTCGACAAGATCAAGGCCGACGATCCCGACAACGCCAAGCTGCTGCTCGACGGCGTCGATGCGCTGCTGACCCCCGGCGCGCGCAGCGAATGGCGCGAGCGCATCGCCTGGAGCTATTACATCGAGAACCGCGCTGCCGATGCCTATGCATTGGCGGTGGGTGCCGGTGATTACGGCGGCGACGACACGACCCGCAGCGGCTGGGCCGCCGAAGGCTGGTGGACCGCCGGGCTGGCCGCATGGCAGGTCGGGGATTGCACCCAGGCCGGCGACGCCTTCGGCAAGGCTGCCAAATCCGCGGGCAATGCCGAACTCGCGGCGGCCAGTTATTACTGGAAAAGCCGCAGCCTCGTGCGCTGCCGCCAGCCCGATCAGGCTGCCGCCCCGCTGCGATTGGCCGCAGTCTATGACGAAACCATGTACGGCATGCTGGCGATCGAACAGCTCGGCATGAAAATCCCCGGCACGCACGCCCAGGCCGACTTTACCGACGCCGACTGGCAGCGGCTGCGCGCGGTCGACAATGTCCGCACCGCGGTCGAACTGGCCGAGATCGGCGAGGATGGTCTGGCCGACGAAGTGCTGCGCTATCAGGCGCGAATCGGCGATGCGGCGCAGTTCCAGCCGCTCTCACGCCTGGCGCGCGACATCGGCCTGCCCGCCACGCAGCTGTGGATGGCCTATAATGCGCCGAGCGGCGGGGTCGCCGAACCCGCCAGCCGCTATCCCACGCCGAAATGGACGCCGGTGGGCGGCTGGCAGATCGATCCGGCGCTGATCTATGCGCATACCTTGCAGGAATCGGTGTTTCGCACGCGCGCGATCAGCCCGGCCGGGGCGCGCGGGCTGATGCAGATCATGCCGTCCGCCGCGCGCGATCACGCCGCCGCGCTGGGCATTGCCGGCACTGCCGAGGATCTGACCCGCCCCGATGTCAATCTCGCCATGGGCCAGCTGCATCTGGCCACCTTGCGCGCCGCGCCCTGCACGCAGGGCCTGTTGCCCAAGGTGATCGCCGCGTTCAACGCCGGCCTGCTGCCCGTCAGCCGCTGGAACAGCCAGATTCACGATGCCGGCGACCCGCTGCTGTGGATGGAATCGGTGCCGTATTGGGAAACGCGCGGCTATGTCGCCACGGTGCTGCGCAATTACTGGATGTATGAGCGCCAGGCGGGTGGCCCCTCCGAAAGCCGCGCCGCGCTGGCCGAGGGCCTGTGGCCGACCTTCCCCGGCCTCAACGGCAGCCGCGCGGTGCGCGTTGCCGGCAATGGCGGCGTGGTCCGCGCGCCTGATCCGTACAAGGAAATCAGCCTGCGTGGCAATTGATCCGGCCAGGCAATTCAAGCCCATCGCCATCGCCCTGCTGACGATCTCCGACACGCGCGGCCCCGACGACGATACCTCGGGCGACATCCTGGCCGGGCGCATCGCCGCCGCCGGTCACAGACTCGCCGCCCGCGCCATCACTCGCGACGATGTGCCCAGCCTTGTCGACCGGCTCACCCGCTGGATCGAAGACCCCGCCATCGACTGCATCATCACCACCGGCGGCACCGGCCTGACCGGCCGCGACATCACCCCCGAAGCGCTCGACCGGATCAAGGACAAGGACATCCCCGGCTTTGGCGAACTGTTCCGCTGGATCAGCTATGAAACCATCGGCACCAGCACCATCCAGTCCCGCGCCTGCGCCGTGCTCGCGCGCGGGACCTATGTGTTCGCCCTGCCCGGCTCGAATGGCGCGGTGAAGGACGGCTGGGATCGCATCCTGGCGGAGCAACTCGACAGCCGCAACCGGCCGTGCAATTTTGTCGAGCTGATGCCGAGGCTGAGGGAAGTTTGAAGGGGCCTGGCGCGAACTGGACCCTGAACCGCCAACCACATCCGCCAATCCGAACGTTACACTAAATCAGCCCCAGCTTCGCCAGTTCGCTTACCAGATGACCGGGCAGCGCCGCGCCGGCGCCATCGATATCAACGTCGGCAGGGGCATCCTGCGCATCCAGATAACGCCAACCCTGATGCGCCCGTCGCGCCTGGGGATGGACCGCGATCAATCGGGGCTCCAGCCTGATCCAGTGCCGACCCTCGGGCCTGGCCTCGAACCCGAGCAGCGGCGAACGGCCGACGACGACATGCTGATGGATCCAGTACAGCGAACCGCCCGCCATCTCGGCAACCCGCTTGGGCAGGTAGCGTGTGGTCAGCCGCGCTTCGCCCCACTGGTTCGCCGACTGGCTTTCCAGCCAGGCGCGCAGCGTGGCGGCGCTTTCGGAGCCAAAGGCGATCTTGGTCAGATGGAGCGGCATGCCACCCACATTTAGGGATGGGCGTGACATTATGCCATCACGCAGCTTTTTGTGGTCGCGTGATTATTCGACAAAACCGGGTCCACTTTTTGTCATCACGCTTTATAGCGGCCCGGCAATCCAGGAGAGCGAACATGGCCGACGAATACCTCAACCTTGCCCTCGATACCGGCGACGTCAAGATCCGCCTGCGCCCCGACCTCGCGCCCGGCCATGTCGAGCGGATCAAGGAACTGGTCGGCGAGGGTTTCTACGACGGGGTCACCTTTCACCGGGTGATCCCCGGCTTCATGGCGCAGGGCGGCTGCCCCAACGGCACCGGCATGGGCGGATCGAAGAAGCCCGACCTCAAGGCCGAATTCAACGCCGAGCCGCATGTCCGCGGCGTCTGCTCGATGGCGCGGACCAGCGCGCCGAACTCGGCCAACAGCCAGTTCTTCATCTGTCTGGACGACGCCCGTTTTCTCGACAAGCAGTACACCGTCTGGGGCGTGGTCGAGGAAGGCATGGACAAGGTCGACGCGCTGCCCAAGGGCGAACCGCCCAAGACCCCCGGCAAGATCGTCAAGGCGACCGTTTCGGCAGCCTGATTTTTCGCAACTGATAAAAGGGGGCGCGATTCGCCCCCTTTTTGGGTCATTCCGTTTCAGACGGCACCAGCCCGCTCCCCC
>CAXTOS010000184.1:0-2875 GCA_964245935.1 uncultured Novosphingobium sp.
GGTGGCCGGGCGGGGGAGCGGGCTGGCACCGACTCGACGTAAGTCGGAAAGACTCCAAAATCCGCATCACGGGGGGGCATGACGCTCTAGTGATAGCGCCGCAACAAGCCCGCCAGCTTGCCCTGCACCTGCACTTCGTTCGCCCGGTAATATTGGGGATCGTAAGCCGCGTTGGCCGGGTCTAGCCGGATCATGCCATCTTCGTGTTGCAGATATTTCAGCGTGGCCTCTTCGCCGTGGATCAGCGCCACGATGATTTCACCGTCGCGTGCCGTATCGGTGCGGCGGATGAGGGCAAAGTCACCATCGAGGATGCCCGCTCCAACCATGGAATCGCCCGATACTTCCAGCGCGTAATGCTCACCTGGACCAAGCAATGCCGCCGGAACGGGCAACATGGATTGTCCCTCCATCGCTTCGATCGGCGCGCCGGCGGCGATGCGGCCATGCAGCGGAATTTCGATCACGTCGTTGGCGGGGGCGGGTACTGGTCGCGTGACCGCCAGAGGCTGGGCAGGTGTCGACGCCAGGATCGGCAATTTTGCCGCCGGCGCGCTGGCCGGAAGCCGCGTCACGTCTTCGGGCTGGCGCAGCACTTCCAGTGCGCGGGCGCGGTTGGGCAGGCGGCGGATGAAGCCGCGTTCCTCCAGCGCGGAAATCAGCCGATGCACGCCCGATTTCGATTTCAGGTCCAGCGCTTCCTTCATTTCCTCGAAGGACGGCGACACGCCGGTGTCTTCCAGACGCGACTGGATGAAGCGGATCAGCTCGTGCTGTTTGCGGGTCAGCATAGTCGCGTTGCTCCTCGGATGTTCCGCGCATTGTAACGAACGAATGCGGAACATCTAAGCAACGATTTCGGGTCCGTCAAGCGATTACAGCAGTTTCAAGGCAATAGGCCGGAACCACCGCACCGGGGGCCAGCACCGGGCTGTGCGGCGGCCGGTCGATCAGCGCATTGCACACGGCGAGCGAGGCCAGCGCACCGCTGTCGTGGCTTTCACCGGCTGCGATCGCACTGCCATCCCAGCGCGCGCGCAGGAATTCGCGCCGCTCACCGGTCGCCGTCAACGGCGTCGTCAGTCGCGCGGTGATCGGGCGGGGCAGGCAGTGCCCGGCGCCCAGCAGCGCGCGCAGCAGCGGCAACAGGAACAGATAAGCGGTCACCAGGCTGGAAGCGGGATTGCCGGGCAGGCCCAGCACGATCTGGCCGCCGCGCTGTGCGATCAGCAGGGGTTTGCCGGGCTTGATCGCCACTTTCCATAACGCGATGGTGGCGCCCCATTCGCCCAGCGCCGGACCGATCAAGTCGTGATCGCCTACCGAGGCGCCGCCGCTGGTGACGATGACATCGGCGTCGTGGGCTGCTTCCAGCACTGCAAGCAACGCGGGCAGATCATCGGCGACCGGCCCCAGCCGCGTAATCTGGCAGGGCACGGCCCGCGCAAGCGCAGCCAGCATCGGCCCGTTGCTGGCGGGGATGCGGTGCGGCGGGCACGGCGTTCCGGGTGACAACAATTCGTCGCCGCAGTCGATGATGGCGATGCGGGGCAGGCGGCGGACCGGCAGCCGGCCATGACCGGCGGTGATCGCCAGCGCGATTTGCGGCGGTCCGATCCGCGTCCCGCCGGGCAGCAAATCCTGGCCTTCGCGAAAATCCATGCCTTTGCGGCGGATGTGCTGGCCCGCCCGGTTCGGGCGGTCGCCGGCCAGGTTCAGGCGATCGCCGTCGCGCGTGCAATTCTCCTGCAAGACCACCGCGCCGGCGCCATCGGGCAGCAGGGCGCCGGTGGATATTCGCACCGCCGCGCCGGGCTGCACCATACCGCCAAAAGGGCGCCCGGCAGCGCTTTCGCCGATCACCCGCCACGGCCCGGCCAGATCATCCTGGCCGACCGCATAGCCATCCATCGCCGAAAGATCGGCGGCAGGCTGGGTGCGGAGCGCGCGCAACGGCTCGGTCAGGTAGCGTTCCTGGGCCTCGGCGATGGCCAGATGTTCGATCGGCAGCGGCCGCGCCAGCGCCAGCAAGCGGGATTGCGCCTCTTCCAGGGACAGCAGCGAGGCCATATCAGCCGGCGAACCAGTCACCCGATTTGCCGCCGCGTTTTTCCAACAGCCGCACCTCGCCGATCACCATCGCCTTGTCGATCGCCTTGGCCATGTCGTAGATTGTCAACAGCGCGACGCAAGTGGCTGTCATCGCCTCCATTTCCACACCGGTCCGGGCGGTCAGCGAGGTCGTGACGGTGGCGCGGATGGCGCCATCCTCCCACGCGAATTCGACGGTGACGGCATCCAGGCCGAGCGGGTGGCACAGCGGGATCAGCTCGGCGGTCTTTTTCGCCGCCATGATCCCCGCGATCCGCGCGGTTGCCAGCACGTCGCCCTTGGGCACGTCGCCGTTGCGGATGGCGCCCAGTGCAGCGGCGCTCATGATGATGCGGCCCGTCGCGATGGCGATGCGCGCGGTCGGCGGCTTCGCGCCGACATCGACCATCCGGGCGTGACCGTGCTGGTCGAGATGGGTCAGTTCAGCCATGCAACAGAACCTGCGTCGCCGCCGCCACATCGGCCTGCCGCATCAGGCTTTCGCCGACCAGGAAGCTGCGCAGGCCGGATCGTTCCAGGCGAAGCAGGTCGGCGTGGCTGTCGATACCGCTTTCGCTGACCAGCAAGGCGCCGGCCGGGGCAAGCGGAGCAAGCCGTTCGGTATTGGCAAGATCGGTGATGAAGCGCTTGAGATCGCGATTGTTTATGCCGATCAGCCGCGATGCGAGCTTCGCGGCACGCGCCATTTCGGCTTCGTCATGCACTTCGACCAGCACGTCCATGCCGCGTTCGCCGGCGGCAGCTTCGATCTCGGCCATCAGGC
>CAXTOS010000185.1:0-2826 GCA_964245935.1 uncultured Novosphingobium sp.
AAAAAAACATTGTCCGGAAACAGATCGGCGTGAATCACCCCCGATGGCAAATCCTTCGGCCAGACATTGCCTTCCAGATAATCCAGCTCAGCGCCGACGAAGGCGCCGAGGCCGTGCTGCACTTCGTCGGCGCGGGGGGCTGCCTGTTCGAACAATGGACGCCAGCCCGACACCGACAGCGCGTTGGCGCGCGACACCTTGAAATCGCGACCCGCCAGATGCATTTTCGCCAGCGCCTGACCGACACCGGCGCAATGTACGGCGGTCGGCTTGCGCGGCCAGACGCCCTCGAGAAAATTGATGATCGCCGCAGGCCGGCCGGCCAGCGTGCTCAGCGCTTCGCCCGATCTGTTCTTGAGCGGTTGCGGACAGTTGATGCCGCGCGCGGCCAGATGGGTCATCAGGCCGAGAAAGAACGGCAAATCGCTTCTCTCGACGCGCTTCTCATACAGCGTCAGGATAAAGGAGCCCGCCGTGGTGTGCAGCAGGAAGTTGGAATTCTCGACGCCCTCGGCGATGCCCTTGTAGGACAGCAATTCGCCGATGTCGTAATGCTTCAGAAATTCCGCAAGCTCGTCGGCGGCGACGTCGGTATAGACCGCCATGGAGATTACTCGGCGGCGTCGGGCCGCAGCGACCGCGGCAACGGAAAGAACTCGTTCTCTTCCGCGGCCGAGACCGTCTCCACATGCAGTTCGTAGCGTTCGGCGAACGCGCCCATGATCTCTTCGACGATCACCTCCGGCGCCGAAGCGCCCGCCGTGATGCCGAGGCTCTTGATGCCCTCGAACATTTTCCAGTCGAGATCGCCGGCGCGCTGCGCCAGCACCGCGATCGGGCAGCCCTCACGTTCGGCGACTTCGCGCAGGCGCTGCGAATTCGACGAATTCGGCGCGCCGACCACGATCAAGGCGTCGACCACCGGCGCCACCTTCTTGACCGCCAGCTGGCGGTTGGTAGTGGCGTAGCAGATGTCTTCCTTGTGCGGCCCGGAGATGTTCGGGAACCGGTCCTTCAGCATCGCGACGATCTCGGCGGTATCGTCGATCGACAGCGTGGTCTGGGTCACAAAAGCGAGATTATTCGGATCCTTCGGCGTGAACGTCTTGGCGTCTTCCGCGGTTTCGATCAGGGTCACCGCGCCTGGCGGCAATTGGCCGAGCGTTCCGACCACTTCCGGGTGGTGGGAATGCCCGATCAGCAGGATTTCGCGGCCGCGCTTGAAATGGATCGCGGCCTCGCGGTGCACCTTGGTGACCAGCGGGCAGGTGGCGTCGAGCGAGAAAAAGTTGCGCGCCTTGGCATCCGCCGGCACCGATTTGGGAACCCCATGGGCCGAAAACACCACCGGCGCGTTGGTATTGTCGGGGATTTCGGCTAGTTCCTCGACGAAAATCGCGCCCTTGGTTCGAAGGCTGTCGACCACATAGCGGTTATGGACGATCTCGTGGCGGACATAGACCGGGGCGCCATAGATCGTCAGCGCCCGTTCCACGGTGTCGATGGCCCGCACCACCCCGGCACAGAAGCCTCGGGGCGAACAAAGCACGATTTTTAGGGCCGGTTTGGCTTGCATTGGAACGATCTCGGACCGAATCACCCCTCGCCGCCGGGCAGGGAACGGTCAATTCAGCCTAGGACTTGGGACTGCTTTCGGGCGCTGTCAAGGCCGTTTTAGCAGGCCATTGCGCGGCCGGCCCCGGACGGACTATATAGGGCGTAATTCCCGTCATCGCTGATGACTACCGGCTTCGCCTCCAAAAAAGGTGGGCGAAGCACAAAGGAGATTTGCCATGAGCAATGCACCGCTGATGCCGAAGGCGACGGCCGTGTGGCTGGTTGATAATACCGCGCTGACCTTCGATCAGGTGGCGGATTTCACCAAAATGCACCCGCTGGAAGTGCGCGCCATCGCTGACGGCGACGCCGCCCAGGGCATCAAGGGCATGGACCCGATTTCGAACGGCCAGCTCACCCGCCTGGAGATCGAAAAGGGCGAAGGTGACCCGAACTACCGCCTCAAGCTGGAGGAGAGCAAGGTGACCTTGCCGCCGGCCGCCAAGAAGAAGGGCCCGCGCTACACCCCGGTGTCGCGCCGCCACGAGCGGCCGAGCGCGATCCTGTGGCTGGTGCGCAACCATCCCGAACTGAAGGACGCCCAGATCATGCGGCTGGTCGGCACCACCAAGACCACCATCGCCAGCGTGCGCGACCGCACCCACTGGAATGCCTCGACCCTGACCCCGATGGATCCGGTGACGCTCGGCCTGTGCTCGCAGATCGAGCTCGACTTCGAGGTGCAGCGCGCGGCCAAGGAAAAGCCGATCGATACCGCCTATGGCGGCGCCACCTTGCTGCCAGCCTCCGAGACCACCCGCAAGGAACCGGAATACGAGCCAAGCGAAAAGCAGCGCGACGACCTCAACGTCGACGCCGTGTTCGCCAAGCTGAAGACGATTGGCGGGAAGAAGCACGACGACGAGTAGGACGTGGGGAGCAATCCAAGTTCGTCATTCCGGGACACGAACCTTGCGTGGGCCCGGAATCCATAGCCCCTGTGACTACGTTCAGCCGAAACAATACCACAGGGGTTATGGATTCCGGGCTCGTGCTGCGCACGCCCCGGAATGACTGCTGAATCGACAAACACACCTTCGCGATCTCGCCGCGCGTTTCGCGCAAGTTTTGCTCGAACATGTCACCCTCTCCAAATAGAGGGACGCAGGGAATGCCAGGCGCTCGATGCGCCCGCAGCCCGTGTGCAAAGGGTAGTAAATTCTTCGCCTTCAGCTCCGGCCCACACATCGCCGGTGCCAGCAAAGAGCA
>CAXTOS010000186.1:0-2753 GCA_964245935.1 uncultured Novosphingobium sp.
CTATGAATCACATCGCGATTCCACCTGTCTAGTCCTAAGTTAGCGCATATGGGGTTTGCTCCTCGCACCTTCATCCTACTCTGTGCCGTGAGTCTCCGCAGCGCCATCGAACAGCCCTCCCTGCGCGGGGGCAACTGGGCCAGCAGTCGGCGCGGGGGGGGGCAGGCCCAGATGTTGCCAGCCGCGATCGTTCAGGCAGCGGCCGCGGGCGGTGCGGGCCACCAGGCCGAGCTGGATCAGATAGGGCTCGATCACGTCCTCGATGGTGTCGCGAGGTTCCGACAGGCCGGCTGCCAGCGTCTCGACGCCCACCGGGCCGCCCTTGTAGATATCCGCGATCATATGGAGGTAGCGACGATCCTGCGCGTCCAGGCCCAGCCCGTCCACCTCCAGCCGGGTCAGTGACTGATCGGCGACCGCGCGGGTGACCAGCGCATCGCCCGCGACATGGGCGAAATCGCGCACCCGGCGCATCAGCCGCCCGGCCACGCGCGGGGTGCCGCGCGCGCGCCGCGCAATTTCGCGCGCGCCCTCGCGGTCGATGCCCAGCCCGAGCAGCGCCGCACCGCGCGTTACCACCCGTTCCAGCTCGTCTACGGTATAGAATTGCAGCCGCACCGGAATGCCGAACCGGTCGCGCAACGGCGTGCTCAGCAGGCCCTGCCGGGTGGTGGCGCCGATCAGCGTGAACGGCGGCAGATCGATGCGGACGGATCGCGCCGACGGCCCTTCGCCAATGATAAGATCGAGCGCGCGATCCTCCATCGCCGGATAGAGCACTTCTTCGACAACCGGACTGAGCCGGTGAATTTCGTCGATGAACAGCACATCCCCGTCTTCAAGATTGGTCAGCAACGCGGCGAGATCGCCCGATTTGGCGATGACCGGCCCGGAGGTAGCGCGAAAACCCACACCCAGTTCCCGCGCGACGATCTGCGCCAGCGTGGTCTTGCCCAACCCCGGCGGCCCGTAGAACAGCACATGATCCATCGCCTCGCCCCGGCCCCGTGCGCTTTCGATGAACACGCGCAGATTATCCTTGGCCGACGCCTGGCCGACAAATTCCGCCAGCGTCCTGGGCCGCAACGCGACATCGACATCCTCGATCTGGCGCCGGGCGGAAAGCAGCGGGTTATCAGTCATCCCGCCGCCCGCTTCAGTCCCAGCCGCACCAATGCGTCAAGCCTGGCCCCGTCCCCCAGTTCCTCCAGCGCCCGCGCCACTGCGGCCGCGGCGACGGCAGGTTTGAACCCCAGGTTCTGCAGGGCCGACACGGCATCGGCGCTGGGCGATCCCGCGGGCAGCGCAATCGCCGCACCGATCGCCATCGGCAGCACCCCCGCCCTGTCCTTCAATTCATTGACGATCCGACTTGCCAGCTTCGGCCCCACCCCTTGCGCACGCGCCACCATCGCCGCGTCGCTGCCGGCGCAAGCGCGCTGCAATTCATCGACACTCAGCGCCGACAAGATCGCCAGCGCCACCTTGCTGCCCACGCCCTGCACCGCGGTCAGCAGCCGAAACCACTCGCGCTCGGCGCCGCTGGCAAAGCCGATCAACCGCATGTCGTTTTCGCTGACCTGCAATTCGGTGTGGATCGTGACTTGTTCGCCGCGCGGGCCCAGGCTGGCCAGCGTCTTGGCCGAGGCGTGGACCAGGTAACCGACCCCCGCGACATCGATCACTGCCCAGTCCGGGCCGAAGTCGTCAAGCAGGCCGGTGAGTTTGGCGATCATGCTTTGTTCTATGGCACAGGGGAGGATTGGGTCAAAGGCTAAACGAGGTTGAAGGTGCGAGGGCTATTGCCAGGCTATTGCCCTCGCACCTTCATCATTTTTGTTGCGCGCTTGTTCGGTCGTGGCGCTAGGTTGCGGCGCCGCAGGCTTTATGGCCGCTTCGCGGTAGTATCGGGACCGGCGTTGCGTGTGACACTTGATAAGTGCCCACCCCCAGCCCCTCCCGCAAGCGGAAGGTGAGGAAGAGCGCGACCGAATTTAAAGGGAGCGCGAGGGCATAGCCCTCGCACCTTAACCTTAAACCCTACTGCTCGCCCTCAGGCTCCGCACTGGACTTGCGCTTGGCCGCCGGTTTCTTCCGCTCCGCGCGCTTCACGAGCTTCGGCGCGGCGGGGGTCAATTCGAAGCTCAGCGCGTTCTCCTTGAGCGAGACATGCACTTCGCCACCGGCCGCCAATTTGCCGAACAACAGTTCCTCGGCCAGCGGCTTCTTGACCTTTTCCTGGATGACGCGGGCCATCGGGCGTGCGCCGTAGAGCCGGTCGTAGCCGCGTTCGCCCAGCCAGGTCCGCGCGTCGCTGTCGAACTGGATGTGGACGTTCTGGTCGGCCAGCTGGAGTTCGAGCTGGAGGATGAACTTGTCCACGACCCGGCTGATGACGGCGGGCGGCAGGTAGGAGAACGGCACGATGGCGTCGAGCCGGTTGCGGAATTCGGGCGAGAACATCTGCTTGACCGCTTCGTCGCCGGCGTCTTCCTTGGAGATATCACCAAAACCGATGCCTGCCCGGGTCATGTCCGAGGCACCGGCATTGGTGGTCATCACCAGCACGACATTGCGGAAATCGACGGTCTTGCCGTGGTGATCGGTCAGGCGGCCGTTGTCCATCACCTGCAGCAGGATGTTGAACAGGTCGGCATGAGCCTTTTCGATCTCGTCGAGCAACAGCACGCAATGTGGCTGCTGGTCGATGGCGTCGGTAAGCAATCCGCCCTGGTCGAAGCCGACATAGCCCG
>CAXTOS010000187.1:0-2744 GCA_964245935.1 uncultured Novosphingobium sp.
GAGCGCCAGATAGACCCCGGCATAGGCGATGCTGGAGATCGCCGAGCCCGCCAGGATCAGCGCCAGCGTACCACCGCCGCGCGCCAGCAGCAGTGCCGCGCCCGCGGTGATCGCGCCGCCGACCAGCGCGAACAGCGGCGAGGCCAGCACGAAGCTGGTGGAAAATCCGTAGTAGATCGCGATCACCGCGCCTAGCGAGGCCCCGGCGGACACCCCCAGCAGCCCCGGCTCGGCCAGCGGATTGCGCAGCAGCCCCTGCAATACCGCGCCGGACAAGCCCAGGATGCCGCCGACCAGCATTGCCAGCACGATGCGCGGCAGGCGGATTTCGGTGACGATCAACCCGGCAAGGCTGGGGCGTGGATCGCCGAGCGCGGCCAGCACTTCGCCGGGGCGGAGCCAGACCGTCCCGGCCAGCAGCGATGCCGTGGCGATCATCACCAGCGCGAGCAGCAGCGTGGGGATCAGCCAGCGGTTCATCGCGTAAAAGGCTGCGGGATGCGCGCCGCCGCCGTGGCGGCCTGCATCCGGGCACGCAACCGCAGCGCCTCCTGTGCGACAAACGGCGTGCCGCAGACGTAATAGGCCTGATCGATCGCCAGCGTCCGGTCGCTTCCCCAGTAGCGCCGAACCAGCGGATGCCCGGCGATGCCGGCGCGCAACCCGTCGCGATCATCGCCCCCCCCGCGCACCAGCAGCGCGGGGGCTTTGGCCAGCAGCAGTTCGGTGTCGGGGGTTCCCGCTCTTGCCGGCCCGGAATCGGCAGCCACATTGATCGCGCCGGCCAGCCGCAGCACGGTATCGTATAGCGACCCGGACGCGGCGGAAAAGCCGCTGCCATCCCACGCCGCAACCCGCAGCGGCGGCGCCGGGTGGCTGGCAAGTTCGGCCAGTTGCCGATCCATGCGCGCCAGCAACAGCTCGCCGCGCGCGACTTCGCCCACTGCTGCCGCGACCTGGCGGGTGGTCGCCCGGATCTGCACCACCGTGTCCGCCGGCGCCACCTCCAGTAGCGGCGAGCCCAGCCGCCTGAGCAGCGCCCGCGTGGCCGGGGTGGTATAGCTGCCGGCGATCACCAGATCAGGGCGCGCCCGCAGCACTTCCTCGGCCAGCCCGTGATTGAAGGCGACCCCCCGCGCCGCCGCCGCCATCAACGAGTTGGCCGGATCGCGCGAACGCTCGTTGACCGACACGATCCGCGGCAGCGGCAACAACGCCAGCACCAGCTGGTCGGTACACAGGTTAAGCGACATGACCTGGATGGGATGACGCGGTCGACCAAGCAACGGCTGCGCGGTCGCCGCGCCCGGCAGGGTGACGAGGAGCAGCAGCGCGGCGACCGTATGGCGCAATATTCCCTGGCATGGGGAGCAAGACCGGCGGAGCTGGCGGAGGGGCGCCGGCGCGGCGGCAATTGCGTCGAGCTTTGCGCAATCGGGCTGGTGCCCCTCCACCCCCCTGCGGGCGGTCCCCTTCCCCGAACCGGCAAGGATTTCGGTCGCATTACCGATCAAGGCGCAACTCGCGCCGCTTGAGCAACACCGCCGGATTGCCCGAGTAAACCCCGTTCGCTGCGGCATCGCCGAACAGCACGCCGCGCGCGGCCAGCACCGCCCGGTCGCCCATCGCCACGCCGGGGCCGACGAAAGCCTCGGCGGCAATCCAGCAGCTTTCGCCGATGGTGATCGGGCGCAGGACCAGCTGGAAATGGGGATCGTCGAGGTCATGGCTGCTGGCGCACAGATGGGCGCGCTGCGAAACCACGGTGCCGTCGCCGATCCGGATGTGTCCCTGGTTGTACAGCCGCGCGCCGGGGCCGATCAGGACCGTCGCGCCCAGTTCGAGGTTGGCGGGCAGCCAGATCTTTACACTGGCGTGGACGCGCGCGCCCCGGCCGATGCGAGCGCCGAAACAGCGCAGGACAAACGCCCGCCAGCGATGCAGCGGCGGCGGCGTGAACCGGCACAGGATGAGCCAGCAGGCCTGCCAGATCACGCGCAGCAGGCGGTTGCCCAGCGAAAAGCTCGGCCCACCGCCAAGCGGCTGTGTTTCGCGCGCATCAAGCAGGCTCATGGATGGCCCCCTGCAATCAGGCTTCGGTAAGCCTCGGCCCAGCGCGTGGCTACGGTTGCAGCGCCAAAGGGGCCGGCCGCCAATGCGCGCGCCGCCCCGGCCATCGCCTGCCACTGCGGCTCGTCCAGCTGCAATGCCCGGGTCAGCGCCCAGGCAATCGATGCGGTATCCGGGGCACAGGCCAGCGCCGCGCCTGCGTCCAGCCCTTCGGGCAGGTTGCAGGCATGGGTCATGATCGCTGGCGCGCCTGCCGCCCAGCCTTCGAGCACCGCCATCGGCAGGCCTTCGCTCAGCGAGGGCAGGATGGTAAAGCGCGCGCGATCGAGCAGCAGCTGTTTTTCCGCGCCATAAGCCGGGCCGGCAAAATCGATGTTCCCGGCGTCGGACCCGATAGCAGCACGCAACGCGGCGACATCCGGTGGTTCGCCCCAGCCGGCGATGGTCAGACGCGCGTCCGCCGGCCGCTGTGCCCCGCGCCAGCCGGCCACCAGCGCCGCCAGGTTTTTCTTGGCATGAATGCGGCCGATATAGAGGATTTGACGCGAGCGCGGGGCGGTGTCGGCCGGCGAGACGGCGGGGCCGGCGTTGGGAATCACGATGGTGTCGCGGCGTCCGCTTTCGCGGCGGATATCGTCAGCCTCCCCGGCGGTCAGCGCATGGAAGGCACGGGC
>CAXTOS010000188.1:0-2718 GCA_964245935.1 uncultured Novosphingobium sp.
CCGGGCGGGGGAGCGGGCTGGCACCGACTCGACGTAAGTCGGAAAGACTCTAAACCATGCTCATCAGCTTTTTCTCGCGGCGCCGTTGCACCGAGCTGCCCAGGCCGATCGCCTCGCGATATTTCGCCACAGTGCGGCGGGCCAGGTCGAAGCCTTTTTCGTTGAGCAGGTCGACCAGCGAATCGTCCGACAGGATCGACTGCGCATCTTCGACCTCGATCAGGCGGCGGATCGCTGCCTTGACCGCTTCCGCCGACGCCGAGCCATCCCCGTCCGCATTGGCCACCCCCGAGGTGAAGAAATATTTCAGCTCGAAGGTGCCGCGCTCGCACATCAGATATTTATGGGAGGTCACCCGGCTGACGGTCGATTCATGCATCCCGATCGCATCGGCAACCGCGCGCAGCGTCAGCGGCTTTAGCTGGGCAATGCCGTTGCGGAAAAAACCGTCCTGCTGACGCACCAGTTCCTCGGTCACCTTGAGGATGGTCTTTTGCCGCTGGTCCAGCGCCTTGACCAGCCAGTTGGCATCGGCCAGCTTTTCCGACAGCCAGCCCCGCGCGGATTTTTCGCTGCTGGCGCCGCGCAATTCCAGATAATAGCTGCGGTTGACGATCAGCCGGGGCAGGGTGGCCTGATTGATGGCGATGTTCCAGCCGCCGTCGGCGCCTGCCGACAGCAGCAGGTCCGGCACGACGACTTCGCCGCCGCCGCCGCCGAATTTGAGCCCGGGTTTGGGATCGTAACGGCGCAGTTCGGCCAGCATGTCGCCCAGGTCTTCGCGATCGACGCCGCAAATTCGCCGCAAGCGCGCAAAATCCCCCCGTGCGACCAGTTCGAGATTTTCGAGCAATCTGGCCATCGCGGGATCGTAGCGATTGGCCTCGCGCGCCTGCAACGCGATGCATTCGGCCAGCGAACGGGCGCCCGCCCCGGTGGGGTCCAGCGTGTGGAGCAGCGCCAGCGCGGATTCGGCTTCGGCCTGCTCGATCTCCAGATCGGCGGCGAACTCGTCCAGCCCGATCGTCAGATACCCGGCCTCGTCGAGCTGGTCGATCAAGGCGCGGGCGATGAAAATCTGGCGCTGCTCGTTCCCCACGGCGCCGATCTGGGCGTGCAGATGCTCGGCCAGGGTGGGACTGGCCTGCCCGCGATCGTCGATGCCGGGGCCGGTGCCGCTGGAACCGACCGGGGCATCGCCCTCGAAAACTCCGCCGCTCCCGCCACCGCTGTCGCCGTCACCGGAGCTGGAGTATTCCGCCCCGTTGATCGCCGCCGCGTCACCGGTGTCACGGTCGATATCGAGCGCGCCGGCGTCGATATCCAGCGGACGGTCTTCGGACGCCCGGCCTTCGCCGATCAGCTGATCGCAGGGTGAAGTTTCCAGCGAGGTGCGGCGCTGGTCTGCCGGTGGGCCCGATGGTTCGGGCGCCGCCGTTTCACCGATTTCCAGCAGCGGGTTGCTTTCGATCGCTTCGCCGATGAAGGTTTCGATTTCCAGGTTGGACAACGCCAGCAGCTTGATCGCCTGCTGCAACTGCGGAGTCATGACCAGCGATTGGGTTTGCCGGATATCCAGCCGTGGCCCAAGAACCATCGTTCAGCCCTGCGGCGAAGGCCGGAAGCCTCGCTTCGACGCAGCTGTCAAAGCGTAAACCCTTCACCCAGATACAGCCGACGGACGTTTTCGTCGGCCACCAGCGCCGCCGGACTGCCGGCGAACAGCACTTGTCCGCCATAAATGATGCAGGCGCGATCGACGATGTCCAGCGTTTCGCGCACATTGTGGTCGGTGATCAGCACGCCGATGCCGCGCCGTTTGAGGTCGATGACGAGGTTGCGAATCTCGTTGATCGACAAGGGGTCGATTCCCGCGAAAGGTTCGTCCAGCAGCATGATCGACGGCTTGGCCGCCAGCGCGCGGGCAATTTCGCAGCGCCGCCGCTCACCGCCCGACAATGCCATCGCCGCGCTCTGGCGCAGCTTGCCCAGGCCGAATTCATCGAGCAGCCGTTCCAGTTCCTGCGCGCGTACGACCTTGTCCGGCTCGCCCAGTTCCAGCACGCAATTGATGTTCTGTTCGACCGTCATGCCCCGAAAGATCGACGTCTCCTGCGGCAGATAGCCAAGGCCAAGCACCGCGCGGCGATACATCGGCAAAGGGGTGATATCGATGCCGTCGAGCAGGATGCGACCCGAATCGGGTTTGACCAGCCCCATGATCGAATAGAAACAGGTGGTCTTGCCCGCGCCGTTCGGCCCCAGCAGCCCCAGTACCTCGCCCTTGCCCACCGACAGCGAGATGTCGCTGAGCACCGCGCGCTTGTCATAGCTTTTGGCGATCGACACCACTTCCAGCCCACCATTGGGGAGGGCCTGACTGGCGCCGCCGGATGCACCGGACGAAGGATGAGCGAGTTCGGTGATATCCGTCATGGTGACGCCTTTTTATTGGGAGAAATCAGCGAAGGCAAGGGCGATGATCCAAACTGGCAGGATTCGTGCATGGCGATGGATGAGCATGAGTAAGTGTTAAATTACCGCAATTTTCCGGTTGTCGAGCGCGATTTTTCCAGTGATTGTTGGCTAAAGCGACGCGACAACCATCTTCAGCGGGGTATAGAGCCTGCTGACCGCCGGTTCAGGAGTTCGCTTTCAATGCTTGGCCTTCACGATGCTTGACAACCAGGGCGCGCAGGAACGGGCCGAAGCGCTGGT
>CAXTOS010000189.1:0-2698 GCA_964245935.1 uncultured Novosphingobium sp.
CCGGCTGCGGCGACTATGCGATCCTGAAGGCGGTGCAGCGCACCATGGTCGACCTGGGTTCCGACCCGGCGAAGACGGTGTTCGTGAGCGGCATCGGTTGCTCCAGCCGGTTTCCCTATTACATGGCCAGCTACGGTTTCCACACCATCCACGGGCGCGCACCTGCCGTCGCCACCGGGATCAAGCTGGCCAATCCCGAACTCGATGTCTGGCTGGTGACCGGCGATGGCGACGGGCTGTCGATCGGCGGCAACCACACCATGCATGTGCTGCGCCGCAATCTGGATTGCCAGATCATGCTGTTCAACAACGAAATCTACGGCCTGACCAAGGGGCAATATTCGCCCACCAGCCGGCTCGGCACCAACAGCCCGACCTCGCCGACCGGTTCGGTCGATCGGCCCGCGCTGCCTTGCGCCTTTGCATTGGGCGCGGGCGCGCGGTTCGTGGCGCGCGGTTTCGACGTGTCGAAGGAATTGCCGAACGTGCTGAAGGCCGCACACGCGCATCGGGGCGCGGCCTTCATCGAGATTTTCCAGAACTGCATCGTCTATAACAAGGACGTGTTCGAGGATTTCGCCGCGCCGAAAGGCGCCGAGGCGCGCCAGCTGTGGCTGAAGGGCGGCGAGCCGATGCTGTTCGACAAAGGCACGCGTGGCATCGCGCTCGATGCCACGCATCTGACGCTGGAAGTGGTCGATGTCGTTGATGGCGACTGGCAGGCGGCCGGCGTCATCGTCCATGATGTGACCAACCGCTCGGTCGCGCATATGCTGGTCGAGCTGCCGTTCGGTGACTTCCCGATGGCGCTGGGGGTGATTTACGACGATCCCAAGCCCAGTTTCGAAAGCTCGATCGCGGCCCAGGATACCCGGCAGCGTGCAGGCAAGGTGGCCAATCTGGCCAAGCTGCTCGCCAAGGGGCAGACGTGGACGGTTGGGCCCGAAGATCAGGGGCCATTGTCGGGGGCGTAAATCCGTGGCCAGACCCCTTCCCGTCTACCCTGAGATTGTCGAAGGGCTGAGTGTCTTTTCTGCCGTTAAGGAAAAGAATGACAGTCTTTCGACAGGCTCGGGAAGGGTGGGACAATGACCGCCCCGGTCCTCGTCTGGCTGCGCCGCGATCTCCGGCTCGCCGACCAGGCGGCTTTCGCGGCAGCAGCAGCCAGCGGCGCTCCGGTGATCCCGGTCTTTGTGCTCGATGACGAAACAGCCAGGCACCGCAAGATGGGCGGCGCATCGCGCTGGTATCTGCATCATTCGCTGGAAAGCCTGGCGAGCGACCTGAAGCAGCGCGGATCGCGCCTGGTGCTGCGGCGCGGGCGCAGTGAGACCGTGCTCGCAGAACTGGCCAGGGAAACCGGCGCAAGCGAAGTCCACGCCCTGCACCATTACGAACCCTGGTGGCTGAACGCAGAACATGCGGTCAGCAAAAGCCCGCTGACGCTGCATCTGCATCACGGCAATTATCTTAGCCCGCCGGGCAGCGTGCTGAGCGGGGCGGGGACGCCGTACCGTATTTTCACGCCGTTCTGGCGGGCCTTGCAGCAGCATCTGCCTCCGCCAAAGCCGACCCCGGCGCCCAAAAAATTGGCCGCTCCCAACCACTGGCCGGCCAGCGAAAATCTCGACGACTGGCGCCTGTTGCCCACCAGTCCGGACTGGGCCGGGGGCTTTCGCGATGCCTGGACGCCAGGCGAGGCGGGTGCGGCGGAGGCGCTGAAGACATTCTCCGGTGAAGCCGCGCGCTATGGCACCGGGCGCAATCTGCCTTCGATCGCGGGCAGCTCGCAAATGTCGCCGCACCTTCATTTCGGCGAAATCTCGCCCGCTGCCGTCTGGCATGGCGTGGCCGGGGCGGGCGGGTCGGCGGACACCTATCGGAGCGAACTGGGCTGGCGCGATTATGCGCAGAACGTCATCCGGCAATTTCCCGATTACGGGACGAAAGCCGGGCGCGAGACTTACCAGAATTTCCCGTGGCGCGCCGGCACGGCGGCGGACCATGATCTGCGGGCCTGGCAACGCGGGTGCACCGGCTATCCGATCGTCGATGCCGGCATGCGCCAGTTATGGACGACCGGCTGGATGCACAATCGGGTGCGGATGATCACCGCCAGCTTTCTGACCAAGCATCTGCTGGTCGACTGGCAAGCCGGGGAGCGCTGGTTCTGGGATACGCTGGTCGATGCCGATTACGGTTCCAACACGATGAACTGGCAATGGGTGGCGGGCACGGGCGTGGATGCCAATCTGTTCGTGCGGGTCATGGCCCCGCTGAGCCAGTCGGAGAAATTCGATGCCGCTGGCTATATCCGCCGCTGGGTGCCCGAACTGGCCCATCTGGACGACGCGAATATTCACGATCCGCCACAGCCGGTGCCCAATTATCCGTCCAAGCTGATCGAACATCGCGAAGGCCGCGCCCGGGCGCTGGCCGCTTATGCCGCGTGGAACCGATAAAACATGAGGAATACATGTTCCCCTCGCGCTCGCGGGAGGGGAACAGGAAAGGCATCTTCAGCCCGTAACTCTTTCCCGGTATGGACTCGCAAACGGCTCACCCAGCAGCGCCACCAGCCGCTGCGCCACGACCTCGGGCGCTTTGAGGCTGGCCGGGTCTTCTCCCGGATAGGCCTTGGCGCGCATTCTGGTGCGGGTGGCGCCGGGATCGACGATCGCCACGCGCAGCTTCGAGA
>CAXTOS010000190.1:0-2687 GCA_964245935.1 uncultured Novosphingobium sp.
CCTCAATAACAGCCCGATCATGGGCGGCGGTCAAAGCTTAGGGCCGTTGGTATGAAACGAACAGACCCTGATCCCGCATAGGGACGACCACGCCCTTTGATCCGCCCCCTCCCCCAGAGGGGGAGGATAATACTCTACTCGGCGGGTTCCAGCGCTTTCCGGCCATGTGGTGCAGGCTTGGCAGGCTTGATCAGGTCCTGAACACGCGCCGACATCGCCACCTCGCCCAGTTCGAACAGCCGGACATGGTTGGCTTCGATCGCGCTCAGGTCATAGCAGTAATTGACCATCACCCCGTGCGCCTCGCGCATGCCTTTTGCGGACAAATCGCCCTCGGCATGGATCGCCTCCAGCCGGGCACCGTTGCCCAGGTGGAAACGCCCCACCGGGTCCTGCACCTGCCCCCGGCGATCACGCCCGGTGGTGATGAATTGCGCAGCCAGTTTGCGCAGGCCATCGCCGGTGGGCAAATCGTTGCCCGCATGCGTCTTCGCCAGCCATTTGGCGAAGCCCGGCACCGGCGACAGGGTGGCAAATTGCTGGAGCAGCGGCAATTCGTCCTTGAGCAGCCCGACCACCTGCTTGATCAGGAAATTGCCGAAGGGGATGCCGCGCAACCCTTCCTGGCAATTCGAAATCGAATAGAAGATGGCGCATTTGACCTTGCGCGGGTCGACTGCGGCGCGATCCGGCGCAATGATCTGCGCGATTGCCGAAGGCACCGTATTGGTCAGCGCCACTTCCACGAAAATCAGCGGATCGTCGGCCATCTGTGGATGGAAAAAGCCATAACAGCGGCGGTCGGCCGGTTCCACCCGGCGGCGCAGATCGTCCCACCCGGCGATAGAATGCACCGCTTCGTACCGGATGATGCGTTCCAGCAGGGCCGCCGGCGAATTCCAGTCGATATGGCGCAGTTCCAGAAATCCGGCGTTGAACCAGGCGGTGAAGGCATCCTGGAATTCACGATCGAGATCGCGCAGCCCGGCGCTCATTTCAGGCGCGCTCAACAAATCGTTGCGCATGGCGATCAGGCGGCGGGTTCCCCCCGGCGCCAGGTTGAGCACGCGGATCAATCGCGCGCAGGGCGATTCACTCGCTTCGTTCAGCAGGGCGGCGGATTTGTCGTCACGATCGCGGTTCCAAGCGGCCACGGCGGTATCGATCGCTTCGGGATTGCGGGGGTTCTGGGCATGGAGCTGCGCCAGAAAAATATGCCGTGCAGCCATGTCGCTGCCCTCGTAACGATCGAAAAAAGCCGAAGCCAGCGCCGCGCCCGACGCCCGGCCGCGCAAGGACAGCAGCGCTGCGGCGTAATCCAGCAGGCCGTCGCCGGAGGCCGGCTTGCCCCCGCTCATGATGCGTTCGAGCAGCTTGCCGATGCGCGTGCCCAGCATCGTTTCGAGCGAGGCACGCACGCTGCGTCCTGCAACCGATCGTAGAAACTGGCGCGGTTGTTGCGTTTCCATTGCGGCGTGCACCTGCTGATCGAGACGAGGTTCGGCTGGCTGGACCATCAAGTTACCGTATAACTGCCCTTGGAATTGTGACAACCGGGCTCGACCGACGCGTCGCACGCGCAAAAAAGGCCTCCGCTCTCGAGAGAACAGAGGCCTTTTGGGATAGTGCCACCGGCCGCTTGGACGGGAGGGGGGGTCTCGGCGGTGACAATAGGGTAATCCTCCAATCAGAAAGCGGTTCCCGGAGGTTGCAGAATTTTCAAAACATTTCGACGGCAGCCGTGCCGCGCGGATTTGGTCGAGTTGCGCCACCCAGGCAGCCCTGACGCCGCGGAACATCGTCCGCTTTGGTGCATTTTCACAATGCCACCATCAGGGAAAATATCTATGCCGCTGGGCAGCCTCATTGCCGAATATGTGCCGTTTCTGAGGCGTTACGCGCGGGCACTCACCGGCGGCCAGCACATCGGTGACGAGCTTGTGCGCGCTACGCTGGAAAACGCCCTGGCCGATCCGGACGTACGCGAACGGCTGAAAGGCGGCCGCGTGCCGCTGTATGCCGAATTCACCCGCCACTGGCAAAACGCGGTGGCCGGCAAGGCAGACCAGCCGGTCGGCGCGTCATCTCGCGAAGTTGCGGCCGTGGCCCATCTGTCCTCGCTCGCGCCGCGCCATCGCGAGGCGCTGCTGCTAATCGCGATGGAAGAATTCACCGCCGCGCAAGCCGGCAGGATCATGGGCGTGTCCGCCGCCGAAGCTGCCGAACTGGCCCATGCGGGCAAGCGCGACATTGCTCGCGAGACCGCGACCGATGTGCTGATCATCGAGGACGAACCGCTGATTTCGATGCAGCTGGAACAGATCGTCGCGTCGATGGGCCTCACCGTTTCGGGCACGGCGACGACCCGCGCGCAAGCCATTCAATCCGCCGCGACCGATCGCCCGGGCCTCGTCCTGGCTGATATCCAGCTGGCCGACGGCAGCTCGGGTCTGGATGCGGTAGCGGATATCCTGGCCCGGTTTCCCAATTTGCCGGTGATCTTCATCACCGCCTATCCCGAGCGGCTGCTGACCGGCGACCGGCCCGAACCGACATACCTGTTGTCAAAGCCGTTTCACGAGGACGCCGTACGCGCAACCATTTCGCAGGCGCTGTTTTTTTCGGATTCGGCTAGAGCGTGATGACAAAAAGTGGGTACCGGTTTTTGTTCTTGAATCACGCGAAAA
>CAXTOS010000191.1:0-2661 GCA_964245935.1 uncultured Novosphingobium sp.
AAGTCTTGTTGAGGTCTTGCTTGATTTGAAGTCTTTTTGACGTCTTGTTTGACGTCGCAGGAATAGACATGCCCGACTCCGCCTGGTCGCTGAATTCACAGCTCAAAAAAGACACCATCGACATCGGCGACCTGCCGTTGTCCCGGGTGCTGGTGATCAAGGACGCGCATTACCCCTGGCTATTGCTGGTGCCGCGCCGGCCGGAAGTCAGTGAGATCATCGATCTCGACGAGGTCGAACAAGCGCAATTGATGACCGAAATCAGCCGCGTCGGGCGCGCCCTGAAAGACATCACCAAATGCGACAAATTGAATATCGCGGCATTGGGCAACGTGGTGCCGCAACTGCATGTCCACGTCATCGCCCGGCGTTCGAGCGATGTCGCCTGGCCGCGTCCGGTCTGGGGCGTGATGCCGCCGCTGGAACATGATGCCGAGGAAGTCCAGCACTTCATCAGCGCGCTTCGCCGTAAAATCTGGCTAGGGTAATTCATGACTGCATTCGATTCATTCCCGCTGGGCCAGCCGGCCTTCGTCACCCATGTGCTCGATCGCGCCGCACAGTTGCGTACCGACGACGCCAAACTTTTGGCGCTGGAAGGCAAACGCGATACCCGCGCCTATGTGGTGCATCGCGATTCGCTGGTGGTCGCCAAGGAAAACGGCGGCTCCCGCGCGCTGCTGACGATCGACGAAGCGCTCAACTACGGCGCCAATCCCGGCACGATCTTTCTGGGCTTGCGCGAGGGGGCCGCGATCTTCGGGATGGGCATCGGCGCCCCCGCGGTGGAGAAGCTGTTGACCCGTGACGACGTCGCGGTCAGCGAATTGCGCGGCATGGCGATGCAGGGCGCCGTACCGCCCGATCAGTTGTCGGCGATCGCGATGGCGAAATCGCTGGTGAGCTGGCATCAGCGTCACGGCTTTTGCGCCAATTGCGGCACCCGCACCGGGATGACGCAAGGGGGCTGGAAGCGCGATTGCCCCAATTGCAAGGCCGAGCATTTTCCGCGCACCGATCCCGTCGTGATCATGCTGGTGACGTCGGGTGACAAGGTGTTGCTGGGCCGGCAGAAGCAGTTCCTGCCCGGGATGTATTCGTGCCTCGCCGGTTTCGTCGAGGCGGCCGAAACCATCGAAGACGCGGTCCGCCGCGAGATCTTCGAGGAAAGTGGCATTTGCTGCACCGATGTGAATTATTACATGACGCAGCCCTGGCCCTACCCGTCATCCCTCATGATCGGCTGCACGGCGCGCGCAACCAACGAAGACATCATCGTCGATCATTCGGAACTGGAAGACGCGCGCTGGTTCGACCGCACGGAGGCCACCTTGATGATCAAGCGGCAGCATCCGGACGGACTGGCCGGGCCGCATCCGTTCGCCATCGCGCATCATCTGCTTGGACGATGGGTGCATGCGGGGCCCGGTGCCTAAAGCGTTTTCGAGCGAAGTGGGTACCGGTTCGCGTCAAGAAAACGCGTCAAAACAGAAATCTAACAGGGGCGCAGCGGAAATGCCGCCGTGCATTCTGTGCGTCGGCATCCCGGTACGTGACCTGATCTTTCGCATCGAGGAGCTGCCCGAGCGCGGCGCCAAGGTGAACGCCAGCCATTTCGACCAAATCGGCGGCGGCAACGCGCTCAACGCGGCGATCGGAATCGTGCGTCTGGGCGGCCGGGCCTCGCTCTGCGGTCCGATGGGCGACGCCGGCGAAACCTCAAGCCGGTATATCTTCGACAAGCTTGCCGATGAGGGCATCGACACAAGGTACCTCGTGCACATGCCGGGCCTGGTGACGCCGATCTCGAACATCATGATCGATCCCAATGGCGAACGTACCATCGTGGTGTTTCGCGATCCGGAATTGTGGAAAGTCAGCCTGCCCGATGCCGACAAATTGCTCGACGATTGCAGCGCCATCCTGGTCGAGAGCCGCTGCGCCGAATTCTGCACGGATCTCTGTGCCGAGGCGCGCCGGCGCGGCATTCCCGTGGTGGTGGGTGTCGATCGGGCCATGTCGCTGCGGGACGGCCTGCTGACCGCATCATCGCATCTGGTGTTCTCCAGCGAGGCCCTGCAGGCCACCGCCGGCATCGCCGACGACGGCGAGGCGCTGAAAAAAATCGCAAAGCTGACCCGCTCGTTCCTGGCGGGCACCCAGGGGCCGCAGGGCACGCTGTGGCTCGATGAAAACCAGCAGCTGCAGCGGACCCGCGCCTTCCCGGTGCATGCCGTGGACACGCTGGGCGCCGGCGACGTGTTCCACGGCGCGTTTACGCTGGCGATGACCGAAAACCAGCCACTCCGGCAGGCCCTGCGGTTCGCCGCCGCCGCCGCAGCGCTGAAATGCACCCGGTTCGGGGGCGCTTTTGCTGCCCCGCAACGTCTTGAAGTTGAACAACTTTTGACCCAAGACCGAACGGCCAGCCCAGCGCCATCGGCGCAATAATGGGCTTGCCTTAGAAGAATTTGCTATATATGAGCGTATCTAACCTCGTATATGGAAGAAAGTTCTTCACATGACCGACCTCGCCGTTCACGTCCTCGAGCCCAACCGCCGGCTCGACGCGATCGACCGCAAAATTCTGACCGTGCTGCAGGAAGACGCTTCGCTGTCGGTGGCCGAGATCGGCGACCGGGTCGGCCTGTCATCGACGCC
>CAXTOS010000192.1:0-2622 GCA_964245935.1 uncultured Novosphingobium sp.
GCTGCAGTTGATGGTGCACTCGGTCTATTCGGACAAGGACGTGTTCCTGCGCGAATTGATCTCGAATGCCGCCGATGCCTGCGAGAAGCTGCGCTATGAGGCGATTGCCGAGCCCGCATTGCTGGGCGACGATCCCCGGCCCCGGATCACGATCACGCTGGACCCGGACAATCGCCGCATCACCCTGGAGGATAACGGCATCGGCATGACGTCTGCCGAGATGGCCGAGACGCTGGGGACGATTGCGCGATCGGGCACGCGAGCGTTCATGGATCGGCTGAGCGCGGCCAAGGGTGGTGAGGATACCCAGCTGATCGGCCAGTTCGGCGTGGGTTTTTATTCGGCCTTCATGGTTGCGGACCAGGTCGATGTTGCGTCGCATCGCGCTGGCGACGAACAGGCCGCGATGTGGTCGTCCGATGGCCAGGGGACTTATACCCTATCGCCGATCGACATCGCCGAGGCCCCGCTGCGCGGTACCCGCATCGTGTTGCACCTGATGGAGGATGCTGCCGAATATGCCGAAGCCCACACCATCCGCCGGATCGTCAAGGCACAGTCGGGTCATGTGCCGGTGCCGATCGAGCTGAAGGACAAGCCCGATGCGGAGCCCGGCGAGATTGCCGATGGCACCGCGCTGTGGACCCGTCCCAAATCCGAGATCACCTCCGACGAATACGCCGATTTCTACCGCAGCGTCGCCGGTCAGTTCGACGCGCCGGCGCTGACCCTGCATTACCGCGCCGAGGGGCGGTATGAATATAACGTTCTTGCCTTCGTGCCCGAAACGCGGCCGTTCGACTTGTTCGATCCCGATCGCAAGGGGCGGATGAAGCTCTATGTCCGGCGAGTGTTCATCACCGACGAAGCGCAATTGCTGCCGCGCTATTTGCGGTTCGTGCGCGGGCTGGTCGATTCGGCCGACCTGCCGCTCAACATGTCGCGCGAAATGATCCAGGACAGCCCGATCCTGACGACCATTCAGAAGGGCCTGACCGGCAAGATCCTGGGCGAACTTGAAAAGACCGCCAAGGACGACGCGGATGCATACGCGCGTATCTGGGAAGCGTTTGGCGCGGTGATCAAGGAAGGGCTGTACGAGGATTTCGAGCGGCGCGAGGCATTGTTGGCACTGGCCCGCTTCAAAACGACGACAAGCAATGGCGAATGGCGTTCGCTGGCCGATTACGTCGCGACGATGCGCGAAAACCAGACCGCGATCTATTACGCGGTCGGTACCGATCTCGACCGCATCGCCGGTTCGCCCCAGATCGAGGGTTTTCGCGCACGCGGCATCGAAGTGCTGCTGCTGCCCGATCAGGTCGACAGCTTCTGGGTTACCGGCGGGCTGGACGTGGGTGGCAAGCCATTCAAGTCAGTGACCCAGGGCGCGGCCGATCTCAGCCTGATCGCACCCGCCGAGGGCGCCGAAACGGCCAGGCCCGAAGCCAGCGCCGAAATCGAAACGTTCCTCGCCTATGTCAAGGAAACGCTGGGCGAAGCTGTGTCCGAAGTGCGCGCGTCCGACCGTCTGACCGACAGCGCGGTATGCCTGGTCGCCACCGAAAGCGGGATGGACAAGCAGCTGGAAAAACTTTTGGCCAGCGCAGGCCAGGCGCTGCCGGCATCCAGGCCGGTGCTGGAAGTCAACGCCACGCACCGCCAGATCGAAAAACTGGCGGCGCTGGGCGTGGATGACGTGCTGCGCGCCGACGCGCCGCATCTGTTGCTGGACGAGGCCCGTATCGCCGACGGCGAACCCCCCCTCGATCCGCGCGCCTTCGCGGAGAGGCTCGGTCGCCTGATCCAGCGCGCTGCGGATTGAAGCGAAGTTCAAGGCCAAGCTGCAAGGGCTATTGCCTCCTGCTCCCGCTCATTTTGCACGCTGCTCTGACCAAATTCTATTCCGCCAAATGCAGTCTGGCGTTCTGGACATAGGCCTGCACCCCGCGCTGCATATCGGCCAGCGCCTCGTCAGTGAGTTCGCGGGCGAAGGCGGCGGGGCGGCCCATCCACAATTGCCGCGATTCGATCACCTTGTTCGGCGATAGCATCGCGCCCGCCGCCAGCATCCCGTCCGAGGCGATCCGGCAGCCGTCCATGACGATCGCGCCCAGCCCGACAAAAGCGCGGTCTTCCAGGGTGCAGCCGTGGACCATGGCGAGATGGCCGATCAGCACATCATCGCCGATGATCGTCGGGAAGCCTTCGGGCCGCTTCGGCTTGGGACTGTCGCAATGGACCACGCTGCCGTCCTGGATATTGGTCCGCGCCCCGATGACGATACGATTGGCATCGCCGCGGATCACGCAATTGTACCAGACGCTGGCATCCGCCCCGATCTCGACGTCACCGATGATCCGGCAACCGGGGGCAATGAAGGCACTGTCGTGAATGCGCGGGAATTTGCCGCCAAAAGCCAGGATCGAGACATCGGGGCGGGCCATCGTCATGGTGTTATCCCAGCAGCCGGGCAGCGTGCGCGGCATGATAGGTCAGCACGCCGGAACAGCCCGCGCGCCGAAAGGCGGTCAGCGTTTCCAGCACCAGCGCATCGCGTGTCCCCACGCCGGCCGCCACCGCCGCCTCGATCATCGCATATTCGCCGCTCACCTGATACGC
>CAXTOS010000193.1:0-2566 GCA_964245935.1 uncultured Novosphingobium sp.
TCGGCGTTGCCCGCATCGAGGCCGGAGGTAAGCATCCGGGGGACTTTGAGGTAAAGGGCGACGGCAATCAGCACGGCCATCGACAGGGCGACCCACATCGGCGGGGTCAGGCCGAGCGAGCTGGGTTCGGCAGCTTCGCTCGCCGCACCGGCGGCGAGCAGGATCAGGCTGGCGGCATCAGCCATGGAGCACCTCCTTGACGGCGGAGCGGGCGGTGCCGGCATCCACGATGATTCCGGCCACGCGGGCGACGATTTCGCTGGCGGCTTCGCTGGCGACGGCTTCGATTTCGGCCAGTGCGCTGGTTTTGGCGGTGGCGATGCGGGCATCGGCTTCGGCGACGCGGACATCGATAATTTTGCCGGCGGCGGCCAGTCGGCGTTCGGTGTCCCTGGCGGCGTCGAGCTTGGCGCGGGCGATCAGCGCGTGGGCTTCGCCGCGCTGGCGGGCGTTTTCGGTGTTCCAGGTCTGCTCGGCGGCGTCGGACGCTTTGCGCGCGGCTTCTGCGGCGGACAGATCGCTCACGATCTGCGCTTCACGCGCTTCGACCGTGGCCATGACCTTGGGGACCATGTGGCGGCCGATGACGAAGAAGGTGAAGCCGAAAAAGATCAGCAGCCAGAAAATCTGGCTGGCGTAGGTTTCGGCTAGCTGCGCGATCTGGGGCATTTTCGGTCCGCTTTGGTCGGTGGCACGGAAGTTACATCGGGTGCAATTCGTGCTGGGCGGTCTGGGTACTGACTTTCTTTCCGGCGAAAAGAACGAAAGCGCAGCCCTGCGACAAGCTCAGGACGGACGGGGGTGGGGCAGGTGATGCGCGATCAGCGCTGGCTTTATGCCCACTGATCGAGCGGATGGGCCAAGCGTCGGCCCACCACTTGCCCCCGACCCTTACTTCGCCACGAAGATCAGGATCATCGACACGACGAACGACAGCAGGCCGAGAAGTTCCGCGGCGGCGAAGCCGATGAACAAACGTCCTTGCTGACCATCAGCCGCGCCAGGATTGCGCAATGCGCCTTCCAGGAACGAACCGAACACGTTGCCCACGCCGATCGCGGCCATGCCGGCACCGATGGCAGCGAGACCGGCGCCAATGAGCTTTGCGCTTGCAGGTTCCATATCAAAAACTCCTATTGAACATCAGATTAGTGGTTAAACTTAATGAAGGTTCTCGGCATCGTTGAGATACAGCGAGGTCAACAAGGCGAAGACATAGGCCTGGATCCCGGCGACCAGGATTTCCAGCGCACAGATGGCGATCATCAGCAGAAAACTGGGCAGGCCCACGACGGTGCCCCACAAAAATCCGGAACTGGTGCTGGTGATGACAAAGCTCGACAGCACTTCCAGCAGCACATGCCCCGCCATCATCGCCACGAACAATCGCAGCGCCAGGCTGAACGGGCGCACCAGGAACGAGATCAGCTCGACCACCGGGATCAGCCACATCAGCCAGATCGGCGTGCCATGCGGCACGAACAGCGAGAAGAAGTGGAAGCCATGCTTATAAAAGCCGACGATCAGCACGATCGAAAACGACATGATCGCCAGCACGCCGGTCACGCTGAAATGGCTGGTGACGGTGAACGGTTGCGCATGCGCACCGAACAGACCCAGCGGCAACAGCCCCAGTACGTTGGAAAACAGGATGAACATGAACAGCGAGAAGATGTAGGGCACATATTTGCGCCCGTTCGGCCCGACATTGGCGGCCAGCAGATTGTCGACAAAGCCGGTCATGCTTTCGACCGCCATCTGCCAGCGGCCCGGCACCAGCTGATGCTTCATGCCGCCGAAAACGAAACCCCACAGCGCAAGGACGGCAATCGCCATCCACAGCGCCGAATTGGTGAAGGCAATGTTGTGACCCAGCAACTGCCAGTGATCGGTGCCGAACATCGGCTCGATCCTGAACTGGTGCATCGGATCGACATTTGCTTCGGCTGCCACGCGCCCGCCCCCAAACTGCTTCAACATACACGACTGCTTCAACATACCCGCCGGCACCCGTTCATGCCCCGGCCGGGGATCAATCAGGGGGCCGGCTCGAAATCCGGATGATGTTCCTGAAGGCAGCGCCGATGCCCAGCATCATGACCACCAGCAGACCCCAGGGCGACGTTCCGGCGAAGTGGTCGATGACCCATCCGATCAGTGCGCCGCCACCGATTCCCCCCAGCAATTCGGCCAATACGCGGTTACCCATCTGGTAACTGGCATTGGCCTCCACGCCCTTGACCGGATTGGTCCGCTGATCTTCGCGCTCTCTGGCGGCCTTGAGCCGCGTGTCGAGCGCGCCTGCCCGCGCATCCTCGCCGATGGGTTCCTCTGCGGGTTGCTGTTCGGTCATGCCGTGGTCCTTTTATGCAAGGTTAGCATGGTCGAAAGCACCCCGCCTAGGGCGCCGCTCCCTTAAGCGGGGGGTTAAAGCGAGTCAACCGCGCAAGCCCGGCTAGCCAGGGCAAGCGGATGAATCCGCGCTTTCTCCTTCTTCGTGATCCCGAACTTCTACCTCGTCATCCCGAACTCCCACCTCGTCATCCCAAACTCCCACCTCGTCATC
>CAXTOS010000194.1:0-2514 GCA_964245935.1 uncultured Novosphingobium sp.
CACTTCCTCGACGAAATAGCCGACCGAAGGATCATAGCTTTCCACCCGGCGCGGGATGACCCCAAGCGGCTGCGCCTTGGCGGCGTCGGCATCGGCACGCGCGACGAACCCGTTCTTCACCATCTGGTCGAGCACCCAGTTGCGCCGGGTGATCGCCATGTCGACGAATTTGGCCCGCCCATAGGTTTCCGGCGCCTTGGGCAGGATCGCCAGGAAGGCGGCCTCGTTCAGCCTGAGATCGCCGACATCCTTGCCAAAATAGGCCCGTGCCGCCGCCTGCACGCCGAAACTCTGCCGCCCCAGCGGAATTTCGTTGAGATACAGTTCCAGGATCTGCTGCTTGCTCAGCACCCCTTCGATGCGCCGCGCCAGGATCATCTCCTTGAGCTTGCGCGACACCGAATATTCGTTGCCGATCAGGATGTTCTTGGCCACCTGCTGGGTAATCGTCGAACCGCCGCGCGCGCGCTGGCCCGAGCCGAACTTCAGGCCATAGTCCAGCACCGCCTCGCCCAGGCCGACAAAATCCACGCCGCCATGGGTGAAAAAGTTCTTGTCTTCGGCGGATATGTACGCGTCGATCAGGGTTCGCGGAAAATCGACGTAGCGCAATTGCACGCGCCGTTCGCGCGCGTAGGAATAGACGATGCTGCCATCGGCGCCGCGCACCATCGTCGGCAGCGGCGGCTGGTAATCCAGCAGCTTGTCCGCCGAAGGCAGGTTGCGTGCGATCGTTATCCAGACCACGAAATAAATGATCAGCACCAGCGCCACGGCATAACCGGCCCAGCGCAACCAGCGATGGATACGCCAGCGCTGCCCGAAACTCCCCAACGCCGGACCAAACCGCGATGAAAGCCCGCCCGCATTGCGCCGGATGCGATAGCTGAGCTTTTGTTCCGTCGGGTCATCGGCCATGATCGTCGAACCCCTAGCATGGGGAAGCGCGGGTTTGCCAGTGCGGTGTGAGGGCCTGTTCTGTTCCCCTCCCGCTTGCGGGAGGGGCCAGGGGTGGGCAGGTTCCGGGGGCGGCGTTGCGAAGAATGCCCCACCCCCGACCCCTCCCGCTGGGGGGGGGGGGGGGGGAGTTCAAGTGGCAAGACGTCGAGCAATAAACTTGCCGGGGCCAGATCGCGGTGCTACTCACATGCAACCGGGGCAGTCATGCCCAGATCCCCCCAGCGCAAAGGCCAGCCGTCATGGTGGCAAGCGCATTTGGATGGGTCGAGCTTGACCGGTTCCCGCCCGGATCGTCCGGGCCGGAACCGTCCGGATACGACAGGTTGATGCAGGTCATGAATAGCCGTTTTCCGTTCCATTTGCCGCAGCTCCAAAGGGGCGCGGTGGCATGGTCGACGGATGGGCTGGCAGATGGATCGATGGCGGTCGGGTCGCACCCCAGGCATCGTGCCACAAACCGGGTACCGGTTTTTGGCGTTGAACGATGCGACAACAAGGACTCAGCCACCGATCCTGCGCGCTTCACCGCGCCGCGCCATTTCGCACCAGCAGATGCAAACACCGCCGCCGAAGAGATGGTTCGCGAGGACGCGACATGTCTCATCGGCTATTCCCATAAAGCTGCGCCGCTGCATCGGGGATTGCCCCCGATGCCGGCGCGCGTCACCCCCCCCAATTATCGCGCCATAGCGCCGGGCCTGCCCGCGCGATCGAGCGCCAGGAGTATTATTGATGACAACGCGTATGCTGATCGATGCGCGCCACCCGGAAGAAACCCGGGTAGCGGTGCTGACAGGCAACCGGATTGAAGAATTCGACTTTGATTCTGCCGATCACAAGCAGATCAAGGGCAACATCTACCTCGCCAAGGTTACCCGGGTAGAGCCATCGCTGCAGGCCGCATTCGTCGATTTCGGCGGCAACCGGCACGGTTTTCTGGCTTTCAGTGAAATCCACCCCGACTATTACCAGATTCCCAAGGAAGACCGCGAAGCGCTGCTGGCTGAAGAAGCCGAGCATGCCGCCGAGGAAGCCGCGTTGCGTGCCGCCGAGGAAGCGGAAGAAGATGCCTATTCCGCAGGCGCCGCCAACTATGCCGAGGATGAAGACGGCTACGCCAGCGACAGCCACGGCGGTGTCACGGAAATCGACACCTCGGAAAAGGATCACGTCGCCACGATCGAGGACGGCCATGTCGATCATGGCTTCGATCAGGATTTCGACAACTCCGGCTTCGATGGCTCCGGCTTCGATGGGCCCGATGAGCCCGAAAGCTTTGAAGGCCAGGATGACGAAACCGGCGAAGCCGGCCGGGACAGCGAAGAAGACGGTGGCGAAGGCAACGCCGGTGGCCAGCAAGGCCGCCGTCGCGGGCGTCGTCAAGGCCAGGGCCAGGGCCAGGGTCAAGGACGCGGCCAGGCCAAGGATGCCCGCGGCCAGGCCGACGATCTGCGCGCGCGCCGCATGGCGCTGCGTCGCCGCTACAAGATCCAGGATGTGATTCATCGCCGGCAGGTGCTGCTGGTCCAGGTCGTCAAGGAGGAGCGCGGCAAC
>CAXTOS010000195.1:0-2489 GCA_964245935.1 uncultured Novosphingobium sp.
AGAACGATTTCACCTCCGACAGGATGCGGTCGAACGGCCGGGTCTTGTAGCCGGAGGTCGCGGTGATGGTGTTGCCGTGCATCGGATCGCACGACCACACCACTTTATGACCTTCGCGCTGCACGGCGCGGATCAGGCCCGGCAGATGATCGCCGATCTTGTCCGAACCGAAGCGATTGATCAGCGTCAGGCGTCCGGGCTCATTGTCCGGATTGAGCACATCGATCAACCGCAGCAGTTCGTCGGGCTTGAGCGAAGGACCGCATTTCAGGCCGATCGGATTCTTGATGCCGCGGAAATATTCGACATGGCCGTGATCGAGCTGGCGGGTGCGGTCGCCGATCCAGATCATGTGACCTGAGGTCGCATACCAGTCGCCGGTGGTGGAATCGACCCGGGTGAAGGCCTGCTCGTAGCCGAGCAGCAGCGCTTCGTGGCTGGTGTAGATATCGGTGGCGCGCAATTCGGGATGGCTTTCGAGATTGAGGCCGCAGGCGCGCATGAAATTCAGCGCGTCCGAGATACGGTCCGCCAGTTCCTTGTAGCGGCGCGACTGCTGGGAATCCTTCAGGAAACCGAGCATCCATTGATGCACGCTGCCGAGATTGGCAAAACCGCCGGTCGCAAACGCGCGCAACAGATTAAGCGTCGCCGCCGACTGGCGGTACGCCATCAACTGGCGCTGCGGATCGGGCGTGCGCGCCTCGACCGTGAACGCGATGTCGTTGACGATGTCGCCGCGATAGCTCGGCAGTTCGACGCCATCGATCTTCTCCATCGGAGACGAACGCGGCTTGGCGAATTGCCCGGCGATGCGGCCGACCTTCACCACCGGCAGCGCACCGGCATAGGTCAACACGACAGCCATCTGCAGCAGCACGCGGAAGAAATCGCGGATATTGTTGGCGCCGTGCTCGGCAAAACTTTCGGCGCAGTCGCCGCCCTGCAGCAGGAAGGCTTCGCCCGCCGCGACCCGCCCGAGCGCCTTCTTCAGGTTGCGGGCCTCGCCTGCAAAAACCAGCGGAGGAAACGTGGCAAGCTGCGCCTCGACGTCGGCCAACGCCTTGGCATTGGGATATTCGGGTACCTGCAGCACCGGCTTGGCGCGCCAGCTATCTGGTGTCCACCGCTCGGACATGACGTTAACTCCTGAGCAAAAACCGCTACTTATGGGCTGAGTGCGGAGGGCCGCCTTATACACAGGCTGACGACGGACCGCCATCGGATTCCTGACTTCCGACACAAGCCCTTGCGGCAAAAGCCGAATTCGCATCTGCTGGGCAATCGCGAAAGCATGGGGGTAATCGCGGTGGCCGAGGCTGCGCTGGACGACGTTTTCATCGATGACATCAGCTTTCCCGCTACGGACGGATATTCGCTGGGCGCGACCTTGTTCCTGCCGCGCGGGGCGAAGCGTCATGCCGTGCTGATCAATTCGGCCACCGCCGTGCCGCGCAAGGTCTACCGCGGCTTCGCCGGCTATCTGGCGCGGCGCGGCTGCGCGGTTTTGACCTATGACTACCGCGGCATCGGCGACAGCAGGCAGAAGTCGCTGGTCGGCTACAACCAGCCGAAATCGCTGGTCGGCTTCGCGGCCTCGATGTCGGACTGGGCCGCGCTCGATGTCACCGCCGCAGTGGCCTGGATGCGCGAGCGTTACAAAAACCTGCCGCTGGCCTATGTCGGACATTCCTTTGGCGGCCAGGCGCTGGGGCTTCTCGGCAATAACAGCGAGGTCGCGCGCGCGCTGCTGATCGCCGCCCAGGCCGGATACTGGAAGCTGATGGCCCAGCCCGAACGTTATCGCGTCTATGCCATGCTGAATTTCGTCGGCACTCCCCTCACCCGGGCCTTGGGCTACGCGCCGGGCTGGGGCGGCGTCGGGATGGATTTGCCGAAGGGCGTGTTCGAACAATGGACCCGCTGGGTGATGAGCCCACGCTATCTGTTCGACGAGCAAAATCTTGGCGCCTTGCAGAATTTTCCGAAATACCAGGGCGCGCTGCGCGCGCTGTGCCTGTCCGACGATCCCTGGGCGACGCTGCCGGCAGTCGAATTGCTGTGTTCGGGATTTACCTCGACCAAGCCGGAGATCCTGACCATCGCGCCCGCCGATGCCGATGCCAGCAGGATCGGCCATCTCGGTTTCTTCCGCCCCGAACATCGCGACACGCTGTGGCGCGGTGCCGCCGAATGGCTTGAGGCGATGGAGTAGGCTCATCCCGGCAGGCCCGGAATTCCATAACCCCTGTAAAGGCATTCGACGATGAACATTAATACAGGGAGCATGGATTCTCAGATGCGCAATTGCGCATCATAGTTCGCGCTTCGCGCGCCCCGGAATGACGAACTCGGTGCAACGCGGTTTCAAGCCGCCGTTCGGTGAACGCCCGCACACGCCTGCTCCGCGCCGGATGACAACGCGAGCCGTGCCCCATCGATCGACCGGCGCACCTCGATGGTCGACGCCGCAAAGGTAAATCCCCGCG
>CAXTOS010000196.1:0-2488 GCA_964245935.1 uncultured Novosphingobium sp.
GCACGTGGTACACCGCGGCACCGCCGAGCTTCTCCAGGCGGAAGTCGGTGCGTGAATCGAGGCGCACCACTTCCACTCGCTCCTTCAGCGTCGCGATGAAGGGCAGGAACAGCGCCCGGTTCAGGCCACCCTTGTAGAGATCGTCCGGCGCCACATTGGAGGTCGCCACCACCACCGTGCCGAGTTCAAACAGCTTTGAGAACAGCCGCCCCAGGATCATCGCATCCGCGATGTCGGTGACGTGAAACTCGTCAAAACACAACAGCCAGGCCTGGTCGAAAATCGCCGCCGCGGTCAGCGCCATCACGTCGCCATCGGGTAACTCGCCGCGTGCGATGTCCTGGCGAAATCCATAGATCCGCTCGTGCACCTCGGCCATGAATTCGTGGAAATGGGCGCGGCGCTTGTGCTCAACCGGCGACTGCTGGAAAAACAAGTCCATCAGCATGGTCTTGCCGCGTCCGACTTCGCCGTGAACGTAGAGGCCGCGCGGCGGCCCGCCGTTCTTGTCGGCGAACAAACGCCCCAGCAAGCCCTGCTTGCGCGCCGGCTTGTAATGCGAAAGCCGCGCCTCGAGATCGGCGAACGCCTCGGCGGCCTGCGCCTGCGCCGCGTCGGGCTCGATCGCGCCGGAGGCAACCAGGGACTGATAGTGGGCCAAGAACGAGGCGGGCGAGGTGGGCGGGGTGGACAACATGGCCCACCTTACGGCCCCAGCCGGACAAAAATTGCAAGCCGTGAATTGGTGCAGGGGGTATGCGGGACCGGCCCTCGGGGCACCGCGCAGGCCTTTCCCCTCACGCACTCAGCGCGTAGGAATCCTCGACCACATAGGGGCCGCCGCCGGTGGAGGCGCGGGACGAGAACAGCACGAACCTCGATGCCGTGAACACCCGGGTCGGAAAATAGCCGCGCACCGACAGATAGTCCGCGACATCCTGATTGGAGGCATCGCGCAACCGCGCCAGGGTCACATGCGGGGTGAACTTCCGCCCCTCCGGATCGAGCCCGATCCGTTGCATCAGCCGTTCCAGCTCGGCCTGCAGTTCGATCAATGGCCGGCTCGGCACCACCGAGGCCACCACCGCGCGCGGCTTTTTTCCACCGAAACTCGACAGGCCCTGCAGCGCCACCTCGAACGGCTTGCGGTTGACCCGAAACAGCATCGAGGCGATCTCGTTGGCCGAGATCCCGTCGATATCGCCGATGAAGCGCAAGGTGACGTGATAATTTTCGGGGTCGATCCAGCGCGCGCCGGGAAGGCCGCCGCGCAAATTGGAAAGCGTCTGGCCAATCTCGGCCGGGATTTCCAGTCCAGTAAACAATCGCGGCATCGCAGACTCCCGATGCTGAGGCGTGGTCCGAAAAACGCGGAAACCGCTTTTCGGAAAGATCATGCCCTGAAACAAGTCCGGTAACGAATCACCGATGCTGAATTTTTACCGTAGTAATGTGACTCTGCGAAGGATGCCGTGCAAGTCGCCGGGAAAAACACCGGGTTAGGGTTATCGCTGCCCTTTTTTCAACTACGTTGCCCAGGGATCGCGCCGACAAGTGCCTCTACACTGGGCAAAATATTTTTCACGATGATGTCGACGCCCTCCGGCGTCGGATGCATGCCGTCCGCCTGATTGAGCTTGGCATCGGCCGCGACGCCATCGAGGAAAAACGGATAGAGCGGCACGGCGAACAATTTCGCCAGCTCGGGATAGATCGCGTTGAAGCGCGCCGAATAATCGCTGCCGTAATTCGGCGGCGCGACCATCCCGCACAACAGAACCGCTACGCCGCGCGCCTTCAGCCGCGTCAGAATGTCCGACAGCGCCGAAAACGTCAGCTTGGGATCGATGCCGCGCAAGGCGTCGTTGGCACCGAGTTCGAGGATGACGGCCTGGGCACCCTCAGGCACTGACCAGTCGAGCCGGTCGCGGCCACCGGAACTGGTATCGCCGGACACCCCGGCATTGATCATATCGACCTCTATCCCCTTGGCTTTCAACGTCTTTTGTAACCGCTCCGGGAATGCGGCGGACGCCGACAGGCCGAGACCAGCGCTCAGCGAGTCGCCCAGCACGACCATCTGGATCGGCTTGGTCGCGGCAGCGGCCGGGACTTGAGCGGGGGCTTGGGCAGGCGCTTGGACCAGCGTTTGCGAAAAGGCGGTTTGCGTCGTCATCAAGGCGACCATCAACACGAGTATGTGCACGAACATCCGCGTCCCACCCTCGACCGCGGCGGTGGAAGTGCCATATGACCGAACCATGGACAGTCTCATTGAACCCTCGTCATTGGCCGGCCTCGAGCCGGACACCATCGCCATATCGAACGTCAATCTCTCGCTCGGCGCGGGTGCTGCCCGCGTTCATATCCTGAAAGATATCAGCCTGAATGTGGCCTCGGGGGAAGCGATCGGCCTGATCGGGCCGTCGGGCTCCGGGAAATCCACGCTCCTGATGGTGATGGCGGGGCTGGAGCGTCCCGACAGCGG
>CAXTOS010000197.1:0-2438 GCA_964245935.1 uncultured Novosphingobium sp.
TTCGGAAACGATCGCGCCCTCGGGCAAGTGCCGGGCCACCGAGCGCCCGATCGCCGCGGCATCAAGCCTGCCGGCCACCCGGCCGGGGTTCACCGGTGAAGCGTGCGGCGCCGGTGCCGCGCCGGCACCCAGGGCATCGGCCAGCGCCTCGAGAGCCCTGACTTCGTCCTCGTGGTCGTGCGAAAGATAGGTGATCGCGGTGCCATCCGGCACGCACCAGCTGGGATAATTCGGATACGCGAATGGCGCGATCGGTGGATGAGTGCCCACCAGTATCAGATCCGTCACGCCGGTCAGCGCCCGGACCACATCCTCGGCCCGATAGGGCACCCTGGGAAGCGGCAGGCGACCGGTGCCCCGCAAGACCTTGCCGGTGGCCAGGTCCATCATCGGCCGGGCGCCGACGCGCACGCAGATCCGCTCGAGCGCGGCCAGCCCAGCCATGGCTCCTGCCGCGCCGCGCACCAGGATCACGCTGCTGCCGCCCCGGGCCTGCAAAATCCGGGCAACCCGGTCGACTGCCCCGGCGTCGATCGCCGCCGGAGGGCTTGGCGGAAGCGGCGGGCACGAACCATCGGTCATGCCCCAGGCCGCATCGGCTGGCAAAATCAGCGTGGCGATACAGGCGGGCCTGGCGCGCGCGGCGGCCACCGCGCGGGCGCCATCGGCAGCGACCGTCCGGGCACTGGAGGAAATGGCCACCCAGTCGGATGCCGGGCGAGCGAGCGCGGCGACATCCGTCTTCAGCGCGCTGTCCCATTGATTGTGGTAAGTGGCATGATCGCCGACGATATTGACCACCGGGCTCCTGGCCCGACGGGCATTGTGCAGATTGGCGATGCCGTTTGCCAGCCCCGGGCCGAGATGCAGCAGGGTCAGCGCCGGCATCCCGGTGATGCGGGCATAGCCATCCGCCATGCCGGTCACCGCACCCTCGAACAATCCCAGCACCGGCCGGATTTCCGGCACCTTGTCCAGCGCCGCCAGGAAATGCATCTCGGAAGTGCCGGGATTGGCGAAACACAATCGCACCCCGCAGTCGGAGACGGTGCGCAGCAGGCTTTCCGCCCCGGTCATGGCCTCCGGATATCTCCGTGGTTCGTCCGTGCCGTGGTTTTCCTGCGATCCGGCAAATTTGCCGTGCGGCTGGCGATTATCCATTCTCGATCGACCTCCCCCGCCCTTCGGGTAAATTGTGCCGCGCTGCGCCTGCCCAGCTGCGCTTTGCCGCCCCAGCGTCCAAAATGTTTCTCTTCAGGAAAGTAATTTGCGATACGCTCTTGCGTCGGGCGCGAGTTAAGCGATATACGATGAGATCATCTTGCTCGGCTGCGACGGTGACAGTTGTTGCAGCGAGACGAGAGGGCGGGGTCAGCCATCATGCTGGTCCCGACCCAGGTACAAAAGATACCGGGCTTGAGGTTGCAGATTGGGGAGACCAGGCAATGATCGATTTCTCGACTGCCGCGATGCGTCGCAACGAAGGGCGAGAGGCCTGGAGCGACCAGATGACGGCGCTATGCGGACGATCGCCGTCATTGCGCTTTGCCAACGAAGCGTTCGAAGCTTCGATCAAGGTGCGCGATGTCGGCGGCATCGACATTGGCCACCTTGTCCATAACGTCAGCGAGATTGCCCAGGACAAGCTGGCGCTGAGCGAGGAGCATTGTCGGCACATGATGCTGGTCATGCAGGTAAGCGGGCGGGCGATCGTGTCGCAGGGTGGCACCGACACCGAGATCGGCGTAAACGAACTTGCCCTGATCGATACCTATCGGCCGTTCGTGTGTCGGTTCGTCGGCCAGACCAGGCAGCTTGCGGCTTACTTGCCCGCTGCGGAACTGATGACCAGCTGCCCGGCCAGTTCATTCTCGCGCCCGTACAAATGGACGGCCGGGGACGGCGTCGGCAGGCTGGCACGAGCCAATCTGGCGACTATGGCCCGCTTGAGCGACCGTTTCGAAGTCGCCGATGCGATGCACGCCAGGCAGATGCTGGTCGGCCTGGTCAAGCACATGGTCGAGCGTGACCGGTTACCCAAGCGGGACACGCAACATTTGCTTCCGGACTATCGCATCATGGCGTTCATCGACGCCCATCTGGCGGATCCCGACCTTGGTCCCGCCCAGATTGCCGCCGGATGCGGCGTTTCCGTCAGGCGGTTGCACCGCTCCTTCGTCGATACCGAGTGGTCGGTATGCGAGTGGATTCGCCATCGCCGGCTGGCAAGATGCCGGGAGGATCTGCTCGATCCCGTAAAGGACAGTCTGTCGATCACGCAGATCGCGTTCCGCTGGGGCTTCAACGACGCGGCGCATTTCAGCCGCTCCTTCCGCAGTTATTACGATCAGTCTCCACGCGATGTACGGCGCCAGCTATCCCATTAGAGTCTTTCCGACTTACGTCGAGTCGGTGCCGGCCCGCTCCCCCGCCCGGCC
>CAXTOS010000198.1:0-2403 GCA_964245935.1 uncultured Novosphingobium sp.
ATGAGGAAACCGCGGTTAGACCCGAGCGGCAGGGCCTCAAGGTCTCGGAAATCCTGGCGGATGCCGGCGATACCGTGACCGCCGGCCAGACGCTGGCGCGGCTGGTGTTGCCGGAGGGCGGCACGGTGGTGGTGCAGGCGCCGGTGGCGGGGCTGATTGCGAGCTCCACGGCGGCGATCGGCGCGGTGGCCTCTGGCCGCGGCGAAGCGCTGTTCTCGATCATCGCCCGCAGCGAGTTCGACCTGATCGGCATGGTGCCGACCCGCGACATCGCGAAATTGAAAGTCAATCAGCCGGCGCGGATCAAGGTGGTCGGTGCGCCCGAGGTCGACGGCAAGGTCGCCCGGGTGGCGCCGACGGTGCAGCCCGACAGCCAGCTCGGCCAGGTCACGCTGGCGGTGACGTCGAGCCAGCGCCTGCTGGTGAATTCGTCCGGGCGGGCGCTGATCAAGACCAGCCAGAGCTGCGGCGTCTCGGTGCCGCTGACCGCGGTGCTCTACGGCAGCGCCGGCACCGTGGTCCAGGTGGTGCGCCGCGACCGGATCGAGACCAAGCGGGTCGAGGTCGGGCTGATGTCCGGCGGCCAGGTCGAAATCCGCGACGGCGTGGCCGAAGGCGACATGGTGGTGGCGCGCGCCGGTGCCTTGCTGCGCGAAGGCGATCCGGTGCGGCCGGTGACCGCGAGCGCGGATGTGAAGTGACGAGATGTCGTCCCTGCGAACGCAGGGACGACGGCTCGTCATTCCCCGCGCAAACGCGAAGCGTTTGTCGCTGAGGGCGCGCATCGCGCGAACCCGGAATCCCGAGATGTTTAGCCGGCGGTAGTCGATGAGCAGCTCTGGATTCCGGGTTCGCGCTACGCGCGCCCCGGAATGACGGGGTGTTTACCCGCCGGCGTTTGCGGGCGTGCCGAAACGGACGTCTTCCAGCAGCGACGACGACACCGAGGGCACCTGGACGCCGTCGGAGGAGCGCGAGATCGCAACGCGGGTCTTGTTGAAGGAGGATTCGATACCGGCCTGGCCGCCCAGGTTGTTCAACAGCTCGGCCATCAGCACGCTGTTGGCGCCCTTCGAATCGTCGGCCACCTGGCCCGGCGTCGCCGACGACAGGATCAGCGCATTGTCGGGGGCTGAGATCGGCGCGAGGCCGTGGGAGAAGGCGCGGAAGCGGCGCTCATAGGGGTTGCGGCGGGAGGCGTCGATCACCACGAGCTTGGCGTGGGCGCCGCGCTCCTTCATCACGTCGAGCACGGATTCGATGCTGACGCCGTCGCGGCGCACGTCGGCCTCTTTCCAGATCGCGGCATCGACCGGGATCATGTAGCTCTCGCGGCCGGCCTGCACGCCATAGCCGCCGAAAAACAGCATCACCACGGAATCGGGCCGGATCCGGGATTTCAGCCGGGCCACCGCGCGGGCCATGTCGTCCTTGCTGGCGTCTTCGATGACGTCGACCTCAAACCCATCGCGGCGCAGCGAGGCGGTCAGGGCCCGGGCATCGTTGATCGGCTGGGCCAGGGGCGCCGTGGCGTCGGGATAATGGCCGTTGCCGATCACCAGCGCGATCCGCGAGGTGTGGCTCGCAGCATTATTGTTCTCTTCGGTCGCGATCGCCTTGGCGGCATCGAGCGCGCGCATGTTCAGCGCGGCATGGGCGCCGATCGCCAGCGACAGGACGCACGCCACCGCTACGGCGATGGTGGTCGAACGGCGCGAGATACGAAACTGCGGTACATACATTACGTTTCATTCCTGGTCGTAGCCAAAGGCGCGCGCGAGATTAGTCGCGCCGACAGCCGTCTAGGTTTGAGGGGTTACCGGCCCTATTGCCGCCCAATTACGTTCAATTTGCGGCGCTGCAACAAAGGCTCCTTTAACCCACCGCGCCCGGCCCGGCAAGGGCACCAAAGCAACGGATTGGCCCGTAAAAACCCTGGATTACGGCGTTGCCGCGAGCCGCCCGGTCGGGCGTTTCGCCGGCATAGGACCGGTATCCGGTTAACAATTTCCCTCAATTTGTGGTAAATGGATGTGACCCACGTCACATTTGTATTTCCGCGCTATTCGGATAGGTTTCAAAGGCGCGCGGAAAGAACTTCGATGAATTTTCACCAGATCGCCGGGGCCGCCTGCCGCGCGCTGACGGCCCGGAAGGACGGCCCGTCGCTGTACGATGTCTGCGATCCGCTGCTGCTGAAATACGACGGCGGCGACCGCCATCTCGGCAAATTCTATCGCACCGCGCTTGGCAATCCGGCGTTGCGCCCGCTGCTGCGGCGGGCGGGGTTATCGGAATTGCGCGACGGCGGCCGGCTCGGTCAGTTGCAGCAGGCGCTCAGGCAGGCGCGCGACGAGGCGGCGCCGGACTGGACCGCGATCGGCCGGCCGGTGGCCGCCTTGC
>CAXTOS010000199.1:0-2388 GCA_964245935.1 uncultured Novosphingobium sp.
AGTTCTTCATGGTGGGCGGGATGCGGCGCATTGAGCCACAGTTGCGCGCCGTAACCGCGATTGCCCGGCGCGGGGGTCATCATGAACTGCACCCAGCTGTGCGGCAGGACGCGGGTGCCGTGCACCGCGCCGTCGTTACGCAAAAATTCGCCGAATTTCGCCCAGTCGCGCGCCGTGGCCTCGATCATGCTGCCACCGATCATGGTGCCGGCGGCGTCGAATTCGGGCACCATCGAGCGCAGCCCGAGCGGCTCGAACAGGCGGGTATGCAGGTAATCGGCAATGACCTGCCGGCGCAGGTCCGGATCGTGGCTGTCGGTGAGCGCGCGGGCGGCGATATCGGACAGGATCACCGATGTGGCGGTCGAATAGCGCCATTCGCGGCCCGGCACCGCCGCCAGCGGCTGCGCCTCGGCATAAGCCGCCATGTCGTCACGCCCGTCCAGAAACAGCATGCGCACGGTATCCGCATCCGACGCCGGGTCGGCATCCTCGCGGTGGCGCAGGCCGGAGCGCATCTGCAACAATTCGCGCAAGGTGATTGCGCCGCGCGGATCGCCGGGGCGCTGCCACAGGGGTATCGGGGCCGGCTGGTCCAGCCGCAACCGGCCGTCGGCGACCAGCAGCCCGATCATCACCCCGGTCACGCTTTTGGCCATCGACCAGCCGATCATCCGCGTACCGGCGTCATAACCCGGTCCATAGCGTTCGGCGACGATCCGGCCCTTGTGCAGCACCACGACCGCACGGGTTTCGCCCATGGCGGGATCGGTGAACAGCGCATCGACCGCGCGGGCCAGCGCTGCACGCGGGGCGTCGGGACGCGCGACGACGGCGGCCAGCGCCGCAGGACTTGGCGGCCCGGGCTCGCCGGCACCACCGCCCGCGCCGTGGCAACCGATCAGGGCTGGCAGCAGCCCGAGCGGCAGGATAAGGCATGAAATCCTCAGACAAGAGCGGCGTATCCCCATGGCGCGCCGGTCATGGGCAAGGCCGATCCCGATGGCAACCGCAAAGCAAAATCCCGTTCCGCGCGATGCCCGAACCGGCGGGCCGCAGCGGCGCCGCTGGCGAAAAATTCTCGTCGCGATGTTGCTGCTGGCCGCGCTGGGCATCGCATTATCGTGGCACCGGATGCAGGCGCAGGCCATGCTCGCCACATCCTATGGCGCGCGCATCGGCTGCAGCTGTCATTACCTTGCCGGGCGCAGCTTGCAGGACTGCCGCAAGGATTACGAGCCCGGCATGGCGCTGGTCATGCTGAGCGACAATCCGCAGACGCATGGCGTCACCGCGCGCATACCCCTGATCGCAAGCCAGACCGCCACTTTTCGCGATGGGCCCGGCTGCCGGTTGCAAAGCTGGGCGCCATGAAATCCGGTCAGCTCGCGAAGGTTTCCTCGATCCAGCCGCCGCCGATCATCCGCTCGCCGGCATAAAGCACTGCCGCCTGCCCCGGCGCGACGCCGTATTCGGGCGCGGCGAAACGGATCATCGCTTCCGAACCGCCGCCGAAGCTGCCGCCGTCCAGTATGATTGGAACTGGCTTTGCGAGCGAACGCACCTTGGCGGTCAGCGGGCCGGGCGGCAGCGCGCCGATGCGATTGGTCTCGATCAGCCGCGCGGCGCTCACCGCCAGCAGGCGCCGCGGCCCGGCCATCACGCGGGCAGCGCCGGCATCGATCGCGGTCACATACAGCGGTTCGGGCTGTCCGCCGATTTCCAGCCCGCGGCGCTGCCCCACGGTGAAATGTATCACCCCGCGATGCTCGCCCAGCACCGCGCCGGTCTCGGCATGGACGATCTGGCCGGCCGCGTCGGCGGCGGGACGAATGGCCCGCACGACGCTGGCGTAATCACCATCGGGGACGAAACAGATGTCCTGGCTGTCGGGCTTGGTCGCCACGACCAGTCCCGCCGCCTCGGCGATGCGGCGCACCTGCGGCTTGGGCAAGCCGCCCAGCGGAAACCGCAGGAAATCGAGCTGAGTCTCGGTAGTCCCATAAAGAAAATAGCTCTGGTCGCGCGCCGGATCGACCGCGCGGTGCAGTTCCGGCCCGGCAGCCCCGATCACGCGCTGCACGTAATGGCCGGTGGCCAGGCAATCGGCACCCAGGTCGCGGGCCATCGCGAACAGATCGGTGAATTTCGGCCCCATATTGCAACGGATGCAGGGGATCGGGGTGCGGCCGGCGAGATATTCGTCGGCAAAGCGCTCGACGACGCTGGTCCGAAAGCTGCTTTCATGGTCGAATACGTAATGGGCGATGCCCAGCCGGTCGGCCACGGCCCGCGCATCGCGAATATCCTGTCCGGCGCAACAGGCCCCCTTGCGCTGCACCGCCGCGCCGTGATCGTATAATTGCAGCGTGATGCCGATCACCTCGG
>CAXTOS010000200.1:0-2369 GCA_964245935.1 uncultured Novosphingobium sp.
TAGGGCTTGCCGATTCCAGACAGCAGCAGCAGGCGCACATTGAACAGTGCGTAGGCGCAGACCAGCACGATATCCGCCGGCTGCTCCCATTCCTCGCCGTTGGCATCGACATAGGTGACGCCGGTGGCCATCTTACCGTCGCCGGACAGGTTCACTTTCGTCACCTCGCATTCGGTGCGCGCCTCGAACGTGGGCTGGCGCACCAGCACCGGCAACACGCAGGTTTGCGGCGACGCCTTGGAATAATTGGCGCAGCCGAACCGCTCGCAGAAACCGCAATAGGTGCAGGGCGCCATGCTGCAGCCGTAAGGATTGGTGTAGGCCGCGGAAATGTTGGCGGATGGGCGCGGGAACGGATGCAGGCCGAGACCGGAGGCCGCCTTGGTAAACAAATCCTGGGCGTAGCCCTGCTTTAGCGGCGGCGTCGGATAGTCCCGGTTGCGTGCGCCTTCGAACGGATTGCCGCCGGGCTGAACCTGCCCCTTGAGATTGCCGGCCTTGCCGGAAATGCCCGCGACATATTCGAACTTGTCGTAATAGGGCTCAAGCTCGTCGTAGCTGACCGGCCAATCCTGGATGTGATGGTTCTCGGGGAAAATCCCCTCGCCGTAACGCTCCAGCATATGGCTGCGAATGCGAAAATCGTCGGGCAGAAAGCGCCAGGTCTGGCCGTTCCAGTGCACACCGGCGCCGCCGACGCCGTTGCCCGGCAGGAAGCTACCCCATTTGCGGATCGGCAACGCGGTCTGCGAGGGGTTGTTGCGCATGGTCAGCGTTTCCTGCTTCGGACGCAGGAAAATGTCATGACGCACCGCGTAGCGCAGTTCGTCCGGCGCGGTGCCGATATTGAAATCGGTCGCAGTATCGCGCCACGGGCCGCGCTCGATCGCGACCACCTCCAGCCCGGTGCGCGAGAGTTCATAGGCCAGGATCGATCCGGTCCAGCCAAGACCGACGATCACGACATCCTTGCGCGGCAGACGGCGGACCATCAGCGTACCCCCCACGCGGGACGGCCCTGCATGCTGACAGGTGGCAGCGCATACGCCTGATTGGGATTTTGGATCACGTCGCGATAATCGTAACGGACGCCCGGGAAGCCGACCAGTTTCCAGCCTGCCATGTCGCGATTGCCGCCATAGATCGGATCGGCAAAATAGCCTTCCATCGTATTGGCGTAGACCGCCGAAAACAGCATCTTGCTGCTGAAATTCGGCAGCGTGACGTCGCCTTTTTCCATGCCGGTCAGCAGCTTTTCCTGCTCCTCGACGGTGAGCTGAACGAAGCCGCGGCCGCCAAGACTGGTCTTGCAGTAGGATTCCAGCGCCGCCAATCCCAGGCGATATTGCTGCCTTGGCGTCAGCGGCGACTGCAAACCCTGGGTCGGCAATGGCGCCGCGGCAAACGGACCCTGCATATAGAGCCAGTCATGGCCGCCATAGGGACCCATCAGTTGCCGGTCGATAAAGGTGGTGACGCCGGAATCCTTGGCGCCGGGGCCGAGTTCATCGGTCGGAATCAGCCGATCGACGATGGCATCGACAGCGGCGGCTTCCTCCGCGCTGAAGAAGAGATAGCCGCCCGGCTTCACCGGCACTACCGGATAGGCCTCGTTGGGGTCCCACGGCAGAACTTTTGTCACGACCCGGGCGCGCGCGCCGCCGGTGGTGATCAGCAGAGCCGCACTTGCCAACAGAGTTCGGCGGGTGACGTGGCTGGAATGTCTGAGAGGTTTTGAGGTGGGAGATTTGGAGGTGGGAGATTTTCCGTCCGGCGGACGACTGCCTGGATGCGTCATGAAATTCCCCAGCCCTTCTTGAAGTCGGCTTCTATCGCCCGACTCCCTGTAGTCTGCACCTTTCTGGCTGATATGTCAGGGGATGACAATCAGCGGTTTGAATTTTTTGTGAGGGCGACGCGGGAGTGGTTCATGCAGGCTCTCGCGGCCGCGAAGTGACGCCGCTCAGACCGGCTTCTCGTCGTCCGTCACCGGCGAGGTGATCACCAGAAACACCAGATCGACCAGGCCCGAATTCGAGATGGCGTGCTCTACGCCGGGCGGCAGAAAGATAAAATCGTGCTTGCGCACCACATGATTCTTGCCCGCGATCTCCATCAGCCCTTCGCCTTCGAGCACATGGTAGATTTGCTCCTGGACCTGATGCTTGTGGCGGGCGACCTGGGCCATCGGCTGATACATCGAAATCCGGTAGTCCAGATGGCGGGAGCCCGCGGTCTCCGGCATCACCAGCGGCTTCGACAGCGCGCCGCCGAAATGATTGGGAAATTCGCGCCAGGGCACTTCGGCGACATTGCGGATGAAGGCACCGGTATTTTCTGAAGCCCTGTTCGTTCTCCTTACATTCCCG
>CAXTOS010000201.1:0-2341 GCA_964245935.1 uncultured Novosphingobium sp.
TTTCGATTGGAGCGCGACGAGGCCGTGGTCAATCGCCTGGGCTTCAACAATGACGGCGCGGACGCGGTGCTGCGCCGGCTCGCCGCGCGCGCCCATCTCGGTGGCATCGTCGGCGTCAATGTCGGCGCCAACAAGGATACGGTGGACCGTGTCGCCGATTATGTCCGGCTGATCGAGACCTTCGCGCCGGTCGCGAGCTACTTCACCGTCAATGTATCCTCGCCGAACACGCCGGGATTGCGCAATCTGCAACAGGCCGAGGCGCTCGACGACCTCTTGGCCAAGGTGATCGACGCCCGCGAACGGGTGCGGCAGAACGCCGGCGATTCGCCGGTGCTGTTGAAGATCGCGCCGGATCTCAGCCTGTCCGAGCTGGACGATGTCGTGCACATCGCGCGCTCGCGCCGGGTGGACGGCATGATCGTGGCCAACACCACGGTGGGACGGCCCTCGACCTTGCGCGAAGGCGCGCGCGCGCGCGAACAGGGCGGGTTGTCGGGACGGCCGTTGTTCAGATTATCGACCCGGATGGTGGCGGAAACCTATGTGCGTGCCGAGGGCGCGTTTCCGCTGATTGGCGTTGGCGGCATCGACACCGGCGGCGCCGCGCTAACAAAAATCCGCGCCGGCGCCAGCCTGATCCAGCTCTACTCGGCGCTGATCTACAAGGGCCTCGGGCTGGTCAACGACATCAAGAACGATCTTTCCTCGACCTTGCTGCGCACCGGGCGCGATTCGTTGTCCGAGATCGTCGGCGCCGATGCCGCAACCATCACCGCCGAGGATTGGCCGGTTAAGTAGGGCTTTCTTACCTCACCCCGCCTGCGGATCGCGCCTTGAACGACGCCTTGAGCAGCGCCGGATAACGCGCCGCCTCCAGGCCGCCGCGCGCGGCGTAATGCACCAATAGCGCGCCCCACAGCCCGGCATTGCCGAACGCGCGCAGCGCGAACCAGGCGGACAGGAAAATCAGCAGCGAGAGCACCATCAGATTGCGCATGTCGCGCGCCCAGGTCGCGCCGATATAGATCCCGTCATAGGCAAAGGCGAACACGCCGAGCAGCGGTGCGGCCACCACGAAGCCGAGATAATCGCGCGCACCGTGACGGACCTGCTCACTCGCGGTCATGACGTCGATCAGCGACGGGCCGAACAGCGCAAAAACCGCGCTGACGGCGACCGCGAAGCCAAAGCCCCAGCTTACGACCAGTCTCACGGCGCCGGCAAAACCGTCGCGGTCGCGGGCGCCAAACGCGCGGCCGCACAGCTGCTCGGCGGCATTGGCCAGACCGTCGAGGAAGAAGGCGCTGATCAGCAGAAAGTTGTTCAGCACCGCATTGGCGGCGAGCGTGACGTCGCCGGCGCGGGCGCCTTGCGCCGTGAAAAACAGAAACGCCGCGATCAATGAAGCCGTACGGATCATGATGTCGCGGTTGACCGCCAGCATGCGCAGCAGTTTTTCGCGGTCGAACAGGCTTGCGCGGGCGACCGACAATGGACCGCCCGAGAGCCGCCGCGCGATCGATACGCCGAGCACGAGTCCGGCCGCTTCCGCGATCAAGGCGGCGATCGCGGCCCCGGCGATGCCGAAGTCGAACACCAGCACCAGCACGGCGGTCGCGGCCATGTTGATGAGGTTGATGGTGACCTGCGTCGCGAGCGCCAGCCTGGCGCGGGCCTGTCCGATCAGCCAGCCGAGCACGACGTAATTGCCGAGCGCCAGCGGGGCGGACCAGATCCGGATGGTGAAGTAGGTTTTGGCGGCGCGGGTCACGCCTTCGCTGCCGCCCATGGCGCCGAGCAGCACCGCGGCGAGCGGGATTTGCAGGGCGATCAAGCAGGCGCCGATCACCGCTGCGACGATAAACCCCCGCACCAGGATGGCGCGCACTTCACCTGTTTGGCCCGCGCCGATCGACTGCGCGGTGAAGGCGACCGTGCCCATGCGCAGGAAGGCGAACAGCCAGAACAGGCAGTCGAACAGCACCGACGCCATCGCCACGCCGCCGAGCAGGGTGGCGTCGCCGAGCCGTCCGATCGCGGTGGTCGAGACAATGCCGATCAGCGGCGTCGTCAAATTGGCGACCATCGCCGGACCCGCGATGGCGAACACCTGGGCGGTCGTGACTTTGGAGGGGGAGTTCAACGGTAGGGAATCCACTTTGCCCGACAATCCCCTACAGTGTGATGAGGTGAGGTTGGATCGCGTTGCATCGCCTACCTGCCGCTGTCTTCTCCCTCCCCCCTTGCGGGAGAGGGTTGGGGTGGGGGGTAGCCACAAGCTCAGTGCTTGGAGACCCCCACCCCCGACCTCGAGAGCGAGCTTCGCTCGCCTCGGACC
>CAXTOS010000202.1:0-2292 GCA_964245935.1 uncultured Novosphingobium sp.
TTCCGCCGGCGTGCCCTTGAACTCTACAGAACTGGCCCGTTGATTTCTTCGATATAGATCCGGCCGTCTTGGATCGTCTCGACCGAGTTGGCGATCTCGATCAGTTTGCGGGCGGCGACTTCAGGATCGGCATAAGGGCGGCCGGCGGCGAACTTCATTTCCGCCCCCCGATCGAGATGCCAAGCCGTCTGGCGGACTCGAGAATGGCCTTGCGCGTCCGACCGGTCCTTCTCACGATCGCATCCAGATCCAGAGTTTTCGCCAGCTCGACTAGTTCGCGTTGCTTTGCCATCGATGCAGGTCCAGGTCGTTTCATTTCATCCACTTTCGATGTTTTCCTTTGACCGGTTTGCCAATGCGCACATCCATCCCGTGCCGGTACTTGCCTTTTTTGGGTTTGACTTTGAAATTGCCGAGGTCGACGGGTCTGGCTCTGGGCGTTCGCGTATCCCGACAATATCCGGCCGGCGCTTCTTTCCATATTCCTTCATGCAGGGACGGCAGTAGCGCTCTTGAGGGTATGCACCTGGTTGCCCCGCGGCCAAATCGCCAGCGTTAGGTCGATCAGCTCGGTTTGATTGCAGTGCCGGCACTGGACCTCCAGTAGTCCGCATCCGCCATGGATGGCATCGGCGATCAGGGGCGATGGGCTGGCGTCCCCGCCAATAAACTGTAGCGACGACCAGGCCGAGCAATCCAGCCGGTGCGCTTCCCGTAGCGCCCGATCGGCAGCCATGGGCGGCCTCCGCTGCCGCGCTTTGATGCCGGTAGGCATCCTTGACCTTGCGCAGCTCGGCGACGTAGTGGCGCCGATCGCGGCCGGATAACGGGAGCTGAATGACGCGCTGGGACATGCAACGCATCAAAGCGTCGTCTGGGCGCAGAAGCAATCGCCCTAGTCTTACTGCGTCATAAAGTTTGGTGCTTCGCCAGGTTCCTGATCGGAGCGGCGCAGCACGGACATCGCGGCAAGTTTTTGACGAGAGCGAGAACGAGCCGTCGGCGCATGGTCGCAATCGAGTTTGGAATGTGCCGCTCGGGCCGTAGCGGTGGAGCCTCTGGGTCTGTAACTTTTGGGAATGGCAGGCGTCTGGAACATCGCGGTGGAACGAGGTGCTGAGGGGGGAATCGTCTCCCTTTCGGAGATCAGGAATCCGTAGGTCGCGATGCAGAGTGTGGCGTGATGGTGGAAGCCACGCCATCCCCGCCCTTCGAAATGCCCGAGCCCGACCTCCTGCTTCAGCTCCTGATAATCGCGCTCGATGCGCCAGCGTAGCTTGGTGAGATCCACCAGGTTGCCGAAGGTGATATTTTGTTGAAGCGTCGAGAACCAATATTTTGTCGGCTCGGCCTCACCTTTCGGCCACTCGATCAACAGCCATTCTTCCGGGCGGCTTTTGGTAAGATTGTAATCGCGATGGGCGACACGGATACGCAACCGGGCAAAGCGCGAGGACAACTGTTCGGCCGAGCCTTCGCGCCACGCGATCTTGTGCCAGGCTTTGGCCGGCAAGCCCAAAGCAAGCTGCTTGACTGAGGTCGGCCGATGATTGCGATCACGCCGTATCAACTTCGAGGGCCGTCCGCGGCCCGACCAGGTTTTGGGACGCAACGGCGCCATACCCGGCGCCCATACCGTGGTGTTCGGCAAGATGCCGGCCACATAGGTCAACCCCAGTGCACTGATGCTGCTGCGCAGTTCCGTGTTGCAGCCATATCCGGCGTCCATCAGCACCACACCGGGCGGCAGGCCGGCTGCACTGGCCGCACGGATCTGCTCAAGCGCGATCTCGGGCTTGGTTCTAAAGCGAGTATCCTCGGGCACGCCTGTCTTGCGCCGGCGGTCACCGTCCGCCACCCACTGTTCCGGCAAATAAAGGCGGTAGGCCACCGGCAGGCTGGCGTGACGATTGGCAATCGATAGCGACACCGCGACCTGACAATTGTCCTGCTTGCCGAGTTGACCACAATACTGCCGTGCCACCCCTACCGAATGACGGCCCTGTTTGGGGAAACCCGTGTCGTCGATAATCCAGGCCTCGATCTGCCCATGGCGCACGATCTCCGGCAGGACCATCTCGCGCACCTTGGCCAAGACCTTCTCGTCCGACCAGCGCCCTTCGCCGACAAAATGCAGGAGTGATTGATGCTGCGCTGCCGTCCGCTCAGGTGCGGTCACCGCCGCCATAGGCTCTACGCTCTTGCGCTCGCATGGCATCATCAGGCCAACGCAGTAATCCCGCAGCGGCCGGGCACGGTCCGCATGGCCGATCACGCTCACAAGTCCCTCGA
>CAXTOS010000203.1:0-2274 GCA_964245935.1 uncultured Novosphingobium sp.
TCAACGCATCCAAGAAGGCCGCGCGCTTCGTGCGCTTCTGCGATGCTTTCAACATCCCGATCGTCACCTTCGTCGATGTCCCCGGGTTCCTGCCCGGCACGAGCCAGGAGCATAACGGCATCATCAAGCATGGCGCCAAGCTGCTGTTTGCCTATGCCGAAGCGACCGTGCCCAAGATCACCCTGATCACCCGCAAGGCCTATGGCGGCGCGTACGACGTGATGAGCTCCAAGCATCTGCGCGGCGATCTGAACTTTGCCTGGCCGACCGCCGAGATCGCAGTGATGGGCGCCAAGGGCGCGGTGGAGATCATCTTCCGCGGGCTGGACGCGGCGGGGATTGCCGAAAAGACCAGGGAATACGAAAAACGCTTTGCCAACCCGTTCGTCGCGGCGAGCAAGGGGTTTATCGACGAGGTGATCCATCCGCACTCGACCCGGCGCCGGATTGCGCTGGGGCTGAGGAAACTGCGGAACAAGACGCTGGAGAATCCGTGGAAGAAGCACGACAACATTCCGTTGTGAGGCAAATATGACTGACGTCCACCAGCTTGCCGGCAGCGATCCTTCACATTATAATCACCTTATAATGTAAGGATCAGCCATGCAAACCCAACGCGTCACTTTCCTGACCAGCCCCGATCACAAGGCCGCACTCGATGCCTTTGCCGCGCGCAGCGGGCAATCGGTGGGCAATGTGGTGCGTGAGGCCACGGTGCGCTATCTGCACCAGGGCGAAGAGGATGAGGCGCAGCTGGCCGCACTGGTCGAACAGGTCAATCAGGCGATCCCCAGGATGGCGGCGGCGCTCGACCAGATGAGCCGCAAGATGCGCGAAACCCATGCGGAGGTCGATGCGATGCTGCGCGCAATGGGCGCGCGGGCGTGAGCGCGCTGACCGAGGCCTTTACGGCGCTCAAGAATACGATGCTGCTGCAGGAGCGGATCGATGGCCTGCGTGGGGATCTGATCCGCAGCGCCGATGATGTTCGCGCGCTGACCGAAAAAGTCGTTTCGATCGACAAGCGGGTGGTGCGCATCGAAACGATGATCGAAATGACGGGGCGGTCCGCGGGACCACCCCTTATCGACGGCCGGTAAGGAACGCCATGCAAGACATCCATATCGTCGAGAAGGTCGCGTGAGCGCGCCGGCTTTTCTCAAGGGCGGCAAGTGAAACTCGGTCGGTTGAACCACATCGGCGTCGCGGTACCCGATCTCGATGCCGCCATCGCCCATTACCGCGATGTGATGGGTGCCGCCGACATCACCGAGCCGTTCGTGCTGGACAGCCAGCAAGTGCGGGTGTGCTTCGTCAATACGCCGGGTGAAGGCGGCACCGCCGGCACCCAGATCGAGCTGTTGCAGCCGACCGTGCCCGATTCCGCCGTGGGCAAATGGCTGGAAAAAAACCCGCTCGGCGGTCAGCACCATATTTGCTACGAAGTGCCCGATATCCATGCCGCCAAGGCGTGGTTCGAAAGCCTGGGCAAGCGCGTGCTGGGCGAACCGCGCATCGGCGCGCATGGCACGCTGATCATTTTCGTGCATCCCAGGGACATGGGCGGGCAACTGACCGAGATCATGGAAACGCCAAAAGCCGGGCAGCATTGAGCCATGACTTACCAAAACATCCTGTTCGACGTGACCGATAGCATCGCCACGATCACCATGAACCGCAATGACACGCGCAATGCGCTGTCGTGGGCGATGGCGGATGAGATCGCCGACGCGCTGGACCGGCTGAGCGACGCGCGGGTGCTGGTGATCACCGGCGCGGGCAAGGGCTTTTGCTCGGGCGGCGATCTGGCGTCGACCGTGCCTGAAGGACTGGATTTCGGGCTTATGCTGCAAAACGGGCTGATGCGGTCGGTCAATCCGATGCTCGCAAAGATCGACGCGCTGGACATTCCGGTGATTGCCGCCGTCAATGGTGCGGCGGCCGGGGCGGGGGCGCCGCTGGCGCTGGCTGCCGATCTGGTCATCGCGGCGGACAGCGCGTTTTTCCTGATGGCCTTCGCCAATGTCGGGCTGGTGCCCGATGCCGGGGGCAGCTGGGTGCTGAGCCGCCTGATCGGCAAGGCGCGCGCCACGCGGATGATTCTGCTGGCAGAGCGCATTTCCGCCGCGCAGGCCGAGCAATGGGGGATGATCTACAAGGTGGTGCCTGACGCGTCGCTGGTCGCCGAAACAGCAACGCTCGCCCGCAAGCTGGCCGATGGACCGACCCTGGCCTATGGGTTGGCCCGCAAGGCGCTGCTGGCCGGGCTTGAAA
>CAXTOS010000204.1:0-2266 GCA_964245935.1 uncultured Novosphingobium sp.
TGCAGGATCTGCTGGTTGCCGCTTTCATAGCCGACCAGCAGCAGCCGCAACCCGTTTTCGCGCAGCACCTTCAGCGTGGCATGGGGCACGTTGGCCTTGGCATTGCAGCTCCACGTCATGCCGAAACCCGGCTTGCCGAAGCCCAGCCTGCCCATTTCGACCGCTAGTTCCGCCACGCGCTCGCGATTGTCAGTCAGCGTGTCGTCGTCGAAGAAAATCTCCTTCGTCTGGGGGATTTCGGCGATCACGTATTTCACCTCCTCGATCACCTTGGCGATCGAACGGGTGCGGTAATTGTGGCCGCCCACGGTCTGCGGCCACAGGCAGAAGGTGCAGCGGCTCTTGCAGCCGCGCCCGGTGTAGAAGCTGACGTAAGGATGCTTGAGATAGCCGCCGAAGTATTTCTCGATGGTCAGGTCGCGCTTGTAGATCGGCGAGACCATCGGCATGTCGTCCATGCTCTCGATCATCGGGCGGTCTTTGTTGTGGATGATGGCGCCGTCGGGCGCGCGCCAGGAAATGCCCGATATCTCGCCCAGTGCCATGCCGCTGGCGACATCGACCACGGTAAAGTCGAATTCATTGCGGCAGACGAAATCGATGGCGTTGCTGGCCAGCAGCGACTTCTCCGATTCTACCGCCACCTTGGCGCCGATGAAGCCGATCATGATTGCCGGGTTGCGCGCCTTGATCAGTTCCGCGGTGCGCACGTCCTGCCCGAAGCTGGGGGTTGAGGTGTGCAGGATGACCAGATCGCGCTCGTCGACCTCATGCGCGATATCTTCCCAGCTCAGATCATGCGCGGGTGCGTCGATCAGCTTCGATCCCGGCACCATCGCCGCCGGCTGGGCCAGCCAGGTGGGGTACCAGAAGCTCTTTACCTCGCGCTTCATCTGGTAGCGCGCGCCGGCGCCGCCATCATAGCCGTCGAACGAGGGAGCCTGCAGGAAAAGGGTGCGCTTCATCAAAACTCTCTTTTCAGGCCATTATGCGGCCATCGGCGGTCATAGTAAGCCTGACGCCGCGCCAATCAACCTTTCGCACAATCAGACTGGCGCAAAATATGACGAAACCGAGGCAGTCGGCCAGGGGGATCATCCAGGCCGGCGCTATGCGTCGCCCATGAATGCGATCGACTTGTCCCGCAAGCGCAATTCGCGCGCACAATGCCGCGATCAGCGTCAGGCTGCCCGTTGCCGGGTCGAACGGCATCGCTAGCAATGCCAGCGGCACCGCATGCGTGACCAGCGATCCCCAGTGACCGGCGCCGGCGACACCGCGAATGGTCACCGCCCAGCGCAAATGATGGCGCCATAATTCGCGGAAGCAGCGCTCGGTTCCGGCGTGGACCAGCAGCATCGGGGGGACCACTACGCGCAAGCCGAGTTGCGCCACCGCGACCCCGATGGCGTGATCATCGGCCAGCGTGTCGGCAAAGCGCGCAAAGCCGCCGATCGCGGCCAGGGTGGCGCGGCGGAGCGCAATCGTCGAGCCCATGCACGGGTGCGCGATACCGGTTTTCAACCCCACCACCATATTGGGCATGCCGCTATAGCTGATCGCCGCTGCGCCCAGTTGCGACCACCAACCGGTGTCGCCGCGCCCCACATAGAGGCAGGTCACCACGCCCGCTCCCGGCGCCGTCAGCGCGAACAGCACCTGCGCCAGATAATCGCGCTCCACGACCATGTCGCTGTCCGACAGCACCAGGATATCGTGCAGCGCCAAGGGCAACATGCTGGTGAGATTGCCGATCTTGCGATTGGCGCCGTAGGCAGGCGGCCCGGTGCACAAGGCGATATCGGCGCGCGGGCGAGCCGCCACCAGCGCCTCGACCGCGGGGATGGCGCTGTCGTGTGGTGCATTGACCCCGCAGACCATCTGGAGCGGACCGTCATGGGCGACGTCCAGAAACGTCGCGAGATTGGCCGCCAGCTGCGGTTCGGCGCCATGCAGCGGCTTGAGCAGCGAAACGGCGGCCTGGCTGGGGACGGTCGCGGCGCGATCGGCAAACAGCCGCCGCACCATGACCAGCGCCACGACCTGATATGCCGTCGCCACGATGGCAAACATGGGGGCAAGCACGGTCAGGCCGGCAGTGATCGCGTGCAGCGGGTTCATGTGGGGTCTTATAGCAAAGCCTACGGATAAAAACCCACCGTCCATGCCGCGCCTGTTGAACCATCGTCCTTCTTTCGGGCAGATGTCGACAAGAAAAGCAGCCCTTCGGCGGGCTCAGGACGGACGGGGGAGGGGGGCGAGGGGG
>CAXTOS010000205.1:0-2175 GCA_964245935.1 uncultured Novosphingobium sp.
TGCAGCGCGCGCGGGAATTCTATCGTCTGCCTGCCCAGCGTGTCGGCGTAACTACCGGGGTCGGGCCGGTGCCGCGCCGTCTCGCGCCGATCTTCAGGGACCGCGACGAGCTGGCGGCATCGGGTGATCTGTCGGCGGAGCTGAAAGAGGCGCTTGGCGCGGCGCAGTTCCTGATCGTCGTTGCCTCGCCGGCCTCTGCCCGGTCGCGCTGGGTCAACGAGGAAGTGCGGGCCTTCAAGGCGTTGCACGGCGAAGCGCGCGTGCTGGTGGTGATTGTTGCCGGCGAACCCCAGGCAAGCGAGTTGCCGGGGCGGGCAGAGGAGGAATGCTTCGCGCCGGCGCTGCGTTTCCGGGTTGATGCCGGGGGGCAGATCGGGACCACCCCGGCGGAACCGATCGCCGCCGATCTGCGGGCATCGGGCGATGGCCGAAAGCTGGCCAAGCTCAAGATCGTCGCCGGCCTGACCGGGCTGAAGCTCGACAATCTGGTGCGGCGCGAGGCGCAGCGGCGGCAACGGCGGCTGACCGGGCTGGCCATGGCGGCAAGCGCGCTGGCGCTGGTGATGTCGGGCCTGGCCGCAGTTGCGATCCGCGCCCGACACGAGGCCGAGCAGCAACGCGCCGAGGCGGACGGGCTGGTCGAGTTCATGCTCACCGACCTGCGCAAGAAACTGGAGCCGGTCGGCCGGCTCGACGTGCTCGATGCGGTCGGCCAGCGCGCGCTCAAATATTACCGCGACCAGGATCCCGCCAGGCTGGATGCCGATGCGCTTGGCCGGCGCGCGCGGGCGCTGCATCTGGTGGGGGAAGTGCGCAACACGCGCGGTGACAGCGAGGGCGCACTCACCGCTTTCCACGAGGCGCTGGCAACCACCGGCGAATTGCTGGCGCGCGATCCGCATAATGGTCAGCGCATCTTCGATCAGGCGCAGAGCGTCTATTGGGTGGGTTACGTTGCGTATCAACGCGGACTGGCCAGGGAAGCGGAAGCGCAGTTTCGGGCTTACCAGAAATATGCGGACGAATTGGTGCGGATCGATCCCGCAAATGCCGACTGGCAGATGGAGGTGTCCTACGCCGACAGCAATCTCGGGACAATGTTGCTCGATCAGGGGCGCTATGCGGAGGCAGCGACCGATTTTGCGGCGGCGCTGCGGATTGTCGAGGCGGCGGCGCAGCGCAAACCGGGCGACGCAGGCGCTGAGATCGAAGTCGGCCAGGACATTTCCTGGCTGGCAACCGCGCAGGACCGCCTGAACCATAGCGCGACCGCAATCGCGCTGCTGCGGCGCGAGCTGGCAATCTACCAGCGCGTGCTGACCACCGATCCCCGGAACATGACCGCCCGGAGCAGCACGATCACCGCACTCCAAACGCTGGGCCGGCTGGAACTGTCGACCGGCGACATTGCCGGGTCCATGAATTATTATAAAATGAGCGATGGTCTGATACGAAAAATGATTGCAGGAGATCCCAACAACAATATCTGGCAGGAAATCAGATTCAAGATATTATACGGTTTGGCGAACGACTTATTCTATGCACATGATCCAGGCGCAAGTCGGGCAGAGCTGGCTGCGGCGGATCAATCGCTGGCTCTGTTGAGGCGGCGTGATCCTCGAAACGTGCACTGGACGGTCGATCTGAGAAGCTTTCTGGACATGCTGCGGGCAACGCTGGACCAGGCGTCCGGCAATTGCGCGACCGCAGCGCCGGTTTTCAGCGAGGTGGCGACCAACCTGCATCAGCGGACCGCTAACGAGGAAGCGGACAAGATCGCGCTGGGATGGGCAGAGCAACGGGGCGGCGATTGTGAAGCGCAACTGGGCCATCGACCCGCCGCCATCGCGGCATGGCAGTCGGCGCTGGTGGATTTAACGGGCCATGCAGATTTGACTTCCGCGGAACTCGCAATTCGTTATGCCGTGCTGAAGCGCCTTGACCGAGTTGAAGAAGCGCGGCAAATCGGCATAATCCTTGACCGGCGAAATTATCGCCATCCCGGTTATTTGAGCGAGAAGCTGCCGGCCGCGCGCCGGCATCCTTCCTGATTTCAGCTTTTGGGCTTGGCCTTCTGCTCATCTTTGGGGGGGCGCGGCTTGGGCTTCTTGGGCTTTATCAAAGGGCCGACGTTTCCGGTGTTGACGATATGCGGCATGATTTTCTCCTGGGGTA
>CAXTOS010000206.1:0-2091 GCA_964245935.1 uncultured Novosphingobium sp.
CAACCGGCGGCTGAAATCGAGGAGGCGGTCTGGATCGAATCGGATGCCCCGCCCGATTTTCCGATTGCGCCGCTCACGGATGGCTACGTGCTGCCTCTGCACCAGCAGCTTCGTGGAAAATTGGCCAACCTTCCTGGTTGAGTTCGCAGCCGCAACAAGGGCGCGCGTTTTGTCGCACACGCAACGGCGGCCATCGTCCCCGAGACGCCATGCCGACGGCGCCTGAAAGAATGTCCCAATGACGCCCCAAAAAGAAAAAGGACCAACTCGCGTTGGCCCAGTATGGGGATAAACTATCTCCTGCGAACAGACCCGATCCTGACGACCCCGGGGGCTGGGGGCTGAGGAATCCGGCGCCGAAAGGACCGGGTCAACGCAGGAGCATCTTCTCGCAATCCAGCTGGGCGGGCGCTGGGCGGAAGTGGGGCAGTATTATGATTCCGCTAACGATCCCGTGACGGCATATTTCCGACGCCACAGCCCGGCCCGGGGAGGGCTTTCGGCGGGGCGAATGTTGCCCTGGCCGACACCGGCCTCTTGCAGCGGCGGGCAGTCGGCGCGATCATGTCGGTGAGATGACAGGAGATGCAGCATGAGCTCGATGTCGGAGGATGCCGATCCAAGCGAGAACCGCGCGGCGGCGCGCAACACCGCTACGGCGGCGTTACCAAGCCGGGTGACGTTTAACCGTCTCGAACTCAATCGTATCTTGAACTTGTACGGCCGCATGGTCGCCGACGGCGAGTGGCGCGACTACGCCATCGATTTTCTGAGGGAGCGCGCGGTGTTCTCGGTGTTTCGCCGTGCTTCCGAAGTCCCGATCTACCGCATCGAAAAAGATCCGCGGCTGGCGCGCAAGCAGGGCATGTACAGCGTGATCTCGGCGACCGGGCTGATCCTGCGCCGCGGCCATGAGCTCGATCGCGTGTTGCTGGTGATCGACCGCAAGCTGGCGGTGGTTTAGGGCCGCGATTCCTGGAATTGTAGGGTGGGCAAAGGCGCACTTGGCGCCGTGCCCACCATCTACACCAGCACGCTGAGAGGGGTGGGCACGCTTCGCTTTGCCCACCCTACGGTTTTTGCTGGCGGTGGTGTAGCGCGACTGAGGCCCGGCGACCCCTAAATTTCTACTTTGCATGGGGTTGTTTTCGAGATTTTGAATCCGGGCTACGGAGCCGGCACCGTCGTGGCACCTTCGCCGAGTGCGAGCTGCATCATCACCGTGTCGAGCCAGCGGCCGAACTTGAGGCCGACATTGGGATGGGTTCCGATCATCTGGAATCCGCATTTGGTGTGCACGCCGATCGATCCGGCGTTGGCGGAATCGCCGATCACCGCGATCATCTGCCGATAGCCGCGCGCCTCGCATTCGGCGATCAGCCGCCGCAGCAATTGCAGGCCGATGCCGCGCCGATGGATCGCCGGCTGCAGATAGACCGAATTTTCCACCGTGAAGCGATAAGCCGGCCGCGGCCGGTAGGGTCCCGCATAGGCATATCCGATTACGCGGCCGTCGAGCGCTGCGACGAAATAGGGAAAGTCGCCGTCGGTCAGCGCCTTGAAGCGGCGCGTCATCTCGGCGAGGTCTGGCGGTATCAGTTCGAACGTCGCGGTGCCGTAGCGGACCGCGTGTTCGTAAATCTCGGTAATGGCGGCGAGGTCGGCCTGGGTGGCGGGCCTGATTTCGGGAGCGGGCATGGTGGGAGACTATTTTCGCTTCGCGCAAAAGAAAAGCCCCGGCGGTTAGGCCGGGGCTTGAATTAATCCGCGCGAGGCGGAGGTGATCAGTCGCGCTGGCCGAGCAGTTGCAGCAGCAGCGTGAACAGGTTGATGAAGTTCAAGTAGAGCGACAGCGCACCCGAGATCGCCGCACGTTCCGCCACGTCACCGCCCTGCGAGGCATAGCCGTAGATGTAATCGTTCTTCAGCCGCTGGGTATCCCAGGCGGTGAGGCCCGCGAACACCAGCACACCGACCACCGACACGATGAACTGCAGCATCGAGCTGGCGACGAAGATATTGACCACGCTCGCGATGATGATGCCGAACAGGCCCATAATCAGGAACGAGCCCATGCCGGTCATGTCACGC
>CAXTOS010000207.1:0-2062 GCA_964245935.1 uncultured Novosphingobium sp.
CAGGGTCGCCACCGCGGGGTCGCCATCGCGCCCGGCCCGGCCGCTTTCCTGGTAATAGCTCTCGATCGATTTGGGCAGGCCGGCATGGACCACGAAGCGCACGTCGGGCTTGTCGATGCCCATGCCGAAGGCGACGGTGGCGACCATCACCATTTCCTCGCTGGCCTGGAAAGCGCTCTGGTTTTCAGCGCGAATCTCGGGCGCGAGCACGGCGTGATAGGCGCGGATCGGGCGGCCGTCGCGGCCCAGCGCCAGTGCCATGCGCTCGGTCATGGCGCGGGTCTGCGCATAGATGATGCCGGGCCCGGGATTGGCGTCGATGATCGCCTGCAGCTGTCTGGCCAGGGTATCGCGCGGCTGCACGACGTAACGGATATTGGGCCGGTCGAAGCCGGCGATGATCAGGCCATCTTCTGGGAGTCCCAGCTGCGCCAGGATATCGGCGCGGGTATGCGCATCGGCGGTGGCGGTCAGCGCCAGCCGGGGGACATCGCCGAAATGATCGAGCAGTGGCCGCAGCAGGCGATAATCGGGGCGGAAATCATGCCCCCATTCGGATACGCAATGCGCCTCGTCGATCGCGAACAGGCAGATGCCGATCTCGCCCAGCAGATCGCGAAACGCTGCGGTGGCGGCGCGTTCCGGCGCGACGTAAAGCAGGTCGAGTTCACCCGCGCGCAGGCGATCCGTGGTTTCGCGCCAGTCGGCATCGACCGAGGTCAGGCTGGCCGCGCGGATGCCCAGCGCGCGAGCGGACCGTAACTGATCATGCATCAGCGCGATCAGCGGCGAGATGACGACGCAGCAGCCGGGCAAGGCCACGGCAGGCAATTGATAGCACAGCGACTTGCCCGCGCCGGTCGGCATGACCGCCAGCGTCCCCTGCCCGGCCAGCACCCGGCGCACGACCTGTTCCTGCACGCCGCGAAACGTCTCGAAGCCAAAGACGTCGTGAAGCAGGATTGAGGGATCGGAGATCATGGCGCGCTATAAGCAGGGGATTCCCGCAGGGCTACCCGTGACGCGTCCCTCCCCCCGGTTCCCGGTGATTTCGCAGTTGCAGCGTAGCCCATCGCACACCAGCGGCGCTTCACCGCGATTCCGGGCGCTGCCCGATTGCGAAATGATCGGCCTGAATTACAGGCCCAAAAACAGGAAGCGCCAAGCCTTTCAGGAATCGCAGCACATGCCTATGAATCGGCGCCATTTCATCGGCGCCTTGTCGGCCGGGGTGGTTACTCTTGCCGTCGCTCCCCGCGTCGTATTTGCCGCCGTCGACCTTGGTCCGCGCCCGGAATTGCTGGCACGTGCGCTGGCTGCGCTCGATGCCCATCGGCCATTGGTCGCGCATCGCGACATCATCGGCATCGTCGATTTTTCCGCGCCCTCCAGCGCCCAGCGGTTCCAGGTGGTCGATGTCGCGAATAGCCGGGTCATCGCCACGCATCTGGTCGCGCATGGTCGGGGCTCCGATCCGCGCAACGTCGGGCTGGTCGAGCATCTGTCCAACCGCCCCGGATCGAACGCCTCGTGCCAGGGCAGTTTCGTCACGCGCGAAATCTATCGTGGCGAACACGGCCGGTCGATGCGGCTGGACGGACTGGAAACAGACAATTGCCTGGCCCGCGAGCGTGGCATCGTCGTCCATCACGCCGCCTATGTCAGCGCGGAAATGGCTGTCAGGCAGGGCCGGGTCGGCCGTAGCGAAGGCTGTTTTGCCGTGTCGGCCAATGCGATCGATGAAGTTCTGGTCAAACTGGCGCCGGGGCGCCTGTTGTTCGCCTGCAAGTAACGGGTAGGCTGGTTACTACTTGTTCCCCGCCCGCTTGCGGGAGGGGCCAGGGGTGGGCTCTTTCTTAGAGTCTTTCCGACTTTCGTCGGGCTGGCACCGTCTTAACCGGAAAGACGCTAGAGCATGATGCGATAAGATAGAATCGCCTCATGCTCTAGAATCTTTGTTTTCGCGTGATTTAAGAACAAAAACCGGTACCCACTTTTTGTCATCACGCTCTAGGTTTCGTGGACAAAGGGTATCCAGAGCAATGCTGATGCGAGACTGACG